>CANGOE010000004.1 GCA_947455455.1 Hyphomicrobiales bacterium
CGTGCCTCATTCATTTGCACATCACAACAAAAAAATATTGATATCTCGAAATATGGTTTTCTTTGCTGTTTTGATTATAAGTAATATTTTAAAATATATTTACAGTTTAAAATATATATGTCTCATTATTTGATGAATTATAATTTTTCAATTTAAATTTAAATAAAATTTATTCTGTCATTGTAGAAAATTATTTCTATGTAAATTATAATTTTTATTATTTATTTAAAATAAAATAAAATTTATTTTTGTTTTATAATGATATAGTAAATATCTATATTTATTTATGATTAATGTCCTATGTTGACGGAATAATTAATTTTTGCTTAATGCTGTAAGTCCTGAATTATAAGATTAATTGCATATCAAAGAGGTTTATCATGGTTCAAAAATTGACGGGCTCCTATAGGGCTTTGGCTTTGGCTGGCTTGTTCGGTTCACTCGCAGTGTCCGCAACCTCTGTCGAGGCCGCCACCTGCGCGGTGGCCAACGGGTCTACGAATACGGTTTCGACGAGCTGTTACGACCTGTCCTGGACCAACGGCAGTCTGACCATCACCAATGGCACGACCATTACCCTGTCCGCGACGATCAGGGCGATCGACCCCTCCAACAGCACTGTAACCGGTTTGACGATTGATTCCGGTGCCACCGTCGATGGTGGCGTGATGCGAGCCATTTTTGCCTCGAATGCGACAATCGGCACCATTACCAATAACGGGACCATCACCTCGACATCGGCCGAGCTGATCTATCTGAACAATACAAATGTGACGACAATCACCAATACGGGCACGATCTCTTCGGGCGGCGGTGGTCTCGGAGGGGCCAATGCCATCAGCATTTTCAACGGCAGTACCGTCGGGACGCTCAACAACATCACCGGAACCATTCTGGGCGGCAGTGATACGGACTATGCCAGTTTCCAAAATCGGGGAACGCTGACCACGCTCAACAATGGCCAGAGCGGCTTCACATTCGGCGGCACTGCACCCGCCAATTATAATATTGCGGTGGCAAGCACATCCAGCTTCGGGACGTTGACCATCAAAAATACCAATAATTTTGCGATCAGCACGATGAATTTCGGCATTGTGGCCGGTTCGGTGATCCAGAACAACCATACCTATGACAACGTCATTCAGGCGGCTTCCGATAGCAGTTTTGACAGCACGGCCACCAAAACCGGCAGTTTCACATCCGGGGCTAACACCTACAGCTATAGTCTGGTTTGGGATGGTGCGGCATGGGATCTGGTTTTCGGGACACCGGGCCCGACTGTATCGGCAACCAACAGTCTGGCCATGATCCAGGCCAATGCCCGCGGCCTTGCCTCGGTTTACAACCAGCAGGTTTCTTCCCTGCAGGCGGGCTTGTCCTATGATTGCGGCATCTTCGACAAGAACAATCTCTGCGTCAGTGTCGGCGGCCGCTACAGCTATGCGGATTCCTCCCCGACCGGACACACCGAAACGGGATTGGTGATTGTCAGCTATCGCGCGGCCCCCGGCATCCGCATCGGAGCCTTTGCCGACCAGTCGCTGGACACCAACAATTCCACCAATTTCAGACAGACCAAAAACAGCCCGATGTGGGGTCTGTTTGCGGCCTGGAACATGAATGAAAGCGGTCAGGGCCTTGCGGTGCAGGTGTCTGCCGTATCGTCCGATTCCAGCCTGACGGCGACCCGGTCCGCTCTGTCGGATACCGAGGCAGGCTCCGGCAAAACCCCGATGCGCGGGCAGGGCTATCGTCTGCTTGCAAGCTATCAGCAGGCGATTGCCACTGGTGTGGTGCTTGTCCCCTATGCCGGCCTGCAATTCACCCGTCTGCATACGGGTGCCTATAGCGAAAGCGCAACCACCGTTGTCACGGCTCCCCTGTCCTATAACGGCACGGAACAAAAGAGCTTTTCGGCCATTGCCGGATTGGGCATGCAAGCCATGCTGACGGATAAGTTGTCCGGTTCGGCATCGGTCGGTATCCAGCAGGCTCTGGATGAGGCCACGACCCATTACAAAGGCACCAGCAGCATTGTCGGGCTGGAAACATTCGATGTCCAGCTTCCCGACCGTCGACGCTCGATGGCCACAGCCTCGGCCGGACTGGCCTATCATGTGAGCAAAACCGAGCGCATCGGCTTGGGCGTGCAGTGGCAACAGCAGGCCTTCAAAGGCACCAGCACGACAACAGCTCTGGCGACCTATTCGATCGGCTTCTGAACCGTGCAGGGCATCCTAAAATCCTGATGCCCTTTTGGTCACATGGCCGGCCTAAAACAATGCCCCCGAAAGAGATCATCGTTCGGGGGCATTTTATCGGATAACAGCAGGGGCGTGCTGTTGGCGTGACCGTCTTATTTGATCAGGCGGGCCAGCAGGCTTGACGTGTCCCAACGGCCGCCGCCCATTTCCTGCACATCGCCATAGAATTGGTCGACAAGCGCGGTCATCGGCAAATGCGCGCCGTTGCGGCGGGCTTCTTCCAGACAGATGCCGAGATCCTTGCGCATCCAGTCCACGGCGAAGCCGAAAGTATAGGTGTTGGCGTTCATGGTCTTGTAGCGGTTTTCCATCTGCCAGGATTGGGCCGCGCCTTTGGAGATGGCTTCGATTACGGCTTCCGCATCAAGGCCCGAACGCTTGGCAAAGGCAATGCCTTCGGCCAGACCCTGTACCACACCGGCGATGCAGATCTGGTTGACCATTTTGGTGAGCTGTCCGGCACCCGACGGGCCCAGCAGTTTCACAGCCTTGGCGAAAGCGGTGATGACAGGTTCTGCTTTGGCATAAATGTCGGCATCGCCGCCGCACATCACGGTCAGCGCGCCATTTTCCGCGCCGGCCTGTCCGCCCGATACCGGCGCATCAATGAAATGCACGCCATGCTCATGCGCCTTGGCATAAAGCTCGCGGGCCACTTCGGCAGAGGCGGTGGTGTTGTCGACAAAAATCGCACCTTTTTTCATGCCTGCAAAGGCACCGTCAGGACCCAGCACAACCGAGCGCAGATCGTCATCATTGCCGACACAGGCAAACACAAAATCGCAATCCTGTGCGGCTTCACGCGGGGTTTTGGCGGCATGGCCACCATGTTGCTTGGCCCAGCTTTCAGCCTTGGCAAAAGTGCGGTTGTACACGGTCACATCATGGCCGCCTTTGGCCTTCAGATGGCCTGCCATTGGATAGCCCATAACGCCCAGTCCCAGAAAAGCCACTTTGGCCATGTGATTACTCCCTCGAATGCGGTTGATGGCGGCGGGTGGTGCCTGTGTTTGGGGTGTAGCCCTTTCCCGTTGCTGATCCCCACATAGCGCAGAGCAAGCCTGAGCGACAGTCTCAACCTCTAAAAAAATGCCGATGGCTTGTTTTGGGAGCGCATAAAATACCAGCAGGGACAGATCTTGTCTCGCTTCACGGGGCCGCCTCGGTTAAAACGGATCACGAATCCGGTTTGGGAGATGGGTCACATGGTGACAGAACAGCATATTCGTCAGGCTTTGGCGCAGGTCGCGGCTTCTGATGGTTCGGCCTCGCTGGCGGTTTCGCCGATGTTGCAGGGCGTATCCGTTCAGGGTGACAAAGCCTATGTAACCCTGCTGTGCCCTGCCGATCAGGTCAAAGCCCTTGAACCTTTGCGGTTGCAAGCCGAAGCGGCCGTCAAATCGGTTGCGGGCCTGTCCGGCGCTTTGGTGATGCTGACGTCCGAGCGGTCGGGATCGGCCGCAACCACAGCCGCCCAACCCGGACCCCGTGCCGCCGCTGGCACAGCGCGCAAATTGGTGCCGGGTGTCAAACACATTATCGCTGTGGCTTCGGGCAAAGGCGGCGTGGGCAAATCCACCACATCGGTCAATCTGGCTCTGGGCTTGCAGGCGCTGGGCCTGAAGGTCGGCATGCTGGATGCCGATATCTACGGCCCCTCTTTGCCGCGCCTGCTGGCCTTGTCGGGCAAGCCAGTGGTCAGCGAAGGCCGGATTCTGGAGCCGATGGAAGCCTATGGCCTCAAAGTGATGTCGATGGGTTTTCTGGTCGAGGAAGATGCCGCGATGATCTGGCGCGGGCCGATGGTGATGTCGGCCTTGCAACAGATGTTGCGCGAGGTTAATTGGGGCGATCTGGATGTGCTGGTGGTCGATATGCCGCCCGGTACGGGGGATGCCCAACTGACCATGGCGCAATCGGTGCCACTGGCCGGCGCGGTGATTGTTTCGACCCCGCAGGATCTGGCTTTGATCGATGCGCGGCGTGGTATTGCGATGTTCCAGCGCGTCGATGTGCCGATTTTGGGTCTGGTCGAGAATATGAGCTATTTCCTGTGCCCGTCATGCGGCTCGCGCTCGGATATTTTCGGGCATGGCGGGGCCATGCACGAGGCGGAGAAGCACGGCGTGGCCTATCTCGGCGGCGTGCCGCTGGAACTTGAAATCCGGGAACGCTCCGATTCGGGCCGTCCGGTGGTCGCGACCTTGCCGGATGGGGCCCATTCGAAAATCTACAAAAGTATGGCGCAAAAGCTGTGGGACATCGTCAACGGCACACCCGTGCGCAAAGCGCCCAAGATTGTGATTGATTAGGCCTTGTGGTTGATTCCGTCTTACTTATCTCGAAACAATAATGGCAGATTATAAACTGCTATTATTGTTTTAGTTTACGGTGATTTTGTAAGTAATTGTAGCACATCCTTTGTCAGAGCAAACTTTAATAGTGTATTCATCTTTTCCTTTAAATCCTTTTTTAGGAGTGTAATCAAAAGACGTGATATTGATATGCTCTAAAGTGCCATTTTTTGGATTTTTGACTATAGAAGAATCTGTATAAGCAACATTTCCTCTTGTTGAAAATCTATTTGTACATTTGGCACCATCAGTAACACCTTCAGTTTCCAAGACCGGATTAGCTGAAAAATTAAAAGTATAAGGAACAATTCGGCAATCAGCATATGCTGAATTTGCTGAAAGCAATGCGAAACCAAATGAAAATGTAGTAATTGTAATTTTCATTATCGTCTCCATCCATCAATAATATTTCATAATTATTGATGGATAGAAATAATTGTCTACAAACTTAAAGTTGTAAAAATTAAGACAATTCAATTATTTGTTTTTTCTTGCGCTCCATAGCCCGCCATAAACAGCGTCACTGCTTGTGCCACTCCCGCCTGGATCTCTGCGGGTGTTGATTGCTCACGGGTGGCAAACAGCAGTTGTTTGAGGTGGCCGACCTGACACAGATCAAAGAATTGCTGGGCGGCCAGTTGCGTATCGGGAATGGATAGGCGCCCCTCGGACACGCGCCGGTCGAGCCATTGCGACAGGCGGCCCCAGCCATATTGCGGGCCGGCCTCGAAAAAGGCGCGGCCGATATCGGGCAGTTTACCCGCCACGCCGATCACTGTGCGCAGATGGGCGATCGAACCGGGCGTGGTCATCATCTGCATGAAATTGACACCGAGATCCTGCAACACATCGGCAACGGGACGGTCATCATCCTCAAGCTGGAACAGTTGCTCGGCCTGTTGCCGCCGTTCGGTGCGGATCAGGGCTTCGAACAAGGCGGCTTTCGAGGGGAAATAGACATAGAGCGTGCCTTTCGACACGCCGGCCAGACGGGCCACGTCATTCATGCTGGCCCCGTCAAAACCCATGGCCAGAAACGCCTGGCGCGCCCCTTCAAGCACCTGCCGCCGCTTGGCGGTGTCATCGCTTGAAGGCAATCCGCCTGCATCCTGAAACGGGTGATCGTCTGGTTCCACCATCGGCTCCGCGATAATTGACAGCAAGACCGATCCACCACTCCTGCGCGCCATCGGGCCTCGTCACGGGCCGGTTTCAGGTCCGGCAGGCCTCAAGCGCGTAGAAAGAGGCAGATTGTCGAAAAGAAGTGTGACCGAACCGTTCGGTCAGTCTTGATTTAAGAGGGCAACCGTTTTAAGTCAAGGCAACAATGACCGAACGGTTCAGTCAATGAATCGGTCGATCCTCTGGCGCAATGCCACGGGGGAGCGGTCCACATGACGAGATAAGGACGAGCCTGCATGGCCGAGAACCAGCCTGATAACCAAACCGTTGCCTCTGCGGATACGGTGTCAACAGCCAAGCCTGCCAAGCGCAGTCTGGCCGCGCGCGGCAAAGCCGGTAAAAAGCAAATTCTATTGGGTGTCGCCTCTCTGCTCGGTCTTTACGGGCTGTGGGCTTTGTTCGGCTATGTGGTGGAAGGCCGGTTTGTGGTGTCCACCGATGATGCCTATGTGCGCGCCGACATGGCGGTGATCGCGGCCAAAGTTCCCGGCTATGTGGTCTCTGTTCCGGTAACTGACAACCAGATGGTCAAAGCGGGCGATGTATTGGCCCTGATTGACGAGGGCGATTACCGTCTGGCTTTGCAATCCTCGGAGGCGCGTCAGGCCACACAGGAAGCGATGATCAGCCGGATCGGCAACCAGATGCAGGCACAGCAAGCTGTGATCGCACAGGCTGAAGCGCAAATGCGGGCCGCCGAAGGCGAGGTGGTGCGCAGTGCCGCCGATTTGGAGCGTGCGCAGAAACTGGTGGCCAATGATTATGGATCACGTCAACGGTTTGATCAGGCGCAAGCCGATGATACCCGTGCGCGGGCCAATCTGGCAGGGGCCAGGGCCGGATTGCAAGGCGCGACAGCAACGCTGGATGCGCTCAAAGCCGAGCGCGCTGAAGCGCAAGCCACTCTCAAAGAGGTCGAGGCAGGCGTTGCCAAAGCCCGCCGCGATTTGCAATTTGCACAGGTTAAAGCGCCGTTTGACGGGGCCATCGGCAATCGTGCGGCCCAGCCCGGTCAATATGTCCAGCCCGGCAGTCGGTTGATGGCTCTTGTGCCGCTCGGCAGTGTTTATGTCGAGGCCAATTTCAAGGAGACCCAACTGGCACGGATCAAGACCGGTCAAACGGTCCGCCTGACGGTGGATGCCGCGCCGGGACGGGTGATCGAAGGGCGTGTCACGGGTATTTCGCCTGCGTCCGGCTCCCTGTTCTCGCTGTTGCCGCCAGAAAATGCCACCGGCAATTTCACAAAGATCGTCCAGCGTTTTCCGGTGCGCATTGCCATTGATCGGGCACAGATCGACCAAGGCTTTCTGCGGGCCGGCATGTCGGTGGTCGCCAGTGTCGATACCCGGCCGTAATATGACACTCCACCTTCCAGCAGGGCGCGGATAATGGCCGAAGCCAAGCGCAAAGCGGTCAAGCCCGCGGCCCCGATCCATGCGGCACCACCACCGCTGACCCCGCTCAGAGTGGTTGGATTTATGGCGATGGTGTTCGGCATGTTCATGGCGATTCTGGATATCCAGATCGTTTCGGCCTCGCTGTCGGAGATTCAGGCCGGCCTGTCGGCCAGTGCCGATGAAATCCCTTGGGTGCAGACCAGCTATCTCATCGCCGAAGTGATCATGATTCCGCTGTCGGGCTATCTGTCGCGGGCTTTTTCCACACGCTATCTGTTCGCGGCCTCGGCGGCCGGTTTTACCCTGATGAGCGTGATGTGCTCGACAGCCAGTTCGATCCCCGAAATGATTGTCTGGCGGTGTTTGCAGGGCTTTATCGGTGGCGGCATGATCCCCACGGTGTTTGCGGCGGCCTATACGATTTTCCCGCGCGAGAAACAGCCGATCATTGCGCCGATTATCGGGCTTGTGGCCACTTTGGCCCCGACCATCGGGCCGACGGTGGGCGGCTATCTCACCGATCTGTTTTCATGGCACTGGTTGTTTCTGGTCAATGTGATTCCCGGCATCATCGTCACGGTGACGGTATGGATGCTGGTGGATTTCGACGAGCCGGATCTGTCCCTGCTGGAACGGTTCGACTGGGCGGGGCTGGTCTCGATGGCGCTGTTTCTGGGCACACTCGAATATTTCCTCGAAGAAGGTTCGGCTAAGGATTGGCTCAACGATGATACCATCGTGATATGCGGGCTGGTTTCGCTGGTCGGTGCTCTGGTGTTTTTCTGGCGATGTTTTACCGCCACCCAACCGATTGTCGATCTGACCGCCTTTGATGACCGCAATTTCTGGACCGGCTCCCTGATGTCGGTGGCGATGGGCATCGGGCTTTACGGGTTGACCTATCTCTATCCGGTCTATCTGGCCCGCGTGCGCGGCTATTCGGCTTTGATGATCGGCGAGACCATGTTTGTCACCGGCATTTCGATGTTTATTGCCGCTCCGATTGTCGGCAAATTATCGGCCAAGATGGATTTGCGGGTGATGATTGCCACCGGTTTTGCCGGCTTCGCCTTGGGCACTTGGATGGTGGTTGATCTGACCAAGGATTGGGATTTCAACGAATTGCTTGTCCCGCAAATCCTGCGCGGTTTTTGCATGATGATGTGCATGGTGCCGATCAACAATTTGGCTTTGGGAACACTGCCGCCGCAACGGCTCAAAAATGCATCGGGACTGTATAATCTGACCCGCAATCTGGGTGGGGCTATCGGTCTCGCCATGATCAATACCCTGCTGAACGACCGCACCGATTTGCATATCCTGCGTTTGCGCGAGGCGATCAGCTGGGGGCATCACCGTGCCGAGGAGGTAATGGCCGATCTGACCATGCTGTTGTCCGATGATGTCGGGCAGGGGGCATTGATGGCGACCAGAAAACTATCGATGATGGTACGGCGCGAGGCGATGGTGATGGGCATGGCCGATGTCTTTCTGGCTCTGACGCTGATTTTCATCGGATTGATCGCATTGGTTCCGTTGATGCGCGCCCCGCCAAGCGGCCAGAAGGGGCCATCCGAAGCCCATTGATCAAACCGTGCAAAACACTATGATAGAGACACGGACTATCTTGAACATCTTGGATATCCAGAACACGTGAAACGAGGAGGGAACGGATGAAACGTCGTGACTTTATGAAGTCGACAGGCTTGGGGCTGGTTGCGGCCAGTGCTGTCGCAGCACCTGCCATCGCCCAGAGCGCACCGGAAATCAAATGGCGCCTGACATCGAGCTTCCCGAAATCGCTTGATACGATTTACGGTGGCGCTGAAACCTTTGCCAAGGCTGTCTCGGAAGCCACCGATGGCAAATTCCAGATCCAGGTGTTTGCGGCGGGCGAAATCGTCCCCGGTCTGCAGGCGCTTGATGCCGCGCAAAACGGCACGGTCGAAATGACCCATACCTCGCCTTATTACTATGTCGGCAAAGATCCGACCTTTGCTTTCGGCACCGTGGTGCCGTTCGGCCTCAACGCCCGCCAGCAGAATTCGTGGTTCTATCATGGCGGTGGTCTGCCCCTGCTCAACGAATTTTTTGCCAAATACAATGTGATCTCGATGCCCGCCGGCAATACCGGCACACAGATGGGCGGCTGGTTCCGCAAGGAAATCAAGACCGTTGACGATCTGAAGGGCTTGAAGATGCGCATCGCCGGTTTGGGCGGTACGGTGCTTCAGCGCATGGGCGCAGTGCCCCAGCAGATTGCCGGTGGCGATATCTATCCGGCTCTCGAAAAGGGCACCATCGATGCGGCCGAATGGGTCGGTCCTTATGACGACGAAAAGCTCGGCTTCAACAAAGTGGCTCCTTACTACTATGCTCCGGGCTGGTGGGAAGGCAATGCCGCCTTGCACATGATGATCAATCAGGCGAAGTGGAACGAATTGCCGAAAAGCTACAAGGCGATTTTGACCCAGGCCGCCGCGATGGTGAACGGCGACATGCAGGCCAAATATGATCACGGCAACCCTGCCGCCATCATCCGCCTGTTGCAGAACGGCGCACAGCTTCGTGCTTTCTCTCCCGAAATCATGGAAGCCTGCTACAAGGCCGCAACAGAAATGTATGCCGAATTCAGCGCCAAGAGCGCGGATTTCAAGAAGGTCCACGATCACTATATGGCCTTCCGCGGCGAGCAATATCTGTGGTGGCAGATCGCCGAATATAACTATGACAGCTTCATGATCCGCCAGCGCAGTCGCGGCTGAGGATCAAGCGAACAAGGAAAACCCCGGATTTTACAATCCGGGGTTTTTTATTGTCTGGATAATGCCTTGTGCCGGTTTACTTCTTCGGCACACCCGGCAGGCCGGGCATGGAATTGAGGTCCATCATCGGCAAGGGAGCCGACAGGCCGGGCAGGTTCTGCAACTGCTCCATCGCCTTTTTCTGGTCGATCACCACGCCGGTCGATTTGTAATGCATGACCATTTGCGGGAAGGCGATCACCAGTCCGACCATGATCAACTGGATCACCACGAAGGGCACGGCCCCCCAATAGATTTGTCCAGTCGTGACGGGATCCATCATCTTGCCGGTCACGCGGTCCTTATACGGCTCTTTGGCGGCCACCGAGCGCAGGTAGAACAGCGCGAATCCGAACGGCGGATGCATGAAGGAGGTCTGCATATTGACCCCCAAAATCACCCCGAACCAGATCAGGTCGATCCCGAGTTTTTCGGCCGCAGGGCCGATCAGCGGCACGGCGATGAAGGCCAGCTCGAAGAAATCGAGGAAGAAGGCCAGCACGAAAATCAGCGCATTGACGATAATCAGAAAGCCGACCGTGCCGCCGGGCAGGGAGACCAGCAATTCTTCCACCCATTTATGCCCGTCCACGCCATAGAAGGTCAGCGAGAACACGCGCGCGCCGACCAGAATGAACACGACAAAGGCCGACAGTTTGGCGGTCGACTCGGTGGCTTGACGCAACAGGTCAAACGACAGCCGCTTTTTCATCAGGGCCAGAATAATCGCCCCTGCGGCTCCCATCGCCCCGCCTTCTGTCGGGGTGGCAACGCCGATAAAGATCGTGCCCAACACCAGAAAGATCAAAGCCAGTGGCGGCACCATGACGAAAATGACGTTTTCGGCCATCACCGACAGCAGTTTCAACCCAAGCAATTTGTTGATCACCGCCAGCAGGAAAGACACGCCGACAGCCACCGACATGGTCAGCACCACGAAGTCTGCTCCGGCCTTTTGTCCGGTGCGCTGGATGACCAGATAGCCGATCACGCCGGACAGGATCGTAACCACCAGCAAAGACAGGCGGCGGCTTTTGCCATCGGGATCTTTGAGGGCCTGTGCATCGTCCGGCAGGCCGGGGGCGGCTTGCGGTGCGACAATGGTGATCAGAAAAACATAGAGGGCATAGAGAGCCGACAGCACCAGACCGGGGATAAACGCCCCTTCATACATGTCCCCCACCGACTTGCCGAGCTGGTCGGCCATGACAATCAGCACCAGCGAGGGCGGGATGATTTGTGCCAGTGTGCCGGAGGCCGCAATCACGCCAGCCGCCAGCCGCCGGTCATAGCCATAGCGCAACATGATGGGCAGGGAGATCAGCCCCATCGAAATCACCGAAGCCGCGACAACACCGGTGGTGGCGGCCAGCAAGGCCCCCACAAAAATCACGGCATAGGCCAAACCGCCACGGATCGGGCCGAACAACTGGCCGATGGTGTCGAGCAGGTCTTCGGCCATCCCCGATCGCTCTAATATCAATCCCATAAAGGTAAAGAACGGAATGGCCAGCAGGGTATCATTGTTCATGACCCCGAAGATGCGTTCGGGCAGAGCCTGAATGAAGTCGGGACGGAACAATCCCAACTCGATCCCGATCAGGGCGAAAATCAACCCATTGGCCGCCAGTGCAAAGGCTACCGGATAACCCAGCAGCATAAAGGCCACCAGCGCGGCAAACATGATCGGGGCCATGTTGTGGATGATAAAGGCGGTCATGGGCGGTTATCCTTTGCCGGAAGGAGGCGGCGGAATGTGTGGATCAACGGGCTTCTTCGACCTGCGCCAGCAGGCGGGCGGCTTCGGCTTCGGCGGCGGCATGATGTCCGCCACCCGAAGTCGTATCCTCCAGCGCACCGCGCATGATGGCGATCCGCTTGATCAGCTCGGAAATACCTTGGAAAAACAGCATCAGAAATCCGATCGGGATCAGGAATTTGGCCGGCCATTGCGCCAGCCCGCCCGCATTGACCGATTGCTCGTTCAACAGCAGTGAGCGGATGGCAAACGGCCAGGACACGATCATCATGATGATGGTCAACGGCAGAAGAAAGAATACGTGGCCGATAATATCGATCCAGTCGCGCACGGCTTTGGGCAACAGGCTGTTGATGATGTCGATGCGGATATGCTCGTTCGACAGCAGGGTCCATGACGAGCACAGCAAAAACACCGCGCCGAACAGCACCCATTGCAGTTCCAGCCATGAATTGGAGGATACATCGAACAGTTTGCGGATAATGGCGTTGACGGTCGACACAATCACCGCCAGCAGGATCAGCCAGCTCAGCTTGCGCCCAATAAATGTCGAAACACCGTCGATCAACCGGCTCAGATTGAGAAAAAAGGCCATGTCTCATCCCCCATCACGCCGCTGTCATACAGGATCAGTGTTTGCCCTTCGGGCTTGTTTGATCTGGCCTGTTGCAAGCGGAAATCCATTCGGCTGTCTCGCCGATTGCTCTTTAACTACTTTGCGGCCTTGGCGGCAACAGTCAATGGGTTTTTTCGGGTCGATTATCCGCAAAAAAGCCTGAAAATCCTGCCCTTTTACACGGAAAGATTGGCTTCGCTGGTCAAGCGTCTGGCCCGCACCCGCTCGCGATGCACCGTGTAGAGCCCGCTGGCCACGATCAATCCTGTGCCGATGATCGCCAACGTATCGGGAATTTCGCCGAACACAACAAAACCCGATAGAAACGCCCAGATTACCACCGAATAGCGGAACGGCGAGACGGCAGACGGATCGGCGATGCGATAGGCTTTGACAATGCTCATATTGCCTGCCGAAACAAACAGGGCGGCCGCCATCAGATAGAGGGTGGGTTCCAGTTCGATCGGCTTCCAGCTGTCCAGCCCCAGAAACAGGCCAACCACGACCACGCTGAGCGTTGTTGTCAGCGATACCACCACCGTGGGGATGGCCGGATTGATCTTGCGGGTCATCAAATCGCGGAAGGCCACCAGAAAGCACGAAAACAGGGCCAGAAGCGCATAAATATTGAATGTATTGCCACCCGGTTTGACCACCAGCAACACGCCGACAAAGCCGACAATCACGGCCGACCACCGCCGCCAGCCGATTTTTTCGATCCCCAAAATCACCGAAAACAGCGTGATGATCAGCGGGGTGGCTTGTAAAATGGCGGTCAGATCGGCGAGGGCCAGTTGGGCGATCGAGGTCACAAAGCACAGCGCGACCATCGATTCCGCCACGGCCCGCACCATTAACAGCCGCGTGAACATGAAGCGCAAGCTCGCCCCCTGTTTCGAGACCAGCACCATGGTCAGCATGATCGAGGTGGCAAACAGGCCGCGGATCACCAGCACCTGTCCGGTGGCATAGCTGGCCGTGGCCAGTTTCACCAGCGAGTCGTTGCACACAAACAGCGCCATGGCGCACAGCGCCGAGATAATGCCGCGCCGGTTGTTTTTGGATTGCACCAGATGCGCATCAAGCGCTTGTTGCGCCTGTGTTCTGGCCGGCGCGTCCGGTGTTGCCTCAGCCACCGGTCACACTCATGTGGCGGCTGACGGCGGGGCGCGAGGTGGTGCGGTCGATGATGAAGTCATGGCCCTTGGGTTTGCGCAAAATGGCGGCATCGATGGCCGCCAGCAATGGCCCGTCGGACGCGCTGGCCCGCAAGGGGGCGCGCAGATCGGCGGCATCATCCTGCCCAAGACACATGTAAAGCGTCCCGGTGCAGGTCAGCCGCACCCGATTGCAACTCTCGCAGAAATTATGGGTGAGCGGGGTGATAAAGCCGATCCGTCCGCCGGTCTCCTTCACCCTGACATAACGCGCAGGACCGCCCGTCTGGTCCTCAAGGTCTTCCATGGTGAAGCGGTCGAGCAATTGCGCCTTGACCTGCGACAGCGGCCAATATTGATCGAACCGCGAGGTCTCGATCTCGCCCATCGGCATGACCTCGATAAAGGTAATGTCCATGCCGCGCCCGTGCGCCCATTCGATCATGGTTTCGATTTCACCGTCATTGACCCCTTTCAGGGCCACCGCGTTGATTTTGACATGGATACCGGCCTTTTGCGCGGCATCGATCCCGGCCAGCACCTTGTCGAGATCACCCCAGCGGGTAATCTCCTTGAACAGGTCGGGTTTGAGCGTATCGAGCGACACATTGATGCGGCGCACACCGCAGGCCGCAAGCTCGTCGGCATAACGGGCCAGTTGCGAGCCGTTGGTGGTCACGGTCAATTCCTCGAGCGCGCCTGATGCCAGATGCCGCGACAGGCCGCGGAACAACTGCATGATATCGCGCCGTACCAGCGGTTCGCCGCCGGTGATCCTGAGTTTTTTGACCCCGCGCCCGACAAAGGCCGAGCACAGCCGATCCAGCTCCTCCAGCGTCAACAAATCCTGTTTGGGCAGAAAGTGCATATCCTCGGACATGCAATAGACACAGCGGAAATCACAGCGGTCGGTCACCGAGACACGCAAATAGCTGACATGCCGTCCGAACGGGTCGATGATCGGCTGTTGCGAGGGAACCGTAAGAGGGGATGATGATTGAGCCATGTTTGTCACGCTTTTCATTGTGCCTCTATTGATCCTCGCTTACAGCTGCGTGGTCAATGCCTATTATAGCAAAGCTGTCAGGTGTTTATGAGAGATGAGGGAACAAACCATGACAAATCAGCCCGAATTGCCTGCTCCAGAGGCCGAATTGTCGGAAATTCGCCTGTCTGCCGATAAAAAACAGCTGTCCCTGCAATTCGGCGACGGGCGGCACCTGACCCTCGATGCCGAATTTCTCAGGGTGGAAAGCCCTTCGGCCGAGGTGCGCGGCCACCATCCCTCCGAGCGAAAAACGGTAGGCAACAAGCGCCATGTCACCATCAAGGCGATCGAGCCGGTCGGCCATTACGCGATCCGGCTGGTCTTCGACGATGGCCACGACACCGGCCTTTACACCTGGTCTTTCCTGATTTCGCTCGCCGAACAGCGTGACGAGATCTGGCAACGCTATCTCGATGCGCTGGCCGCCCAGGGCCTATCGCGCGGCTGAAACCAACAAAAAAGCCCGCCGGAGCGGGCTTTTGGCTCGATGCTGTTGCGCTTAGCGCATCACGATGACCGAAGCGCCGACTTTGACACGTTCGTACAGGTCGATCACATCCTCGTTGACCATGCGGATGCATCCCGAAGAAACGGCCTGACCGATCGATTCCGGCTCGTTGGAGCCATGGATGCGATAGAGCGAGCTGCCCAGATACATGGCGCGCGCGCCCAAGGGGTTTTCAGGTCCACCCTTCATATAGCGTGGCAGATCGGGACGGCGCTTGAGCATTTCGGGTGGAGGGGTCCAATCCGGCCATTCGCGCTTCTGGGTAATCTTTGTTTCGCCACCCCATTCAAAACCGGGACGGCCGACACCCACGCCGTAGCGCATGGCCTTGCCGTTTTCGAGCACCAGATACATGCGCCGTTCGCTGGTCGACACCACGATGGTGCCGGGCTCGTAATTGCCGGAGAAGGACACGGTTTCGCGCGCCACAATGGCCACGGAATCGTTGAAGGTGCCGCTATTGGTGCTGGCGGTTGTGGCCGGCGCTGGTGCCGCCGCCTGCGGCTTGACCACCGGCGCATAGGGTTTGCGGGTCAAAGGATCGATATTATAGGCTTGGGCCATGCCCTGACCTGCCAAAATCGCCAAAGCCGAAAGAGCGAAAAGATGTTTTAACCGCATGTCGTTGCCCCGATACCCTCTGGTCCGCAAGGTTGTCGGACAAGGCCGCACGCCTGATCCGCATCACCCCGATTGTTTCTCTCGCTTTGATAATGATACCACATCAAAGACCGTGAATTCCACGGATTTTAAAGTCCGATCCTGAAAATCCGGCGTGATCAAACCGAAATATCAAAGGCCTCAATTCAATCTCCGGTGTTTCATTCCCGGATACTGGTTTCGAGTCTTTCGACATCCCGAATGTCAAACCACCCCAAATCGGGATATTCCGGCCAAGATTTACTGGCCAAAATATTCCAGCCGGGACATTCCAGCCGAGCCATTCCGGTCGCGCCATTTCAGCCGCGCCGTTTCAACTCTCAGTGCCATTCAGCCTCTTTTGCCGTTGTGTGGTCCGGATTTCAAGAGTGTTGCCAGTGTAGCAGGCAATCTATTTTCAAATCTTTAACAGGATAATCCCGATAAATGCCGCCCGCCTGCGCTTTGCATCCATCACAGTCTTGACGCAGGCCCCGATGACGCTTAGAAACCGCCATCCGGTCCACCAAGGATCAGGGCGCGTAGCTCAGCGGGAGAGCACTCCCTTCACACGGGAGGGGTCACAGGTTCAATCCCTGTCGCGCCCACCATTGATTAGCAAAAAAATCACCAAGCCATTCTTAATTCCGGGATATCACCCCCGCGCCACCAGTCCGAGCACGGCCTCCGGCAGTTCCCTGAAATGGCTGATCAGCACATCCGGTCCCAATGCGGCCATCGGGGTGTCGGTGTAGCCGAAGGGGACGCCGATCGAGGGGAGGTTGGCGTTGAGTGCGGTGTCGATGTCGGTGCGGGAATCGCCGATCATGATCGCCTTGGCGGGGTCGCCGCCGGCTTTGATGACCGTATGGGTCAGGTGGCGGGCATCGGGCTTGCAGAAGGCAAAGGTGTCGCGGCCGCAAATCGCGCTGAAATAGGGGGCAATGCCCAGCGCGTCGATCAGCTTGAGGGAGTGGTATTCCATCTTGTTGGTGCACACGGCCAGCCTGTGTCCGCGCTGTCGGAGAATATCGAGCGATTCCGCCACATGCTCGAACAGATGCGTTTCCACACACAGGCGCGTGTCATAGATTTCAAGATAGCGGTTGAACAGTTTTTCGACATCCTCGTCGCTCAGCTGTCGCCCGTCGGCGGCCAGTCCGCGGTTGATGAGGGCGCGTGCGCCCGCGCCGATCAGGTCGCGTGCCAGCTCGAACGGGATCGGGGCCAGATCGATCTCCGCCAGAACGGCATTGAGGGTCCAGATCAGGTCCGGGGCGGTTTCTGCCAGCGTGCCATCGAGATCAAACACGATGGTCGGCAGGTTGGGGTCAAATTCTGTGCTCATGCCGATGGGGGTGCCTGATCCTGTGGGTTGCGTCAAGTCTTGCCAAGGCCGGTGATTGGATTTTTCGCCCTTCGTGCTAGGTTGGGGCATCCTGAGTTTTGAAGGCAAGTTGAATTTTAAGGGAATAGACCGTTGAGCCAGCCAACCCCCGACACATTCGAGATTTTGAAACGTGAAGCGGCCGCGCGTGCGGTGGCGACCGTGCGTTCAGGCATGAAAGTGGGGTTGGGGACAGGGTCGACCGCCAGGCATTTTGTTGATCTGTTGGCCGCGCGCATCAAGGCCGAGGGCCTTGATATTGTCGGCGTGCCGACCTCGGAAGCCACCCGCCAGCAGGCCGAAGGGCTTGGCATTGTGCTGAGCACGCTGGAACAGACACCTGCGCTGGATGTGACGGTGGATGGCGCGGACGAGATCGACCCCGCTTTGCGGCTGATCAAGGGCGGCGGCGGCGCGCATCTGCGCGAGAAAATGGTGGCGCTGGCCTCCAAAAGGCTGATCGTGATCGCTGATGAAACCAAGCAGGTGGCGCAACTGGGCCGTTTCAAACTGCCGCTGGAGGTGGTGCCTTTCGGGCTCAATACGACACAGCAAAGGCTGGTCGCGGTGTTGGTCGGGGCGGGCTGTCAAACGCGGATCACGAGACGCTTGAAGGCCGATGGCTCGGTGTTTGTGACCGATTCCGGCAATGCGATTCTGGATGCCGATTGTGTGGCCATCCCCGATCCCGATGCGCTGGCGCATGCGCTGGACGGGGTGACGGGACTGGTCGAACACGGCCTGTTTATCGGCATGGCGACAGCCGCGATACTGGCAACGGCAGATGGCATCCGTGTGATGGGCCAACTCGATTGATTTTTCTTCCTCACGACAGCGTAAAGGCTTGGTCATGACACAATATGATGTGGATCTGTTTGTCATCGGTGGCGGTTCGGGCGGGGTGCGGGCCGGGCGGATTGCGGCGGGCTACGGGGCCAAGGTCACTTTGGCCGAAGAGAGCCGGATGGGCGGTACCTGCGTGATCCGCGGTTGTGTGCCGAAAAAGCTCTATGTCTATGCCAGCCGTTTCGGTGACGAGATTGCCGATGCGGTCGGTTTCGGCTGGGATATCGATCCGCCGAGCTTCGATTTCTCGATTCTGAAGGTCCAGAAGGACCGCGAAATCGACCGGTTGGAAAAGGCCTATCGCGGCAATCTCGAACGCTCCGGTGTCAATATTGTCGAAAGCCGGGCGGTAGTAACCGGTCCCCATTCCGTCAAACTGCTCAAGACCGGCGAGACGGTCACCGCCAAAACCATCCTGATCGCCACCGGGGCGCGGCCCTTTTTGCCCCCTCAGGTCGCTGGTATCGAGTTGGCTGATACTTCGGATGAGTTTTTCGATTGGGAAACCCTGCCCAAATCGGTGGTGATTGTCGGCTCAGGCTATATCGGGATCGAATTTGCCTGTCTGCTGGTGCGGTTGGGCGTGAAGGTGACGCTGGTGTTCCGCAGTGCGTTGGTCTTGCCGCATTTCGATCACGATCTGCGGCAGGCCCTGACCGAGGCCATGCAACAATCGGGCATCACCGTGCGCGCGCAATCCTCCGTCGAACGGATCGAGGGGCAACGCGGGCATTTGACCGTGCATCTGGAAGGCGGCAACAGCGTGCCTTGCGAGCGGGTCATCTATGCCACGGGCCGCAACCCCAATACCGAAGGGCTGGGGCTGGACACCGCAGGGATAGAGCTTGGCGCATTGGGTGCGATCCCTGTGGACGAGAATTCGCAAACCGTGGTGCCGTCGATCTATGCGGTGGGTGATGTCACCAACCGCGCCGCGCTGACCCCTGTCGCGATCAGGGAGGGCCATGCCTTTGCCGATACGGTGTTCGGCGGCCGCCCCGTGGTGGCCTCGCATGCGATGATCCCGACAGCGGTGTTCTCGACCCCCGAACTCGGTACCGTCGGCATGAGCGAGGAACAGGCGCGCGCCAGCCACGCCAATGTGGTGATCTACAAAACCAGCTTCCGGCCGATGAAAAATACCCTGTCGGGCCGACCCGACCGCACTTTGATGAAACTGGTGGTGGATGGTGACACCGATAAAATGCTCGGTGTGCATATCTTGGGCGAAGCCTCCGGTGAAATGATCCAGTGCATCGGTATCGCCATGCGGATGGGCGCGACCAAGCGTGATTTCGACATGACCATGGCCGTCCACCCGACCGCCGCCGAAGAACTCGTCACCATGCGCACCCCGTTTGTGCCTGCGGGGTAAGGGACTGGTTCTGGCGGTGTCTTGATCACTGTCCTTCTTGTGCCTGCCACGGGCATCCAAGACGTGTTGTTGCGTTGTGAAGACGGGGAGAACCGCCACAAAGGGCGGTTTTGAGCCGTTGTCGAGACACTGAGCCGTTTCACACCAAGGACAGCCATGCCCTCCGATTATGTCGATTTCGTTCTCGATGCGCTGGCCGATTGGCACGCGGTGGCCAGTCGGCGGATGTTCGGCGGGTATGGCTTGTATCGGCAGGGGGTCATGTTTGCGCTGATTGTCGACGACACGTTGTATTTCAAGGTCGACGACAGTAATCGCAAGGATTTCGAGCAAGCGGGGGCTGGTCCCTTTGTCTATCACGCGAAAGGCAAGCCGGTTTCGCTGTCCTATTGGCAAGTGCCGCCGGATGTGTTCGAGGACAGTGAGCAATTGGGCGCATGGGCACAAAAAGCCTATCAGGCTGGCTTGCGCGCCCAAGCCAGCAAACCCGTCTCCAAAGCCAAAAAAGCCACGCAAACTCAACCGTTTGATCCTGAAGATGCGTGACAGGGCGGGTGGGAAGCAGGATAGCAGATCGCTTGCGATCAAACTGGCATCTTGGGGCGGGGTCGGTTATAAGCACGGCTTCTTGTCGGGCTTTCGGGCTTGCAGACACAAAAAGCAGAGCAAAAACGGAGATTGAGGCTATGTCTGATCGTTGGACACCGTCATCGTGGCGTTCAAAGCCAATCCAGCAGGTTCCAGCCTATCCCGATGTGGATGCGCTGAATGCTGTCGAGGCCCAGCTTGCCGGATTTCCGCCGCTGGTGTTTGCGGGTGAAGCCCGCAAATTGAAGCGCGCTCTGGCCAAAGTGGCCGCCGGCGAAGCCTTTCTGATCCAGGGCGGGGATTGCGCCGAAAGTTTTGCCGAACATTCGGCCGACAATATCCGCGATTTCTTCCGGCTGTTTTTGCAGATGGCGGTAGTGCTGACCTTTGCCGGCTCCTCGCCGGTGGTCAAAGTCGGCCGCGTGGCCGGACAATTCGCCAAGCCCCGTTCTGCCCCCAATGAAACCATCGACGGGGTGGAACTGCCCTCCTATCGCGGCGACATCATCAACGGGATCGATTTCACGCCGGAATCGCGTATCCCCGATCCGGCCCGCCAGCTTGATGCCTATCGCCAGTCGGCGGCAACCCTCAATCTGTTGCGCGCCTTTGCAACGGGGGGCTATGCCAATCTGGAAAACGCCCATCGCTGGATGCTCGGCTTTGTCAAAGACAGCCCGCTGTCGCATCGTTA
The DNA here is from genome assembly GCA_947455455.1 of Hyphomicrobiales bacterium. GTDB lineage: Bacteria > Pseudomonadota > Alphaproteobacteria > Rhizobiales > Beijerinckiaceae > CAIYZJ01. The sequence goes on from CANGOE010000004.1 coordinate 20,622, forward strand.
CGAGGAATTGGCGGGCCGCATTACCGAAACGCTCGATTTCATGCGCGCCATCGGGCTTGATCCCGAAGCGCATCCCGAATTGCGCGCCACCGATTTCTATACCTCGCACGAGGCATTGTTGCTGGGCTTCGAGCAGGCGATGACCCGTGTGGATTCGACCACGGGGGATTGGTACGCCACTTCCGGCCACATGTTGTGGATCGGCGACCGTACCCGCCAGCCCGACCATGCCCATATCGAATATTGCCGCGGGATCCGCAATCCGATCGGCCTCAAATGCGGCCCGACCACCACGCCGGACGGCTTGATCAAGCTGATCGACCTGCTCAATCCCGATAACGAGGCAGGCCGCCTGACCCTGATTGCCCGTTTCGGGGCCGATCATGTCGGCGAGCATTTGCCCAATCTGATCCGCGCGGTCGAGCGCGAAGGCCGCACCGTGGTCTGGTCGTGCGATCCGATGCACGGCAATACCGTGAAGGCGGGTTCGGGCTTCAAGACCCGCCCGTTCGAGCTGGTGCTGTCCGAGTTGAAATCCTTCTTCGATATCCATCGCGCCGAAGGCACGCATGCGGGCGGGATCCATCTGGAGATGACCGGCAAAAACGTCACCGAATGTACCGGTGGGGCACGCGCCATTTCGGATGCCGATCTGAGCGACCGCTACCACACCCATTGCGACCCGCGCCTGAATGCTGAACAGGCGCTTGAAGCGGCGTTTCTGATTGCCGAACAGCTCAAAGCCGAAAAGCTGGCGCGTGGCCGTCCGGTCGCCACAGCCGCCGAATAACCAACAGCACGGGCAGGAATGCAAACATGGCCTTGCATTCCTGCGCTTGCATTTGACGGTTTGAAGGATCATCTCCACCGCAACAGGAGATGATCACCATGAGCACTTATTTTATATCGCACGGCGCCCCCGATCTGGCGCTTCATCCATCCGAGGCCGCCGATTTCATGCGCCGTTTCGGCTTGGGCGGGCAAAAGCCCCGCGCCATTTTGATGGTCAGCGCCCATTATATGGCTGAACGCCCGATGCTGTCGGCTGATCTCGAGCCGGAAATGATCTATGATTTCGGCGGGTTCGATCCCGCTTTGCGCCGGATCGTCTATCCCGCACCCGGCGCACCCGATGTGGCCGAGGAAGCTGTCGAGGCCCTGCGCGCGGCCGGTTTTTCCGCACAGTTGGAGCTTAATCGCGGTTTTGATCACGGCACATGGGTGCCGCTGGTGCTGATGCACCCGCAAGCCGATATTCCGGTGGTGCAATTGTCCGTCAATCCGCATGCCGGTCCCGAATGGCATTACCGGCTCGGACAGGCGCTGGCCCCGCTGGCACGCTCGAATGTGCTGGTGATCGGCTCGGGCGCAGCCACCCATAATTTGCGCGAATTGTTCGGCAACCATTATCCGCTGGAGGCTCCGGCTCCCGATTGGGTGAAAGAGTTCGGCGAATGGCTCGATGCCCGCATTGTCGCTGGCGATCGTGAGGCGCTGATCGATTATCGCAAACAGGCTCCTTACGGGCGCGAGAACCATCCGACCGAGGAACATCTGTTGCCGCTTTATGTGGCCATGGGGGCGGCAGGGGATCAGGCGCGTGGCGAGCGCATCCATACCAGCCACCAATATGGCGTGCTGATGATGGATGCCTATGCTTTTCACGCATAAAATACTGCCATTGTGGTGATCAGGGCCGATCTGTGATTGCCCTGATGCCTGTAGCGGGTTAAATGCCTGATATGGCACAGACAGATCGGCTACTCATCGCGCTGGCCCAACTCGATCCGACGGTCGGGGATGTGGACGGCAATCTCGGTAAGGCCCGCGCGGCGCGTGCACAGGCGGCACGGCTTGGTGCGGATGTCGTGATGTTTCCTGAATTGTTTCTGGCGGGATATCCGCCGGAGGATCTGGCGCTCAAACCGGCATTCCAGCAAGCCTGCCGGGTGGCATGCGATGCTTTGGCGCGCGAGACCGATGACGGCGGCCCCTCGGTCCTGATCGGCCTGCCCTGGTTCGAGGATGGCCGCTTGACCAATGCCTTCGTGCATCTGGCCGAAGGCCGGATCGAGGCTTTGCGGCACAAGGTCGATTTGCCCAATTATGGCGTGTTCGATGAAAAGCGGGTGTTTGTGGCCGGCCCGATGCCCGGCCCGATTGTCATCAAAGGGGTGCGGATCGGACTGCCGATCTGCGAGGATATCTGGACACCCGATGTGGTCGAATGTCTGGCCGAAACCGGATCCGAGATTATTCTGGTCCCCAACGGTTCACCCTATTGGCGCGACAAGAACGATACGCGGCTGAATATTGCGGTGTCGCGGGTCACCGAGAATGCCCTGCCGCTGGTCTATCTCAACCAGGTCGGCGGGCAGGACGAGCTGGTATTCGACGGGGCCTCTTTCGTGCTCAATGCCGATGGCTCGCTGGCCGTGCAGATGCCGGCCTTCCGCGAGCATCTCAGCCTGACCGAATGGACCCGTGGAGCCGATGGCTGGGTGTGCAGTATCGGCGAACGGCATTTGGTCGAAGAAGGCGATCAGGGCGATTATGCGGCCTGTGTGCTGGGCTTGCGCGATTATGTGAACAAGAACGGTTTCCCCGGTGTGGTGCTGGGCCTGTCGGGCGGGATCGATTCGGCGATTTGTGCGGCCATGGCGGTCGATGCGCTGGGGCCGGACCGGGTGCATGCGATCATGTTGCCGTCGCGCTACACCTCCAAAGACAGCCTCGAGGATGCGGCTTTGTGCGCCTCTGCGCTCGGCATCCGTTATGACACTGTGCCGATCAGTGACACGGTGGATGCTTTTGAGGCCACGCTTGCGCCGCTCTTTGCCGGTCGCAAAGCCGATATTACCGAAGAAAACCTGCAAAGCCGCACGCGCGGCACGATTTTGATGGCGATTTCCAACAAATTCGGCCCGATGGTGGTGACAACCGGCAATAAATCCGAAATGTCGGTCGGCTATGCGACCATTTACGGCGATATGAATGGCGGCTTCAACCCGATCAAGGATCTCTACAAGATGGAGGTCTACCGCCTCTCGGACCTGCGCAATGCATGGAAGCCCGAAGGTGCGCTGGGTCCGGACGGGGTGGTCATACCGGTGCGGATTCTGACCAAGGCCCCCTCTGCCGAATTGCGCGACAACCAGACCGATCAGGACTCCCTGCCGCCTTACGAGGATCTGGATGCGGTGCTGGAACGTCTGGTCGAGCGGGAATTGCATGTCGCCGACATCATCGCCGAAGGCTATGACGGCGATATGGTGCGCCGGATCGAGCGGTTGTTGCATCTGGCCGAATACAAGCGGCGGCAATCCGCGCCGGGGGTCAAGGTCACTTTGCGCAATTTCGGCCGAGACCGGCGCTATCCGATTGTCAATCGGTTCAGGGATCAGGGCTTGCCACCCTACCAGCCTGATCAGGCTTTGCGGAAAAGCAGTTCGGCAGCCAATGTAATGGATATGACATGACCCCAAAAGTTCGTTTTGCTCCCTCGCCAACGGGACGCATCCATATCGGCAATGCCCGTACGGCCCTGATGAACTGGTTGTTTGCCAAGCATCGCGGTGGCACCTTCGTGTTGCGCTTCGATGATACCGATCAGGAGCGCTCGCGCGAGGAATATGCCGTTTCCATCGAGACCGATCTGCATTGGCTCGGCATCCATCCCGACGAGGTCGCCCGCCAGTCGCAACGCTTTGCCCTCTATGCCGCCGCCGCCGAAAAGCTGAAAGCACTGGGCAGGCTTTACCCTTGCTATGAAACCGAAGACGAGCTCGACCGCCGCCGCAAGCGGCAGGCGGCGCGTGGCCTGCCTCCCGTCTATGATCGGGCGGCACTGGCCTTGACGGCCGAAGACAGAGCCGCGCTGGAAGCCGAGGGGCGCAAGCCGCATTGGCGCTTCAAGCTCGATCATCGGGTGGTGGCATGGCGCGATCTGGTGCGTGGCGAATGTCATGTCGATTGCGCCTCGCTGTCCGATCCGGTGCTGGTGCGGGCCGATGGCACCTATCTCTATACCCTGCCTTCGGTGGTCGATGACGTGGATATGGCGATGACCCATATCATCCGTGGCGAGGACCATGTCACCAATACCGCCGTGCAAATCCAGCTGTTCGAATTGCTTGGCACACTCGTGCCGCAATTTGCCCATCACAATCTGTTGACCAATGCCAGCGGCGAGGGCCTGTCCAAGCGTATGGGGCATTTGTCGCTGACCTCTTTGCGCGAGGAGGGGCTTGAGGCGATGGCCGCGGCCTCGCTGGCGGTGCTGGTAGGGTCTTCGGAAGCGGTGAGGCCGGTGGCCTCGCTGGAGGCATTGGCCCCATTGGTCGATCTGGGCCGCCTGTCGCGCGCACCCGCCCGTTTCGACGAGGCAGAGTTGCACCATCTCAATGCCCGCTTGTTGCATGATGCCGATTTCGCTTCGGTGCAGACGCGGTTGCAGGCTTTGGGGATTGCGGCCGATGAAGCCTTCTGGCTTGCTGTCCGCGGCAATCTTGAAACGCTGAAGGATGCACTGGTCTGGTGGCAGGTGGTGAACGGGCCGCAGGCTCCGGTTTCCAGCGATACGGCTTTGCTGGCTTCGGCCGCCCGTTTACTGCCGCAAGAGCCATGGGATCAGTCCACTTGGGGCGCATGGACCGGGGCCATCAAAGCCGAAACCGGTCTGTCAGGCCGCAACCTGTTCATGCCCTTGCGTCTGGCGCTGACCGGGCACGAGCATGGGCCAGAGCTCAAGGCCCTGTTGCCGCTGATCGGACGGGATCGGGTTTTGCGCCGACTGTCTGGCGAAACCGCCTGAGGGCGCTTTATTCTCGAAATGCTGAAGAATGAATGATTATTCGGTCGATTGCGTCGTGCTCGGCACGATCAACCGGATTTTCTTCTTCGTGCCGTCGCTGTCGACGATCTCGATCATCCGGTCTGCGGCCGGTTTGATGTTCGAGGGCTGGGCTGGCATAGCCTCGGCCGTGCTGGCGGTGGTTGCGGCTTTGCCTTTGGGCTGGTCGGCGCGCGGGCGTGACATTTCAAACGAGCGTTGCTCGGACACCTGCGCATCCGAGCGGCCATTGACGGCCAGAATTTTCTCGGCTTCGGCCAGTGCCTCGCTCCAGCTCTGGCCCTGTTTGCGACAGGCACAGGCAGGATCGGGCTTGTTCTGCCGGTATTTATAGGCATTGGCGAGTTGGCCGTAAGTGGCGCCGCCATCGATGGTGGTGGCGGTTTCGGGATCTTGCCCGATTGGTGCGATATAGAGGGTCACGTCGGCATTGGGGCAGGAGGCACGGCACAGATCGGCATCAAGGCCGAAGCGCGAGCGGCTGGCGACCGAGCTGATCGGAAAATAATAGCCGTCACAACTGCGCACGCACAGGGTGCGGTAGCCGTATCCCTTTTCATCGACGGGGAAGGCGGTCATCGGCGGCTCGTCCAGCATTTCATTGTCGGAGAACGGGCTCTTGCCATTGCCGAACAGCAGATCCATCAGGCCGTTGCGATTGGGCTGGCCGTTGCGTGCATTGCCGGGGCGGCAATTGGATTCAACGGCGGCTTGCAGATTGGCGCGGCGTTCCTCAATCGCGGGATTGGTGTTGCGCGCGGCTTCGGCATTGAGAAACGAGATCGAATTCTGATATTCGCGGATCTGGCGTTGCAGATCGGTGCATTGCTTGGGCGTATCGGTAAACATGTTGAAAATCTTGCGGGTGGTCGAGTCACAACCGACCTGCTTGTAATAGTCCTGCGTGCGGCGCAAATCGGCCTGCACGGTGCGCACAGCCTCCTGATTGGCCGGCGAACCGCCATTGGCGCGATCCAGCCCGACCAGTTCGGCGCGCAGGCTCTCGCAATATTGCGATTGGGCCAGCACGGGGGCGGCCACAGCCAGCAACACAAGAACCAAGCCCGGGAGTGTGAGGCGTTGCGCCATCCAGCCAGCTATCCTTTGAATCAACACGAAACATCCACGCGATACAGGCTATGCCTTAGCGCGAGGCCGGCAGGAATGCACGAGGATTTTGGCCATATCATGGCCGATTCAACAGGGAATATGCCGGACTTACTTCCTGCAGGTGATCAAGACACCGTTGCGCGGTGTGTTGCGCAGTGAGGTGGTGGCCAGCGAGGCTGTGATGTCTCCGGCGGGCACCGGCTCATAGGCAATGGCCTGCGTATAACCCTTGGCATCGCACCAGGCATTGGCGACAATCTGGGCGCAACTGTTGCTGGTGGTCATGCAGGCTTCGAGATCGTAACCGTCATGGGCGGGAATGACGAAACGGCGGATATCCTCGGGTTGGGCTGTAACCGGAAGGGTCAGCACCGACAGGCCCATGATCAGCGAGAAACCGGTAAAACGGCGCAGTGTGGGGAGGCGATTCATCATGGACCCGTCTATGTAGTCGCAAAAGTGGCCGCAATATGGCCAGCAAATCCTTCCCAAAACGTTAATATCGGGCGCGATCAATGATTATGATGAACGAAAGGTGAGTGGCCGGAGCGGGACTTTTTATAGGGTTTGGCTTGACCTCGGCGCGACAAAGGCGCATGTTGCTCCCCATGAAAATGACGATGATGAACACGATTGCGATCATTTGCGGCTAGCATCATTGCTGGCCGGCCCCGTCATTTTCCCTCCAAGGATCGATACGGACACCGGCCAGCGGCAGGTCGCACGATGCGATGCACACCGAACAACTGGACGATTTTGATGGCCTTGCAACTTTACAATACACTGACCCGCACCAAGCAGGATTTCGCGCCGATCGACGCCGGCAATGTGCGCCTGTATGTCTGCGGCCCGACGGTGTATGACTTTGCCCATATCGGCAATGCGCGGCCTGTGATCGTGTTCGATGTGCTGTTTCGCCTGTTGCGCCATCTGTATGGCGACAGCCATGTGACCTATGTGCGCAACATCACCGATGTCGATGACAAGATCAACGACCGCGCCGCCCGTGATTTTCCCGATCTGCCGCTGAACGAGGCGATCAGACGGGTGACCGAAACCACCGCCGACCAGTTCCATGCAGATGTGGCCGCTCTGGGTTGCCTGCCACCCAGCATCGAGCCGCGCGCGACCGAACATATCGAAGAGATGAAGCAGATCATCGAACGGTTGGTGACAGGCGGCTTTGCCTATGTGGCCGAAGGCCATGTGCTGTTTTCGCCTGCCGCCCAGAATAGGGCCGGTGGCCTATTGCCGCGCTATGGTGCACTGGCCAATCGCTCCCTTGATGAAATGATTGCCGGAGCGCGGGTCGATGTTGCGCCCTACAAGCAGGACCCGACCGATTTCGTGCTGTGGAAGCCTTCGAAGGAGGGGGAGCCGGGTTGGCCTTCGCCTTGCGGCATTGCCTCGTTGGGCCGTCCGGGCTGGCATATCGAATGTTCGGCGATGAGCTGGAAGCATCTCGGCGAGGTGTTCGATATCCATGGCGGCGGGATCGATCTGGTGTTTCCCCACCACGAGAACGAGGTGGCGCAATCCACCTGCGCCTTTGGCCACGGGGCCATGGCCAATGTGTTCATGCATAACGGTTTTCTTCAGGTCGAGGGCAAGAAAATGTCCAAGAGCGAGGGAAATTTCGTCACCATCAACGAGCTGCTGGCCACCGACCGTTTCGGCGGGCGGGCGTGGTCGGGGCAGGTGTTGCGGCTGGCCATGCTGCGCACCCATTACCGCCAGCCGATTGATTGGACGGTCGCCTCCTTGCAGGAAACCGCCGCGACGCTGGAGCGGTTGTTCGATAAAGCCGAAGGGCGTACAAGCGGTCCGGTCGATCCGGAGGTTCTCGCGGTCTTGTGCGATGATTTGAACCTGCCCGGTGCTCTGGCGCGCATCCATAGTGTGAAGGATCCGGCTGTTCTGGCTGGCACCCTGTCTTTGTTAGGATTTTCCATGAATCGCGATGATTTGAAATCTTCCGGCCCCGAAACCACGGTGGATACGGCGGCGGTGCAGGCCTTGATCGATGCCCGCATTGCGGCGCGCCACGGCAAGGATTGGGCGGAATCCGACCGTATCCGCGACGCGTTGCTGGCGCTCGGCATCCAGATCATGGACAGCAAAGACCCCGTGACCGGCGAGCTGAAAACCGAGTGGGAGGTCAAGCGGTGACGGTCAAGCGTCTTTCCGACACGGTGGCCCCTGCCTTGCGGCCTTTTTTGCCCAAGGACACCCCGATGCTCGCCCGCATCTTCCGCGCCAGCATCGAGCAATTGGCGGCGGAGGATTATTCGCATGGCCAGATCGAGGCGTGGGTGTCGCTGGCCGATGACGAGGCCGCTTTCGGCGAGCGGCTGGGCCAATCCCTGACGCTGATTGCCACGCTTAATGGCTTGCCCGCAGGCTTTATCAGCCTCAAAGGGGCTAACCATATCGACATGATCTATGTTGCCCCCGGTGTGGCGAGGCAGGGTGTCGGCAGTTTTCTGCTTGATGCCATCGAGAAAATAGCCGGTGCACGCGGCGCGACGCGGTTGAGCGTCGATGCCAGCGATACCGCCAGCCCGTTTTTCGAACACCATCTCTATCTGGTCGAACGGCGCAATACCGTGCCGGTCAATGATGAATGGCTGGGCAATACCACGCTTTACCGTTTTCTTTCGACCAGCCAGCCGGTCGCGGACCCTTCCGCGCCGAATGGCCCGTTGCACTGACAGGTTTGACCATGACCCTTCCATTGCCCGCATCCCCCGACCGGCTCTATCTGTTCGATACGACCCTGCGCGATGGCGCGCAGACCACGGGTGTCGATTTCTCGCTGGAGGACAAGCGGCAGGTCGCTACTCTGCTCGATCGGCTGGGGGTGGATTATGTCGAGGGCGGCTATCCCGGAGCCAATCCGCTCGATAGCGAGTTTTTCCAGCATAAACCGACCAAAAAAGCCCGTTTCGTTGCCTTTGGCATGACCAAGCGGGCAGGGCGTTCGGTCTCCAATGATCCCGGTTTCAATGCCCTGCTCGACAATGCCGCCGACAGCGTCTGTCTGGTTGCCAAGGCGTGGGATTATCATGTCCATGTCGCGCTCGGCATTTCGCTGGAAGAGAACATCGACAGCATCACCGACTCCATTGCCGCCATTGTCGCCCATGGCAAAGAAGCGATGCTGGATTGCGAGCATTTCTTTGACGGCTTCAAAGCCAATCCGTCCTATGCGGTGTCCTGTGCCAAGGCGGCCTATCAGGCGGGCGCGCGCTGGGTGGTGTTGTGCGATACCAATGGCGGCACTTTGCCGCATGAGATCGAGGCGATTGTGGCGGAAGTGGCCCGCCATGTGCCCGGTGCCCATCTGGGTATCCACACCCATGACGATACCGGCAATGCGGTGGCCAATTCGCTGGCGGCGGTGCGGGCCGGTGTGCGGCAGGTGCAAGGCACGCTGAACGGGTTGGGCGAGCGGTGCGGCAATGCCAATCTGGTGACGCTGATCCCCACACTGGTGCTCAAGCCCGCTTTTTCCGATCTGGTGACCACCGGCATTGATGCCGCGCGTCTGGCTGATTTGACCGCCATTTCACGCACCATGGATGAATTGCTCAACCGCTCCCCGCAACGCCATGTGCCCTATGTCGGCGCATCGGCCTTTGCCACCAAAGCGGGGATCCATGCCTCTGCGGTCATGAAGGACCCGAAAACCTACGAGCATGTCCAGCCGGAATCGGTCGGCAACCGCCGGATTTTGCTGGTGTCCGATCAGGCCGGAAAGTCCAACATTCTGGCAGAACTCGACCGTTTGGGGATCGAGGTCAACAACAAGGATCCGCGCGTGTTGCGCCTGCTCGACGAGGTCAAGGAGCGCGAAGCCCAAGGCTATGCCTATGAAGGGGCCGATGCCAGTTTCTTTCTGCTGGCCAAACGGGTGCTGGGCGAGGTGCCGGAATTTTTCACGGTCGAACGGTTCAAGGTCAATGTCGAACGCCGCTACAATGCCAGCGGTGATTTGGTGACGGTGGCCGAAGCGATTGCCAAGGTGCGGGTGGGTGACGAGGTGTTCATTTCCGCCGCCGAAGGCAATGGTCCGGTCAATGCGCTTGATGTCGCCTTGCGCAAGGATCTGGGCAAATACCAGCACCTGATCGCCGGCTTGGGGCTGTATGACTATAAAGTGCGGATTTTCCACGGCGGTTCGGATGCTGTGACCCGCGTGCTGATCGAATCCGGTGACGAGTTGGGCGGACGCTGGACCACGGTCGGTGTGTCTTCCAACATCATCGATGCCTCGTTTCAGGCCTTGATCGATTCCATCACTTACAAATTGCTGATCAGCGGAGCCGAAGTCTGATCGGCTTTGGTGCGGCGTGCGGCATCCAGTAACATCGGCACCGCATCTTGCGGCTTTTCGGCGACCAGATAGCTGACCTCAAGACCCTCGCGGATGAATTGCGCCTGCCGCATATGGGCCAGCAGGACCAGCAGGGGCTTCCAGAAACCGTTCACATCCAGCATCAAAATCGGCTTTTTGTGGCGGCCCAGTTGCGCCCAGGTCAATTGTTCTACCAATTCTTCCAGCGTGCCGATACCGCCCGGCAATGCGATGAAGGCATCGGACCGCTCATACATCATCTGCTTGCGGGTGTGCATGTCGGGCACGATCACTGTGTCCTGCACGGCATCCAGCATCAGTTCGCGTTTTTTGAGAAATTCGGGAATGATTCCGGTCACATGCCCGCCATGTTCAAGGACGGCACGGGCGACTGTGCCCATCAATCCGACATTGCCGCCGCCATAGACCAGTCTCAGTCCGGCTTGGGCGATGCTGGCCCCCAACAATTCGGCGGCTTTTTTATAGGCCGGATCATTGCCGAAGCCCGATCCGCAATAGACACATATCGTTTCAATCTTGCTCATGGGTAAAATCTCGCATGGCGGGATGGTCAGGGTCAATCTTGATTTGACTATCTTGTAACGCGTCTCCTTGCTATTCTGCGTCTCAGGTCGGGTGAGTTTAGGAGTTCGAGATGAGATTCTGGCGACTGTCCCTCTGGATCATTGTTCCGGCGATCTGTGTCGGATTGGGCATTGTCTTGCTCTCGCCTCCCTCGGACCAGCCTTCCCAGACCCCGCCTGTTGCCAGCAATCAACCAGCCCTCAAGACCGACAATCTGGCATCCGGCAAGGTCGAGACCAGCCTGATTCCGAGCTTCGATATCGTGCGGCTTGAGCCGAACGGGGATCTGGTGGTGGCCGGACGGGCCGGAAGCAAGGCTGTGGTTACGCTGATCATGGACGGCAAGGAATGGGATCGGGCAACCACCGACGAGACGGGGCAATTCGCCATGACCCCGAAATCGCTCCCCCAAGGCCCGCATCAGCTCTCGCTGGTGGCGAAAATGCCCGATGGCAAGGAATATAAATCCGTGCAGGTTGTCGCTCTCGATGTGCCGGCCCGTGGCGGGCAGGCGGTTGCGGCTTTGATCTCGCCCGATCAGCCGGCAAAATCGCTGTTATCCACGCAGGGCGTGGCGCTGGCTCCGGGGCAACGGGCCCCTGTGGTGATCACCCTGGTCGAAACCCAGCCCAATGGCACCTTCTATGCCTCGGGTCGGGCCGCGGCCGGTGCCTTGGTCCGGCTTTACCTCAATGACAGTTTCGTGGCGCAAGGCGGCACCAGTCCGACAGGGGATTGGTCGTTTGCCATCGTCAAAGGCCTGACACAGGGCCAGTATCGGGTGCGGATCGACGAGCTGGACGGGCAGGGCGGCAAGGTGATGTCGCGGGCCGAAGTGCCGTTCGATTACACCATGCCTGCTTCGGCGGAGACGGCGTCCGCCTCGCCGCGTGCGGCGGCGGTTGAGGTGGCCGAGGTGCAATCGACCACCGTCAAACGCGGTGACAATCTATGGAACATCAGCTCGAAATTCTATGGCGAGGGCTTGCGCTATACGGTGATCTATCAGGCCAATTCGGGGCAAATCCGCGATCCCAACCTGATCTATCCCGGTCAGGTCTTTGTCGTGCCCAAGGACAAGCCGTAAGGAGCAGGTCGCTTCCACACCGAATAAGCGGCTGATATGCTGGAATTGCGGTGCAAAGGCAGGCGGGCAGGTTTATAGAGGGAGAAATTCCTTCTGCCAGAGATCATGCCCATGGTTGATTCCCCCTCTTCATCCGGCCCTTCGACAACGGTCAAACCGCTTCCGCCCGAGGCTTTGACCAAGCGGATCGAGGCGCGTCCGGCCCGCTCGCGTGTCAGTGCCGACAAGGGGCACCTTTTATCGACCTTCCGGGAATTATGGACCTATCTGTGGCCGCGTGACCGTGCCGATCTGCGCTTGCGGATTTTATGGGCGACTGTGTTGCTGGTGATCGCCAAGCTGGTGACGCTGGCGGTGCCGTTCACCTTCAAATGGGCGACCGATGCGCTGGCTCCGCTGTTGGAGCGCAAGGCGGCGGGTGAAACCTTCTCCTTCACCTCCGCGCTCTATATGGCGCCGTTGATGCTGACGCTGGCCTATGGCGCGATGCGCGTGATGATGGCGTTGCTGACCCAGTTGCGCGATGCGCTGTTTGCCTCGGTCGCAATGCATGCGGTGCGTCGTTTGGCGATTGAAACCTTCGAGCACATGCACCGTCTGTCCCTGCGCTTCCATCTGGAAAAGAAAACCGGTGGTCTGACGCGGGTGCTGGAGCGGGGCCGCTCCGGCATTGAAACCATTGTGCGCATGACCATGCTGACCGCCATTCCGACGCTGGTCGAATTCGTGCTGATACTGGCCGTCCTGCTGTATGAATTCGATTGGCGTTATGTGGTGGTCACGCTGGTGATGATTTTCGCCTATATGCTGTTCACCACCAAGGCGACCCAATGGCGCATCGGCATCCGCCGGAGCATGAACGAGTCCGACACCGAGGCCAATACCAAGGCGGTCGACAGCCTGCTCAATTACGAAACCGTCAAATATTTCGGGGCCGAAGACCGCGAGCGCGACCGCTACGACCGTTCGGTTGCCCGCTTTGAATCGGCTTCCGTGCAGGCCTATAATTCGCTGGCGGTGCTGAATGCCGGTCAAGCCACCATTTTCACGCTTGGCCTGACTGTCTGCATGGCGCTGGTGGTGGATGGGATTGTCGAAGGCCGCAATACGCTGGGTGATTTCGTCTTCATCAATGCCATGCTGTTGCAACTCTACCAGCCGCTCAATTTCATGGGCATGGTCTATCGTGAAATCAAACAGGCTGTCACCGACATCGAAATGATGTTCGAGGTGCTCGACCGCGCCCCCGAAGTGGCCGATGATCCCTCGGCCAAACCCTTGCAGGTCAGCTCGGGCACGGTCCGCTTCGACAATGTGGTGTTCAGCTATGTGCCCGAACGGCCGATCCTGCGCGGCATCAGCTTCGAGATCCCCGCCGGCAAGACCGTGGCGGTGGTGGGCCCGTCGGGTGCAGGCAAATCGACCCTGTCGCGCTTGCTGTACCGCTTCTACGAGCCGCAATCGGGCCATATCACCATTGACGGGCAGGACATCACGCAGGTGACGCAGGTGTCGTTGCGGGCCGCCATCGGCATGGTGCCGCAGGATACGGTGCTGTTCAACGACACGATCGGCTACAACATCCGTTATGGCCGTTGGGATGCGACACAGGCCGAGATCGAGGAGGCCACCCGTCTGGCCCAGATCGACAGTTTCATCGCCTCACTGCCTGAGGGTTACGAGACGAGTGTGGGCGAGCGCGGCCTGAAATTGTCGGGTGGCGAAAAGCAACGTGTGGCGATTGCCCGCACCTTGCTGAAAGCACCGCCGGTTCTGGTGCTCGACGAGGCCACCTCCGCCCTCGACAGCTTCACCGAAAAGGACATCCAGGATTCGCTCGAACAGATGTCGCGCGGCCGCACCACTTTGGTGATCGCGCATCGTTTATCCACCATCGTCAATGCCGACGAGATCATCGTGCTGGATGACGGCGTGATCGTCGAGCGCGGCAATCACGAAGCCCTGATCACCAGCGGCGGTGTCTATGCCCAGCTCTGGAACCGCCAGCGCGAGGTCGACGAAGCCCAGCAAACCCTCCAGCGCGTCGCGCAGGAAGAGGGCAAGCGGGGGCGGGAAGGGTAAGAAGGCTTTAGAGCCCTCTGGGCGGTTGCCGATGCCGTTGGCTGGAACCCGAAGGCGTGGATGACCGGGACAAGCCCGGTCATGACAAGGGTGGGTTATATGTAACACCCTTTGTTTCATGTTCCATCCGACGGGTGGTGTCTGCACCAAAACCACATCTGTCATGACCGCCCTTGTGGCGGTCATCCATGTCTTGCTTTGTCCGGTCAGCAAGCAAGATCGTTTTGGGGTGTTGACCGCATGCAATCCCCCGAAACCCGCCATAAAAGGCCAGATTGGGTCAAGTTTCCATCAATAAACCCCGACGCATGCTTGACCCATGCCCGCGAGCCTGTCACATGCTGGAAGCAGGATTGCTTTTGAGGATGATGTGATGAGCCTGGTTGCCTCTGTTCGACGGATTTTTGTGCCGATCCACCCCGAAGGCCTGCCCTTTATTGCGGTGTTTGCAGTGGCCGCGCTGTTGATGGGCTGGCTGTGGTTGCCGTTGTTCTGGGTCGGGTTTGTGCTGACCGTGTGGTGCACCTATTTCTTCCGTGATCCGGTGCGTGTGACACCGCAACGCGCGGGGCTGGTCGTCTCGCCTGCCGACGGGCGGGTGTCGATGATCATCCGATGCTTGCCGCCGGTGGAATTGGGCCTATCGGAAGAGCCGATGCAACGCATCTCGATCTTCATGAATGTGTTCGATTGCCATGTGAACCGCGCACCGATCGAAGGCAAGATCGAAACCATCGCCTATCGCCCCGGCCTGTTTCTCAATGCCGAACTGGACAAAGCCAGCGATGACAACGAGCGTAACGGGCTGGTGATCGTGACCGAGGAAGGCGCGCGCTATGGCGTGGTGCAGATTGCCGGTTTGATTGCCCGCCGGATTGTCGGCTTCCGTCACGAGGGCGACCATCTGGAAGCCGGTGAACGGTTCGGACTGATCCGGTTCGGCTCGCGCGTCGATGTCTATCTGCCGGAAGGTGTGACCCCGCTGGTGGAAGTGGGACAGACCATGCTGGCCGGTGAAACCGTGCTGGCCGATGCGGGCGCTGTGAAACGGCCGTCATTCGCGCGGATCTGACCCCTGACCATCACTATTTTGGCCATAATCACGTGATGATGGTTGAAGCTGGACGATGATGGGGTAAAGTACCAGTCATGACAGAGTTATTCCCGCCTTTCGAGCCAGGTGACGAGCCCAAGACGCGCCGCTTCAAGCCGGTGCCGATGCGGCTGTTATTGCCCAATCTCATCACCTTGCTGTCGCTGTGTTCCGGCCTGACCGGCATGCGTCTGGCGATCGAGAGCAAGCTGGAAATGGCGGTGATGGCCATTTTTGTGGCGGCCATTCTCGACGGGTTGGATGGCCGCGTCGCCCGCATGATGAAGGGCACGTCGCGTTTCGGCGCGGAGCTTGATTCGCTTGCCGATTTTGTCAGTTTCGGGGTTGCCCCTGCGGTGATCCTGTATTTCTTCTCCCTGCACAGCCTTCATTCGCCGGGCTGGATCATCGTTTTGCTGTTTGCCTGTGCCTCGGCTTTGCGGCTGGCACGCTTCAATGTGGCGATTGATGATCCCGATCGTCCGGCATGGCAGAAGGATTTCTTTGTCGGCATGCCGGCCCCCGCAGGCGCTTTGACCGTGCTGTTGCCGGTCTATCTCCATCTGGTCGGCGTGGCCCATCCCTTGGGTTCGGCTGTGATCGAGGCGATCTATATCCTGTTTATCGCCTTCATGATGATCAGCCGGATCCCGACCTATGCGGGCAAGACGCTGGGATCGCGGGTGCCGCGCTCGGCCGTGATCCCGCTGTTCATCGTTGTTGTGGCTTTTGTGGCCCTGCTGGCGACCATGATGTTTGAAATGCTGGCTTTGCTGACGCTGGCCTATCTGGTCTGTATTCCGCTGATGGTGCGGCGATACCGGCAATTGGCGGCGGCAGAAACACAGGTTCCGACGGCCGGAACCCCTGTCTGACGCGCCTATTCGGCTGGAAATACGCATTGTGCCGGTTCGGGCATAGTTTTTACATCAAAGGTGTTCACAAATCTGCTGATTTCGATTAGGGTCCGGCCCTCTCGATACGCTTCAGATGGTGAAGCGACGGAAAAAGGTTTTGCATGGCGAAGGAAGAGCTTCTCGAATTCCCGGGCGTGGTCAGCGAATTGTTGCCCAACGCGATGTTTCGGGTTCAACTGGAAAATGATCACGAGATCATTGCCCATACGGCTGGAAAAATGCGGAAAAACCGTATCCGCGTTCTGGCAGGTGACAAGGTGCTGGTTGAAATGACCCCCTATGATCTGACCAAGGGCCGGATCACCTACCGTTTCAAATAGTCTGCCGGATATGGCTCATTCTCTGCTTGGGCCGTCTGCGGATCATGCGTCCTTGATTTTGGCGTCTGCTTCTCCGCGTCGATTGTCTTTGCTGGCGCAAATCGGCATTACGCCTGATATCGTGTTGGCCAGCGAGATCGACGAAAGTCCCTTGCCGCGCGAAAAGCCGCGCGCGCATGCCATCCGTGTGGCTTCTGAAAAAGCGGTAGCCACGCACAGTCTGCGTGCCGGGCAACCGCCTGCCTATCTCTTTGCGGCGGATACGGTGGTGGGTGTCGGCGCACGTATTTTGCCGAAGGCCGAGACCGAGCACCAAGCCCGTGCCTGTCTGGCCCTGCTGTCAGGGCGCGGCCACAGGGTCTTTACAGCGATATCTCTGATCACCCCCGACGGCACGCATAAACGCCGCTGTGTGGAAACGCGTGTGGCGTTCAAGGCTCTGTCGAAGGCCGAGATCGAGGCCTATATCGCCTCCGGTGAGTGGCAGGGCAAAGCGGGCGGTTATGCGATCCAGGGCCTTGCGGCGGCTTTTGTGACACATCTTGTCGGCAGTTTCTCTGCGGTTGTCGGCTTGCCTCTGGCCGAAACCGCCAATCTTCTGGCAGGTTCCGGCTATCCGGTAACAGCCGGCTGGCCGCGTCTGCCGCAATCCAATTCCTGATCCAGCTCCACAGTGGCCTGTTGGTCCAGAACCTGCGAGACCCGATGGCATGACCGACATTCCTGAAGATGCAACCCGCGCCGACGCTTTGCCCGCCCAGCCATGTCCGCTGTGCGGCAAAGCCATGGTGCTAGCCTATCGTCCGTTCTGTTCCAAGCATTGCGCCGATCTTGATCTGTCGCGCTGGTTGAATGGTGTCTATGCGGTCCCTGCCACACCCGATCCTTTGGACGATGATGACGAGATGCTGGCGCAACTGGCCAAAGAAATCGGGCTTGATGACGCATAATAATGGCTGTTGAGCAGATTAGTCTGCTCTATGGGCTGGACAGGGCGGATCATGCTTGCTAAATGAAGCCTCGCGTCTGACGTGCCTGTTCACAAGCACATGTCGCGGTGTCTGACAGAGGTGTTTGGTGGAGGGTCTGTCTCCTCAAACTCGGTTAGACAATTGATTTGATGGGCGCATAGCTCAGTTGGTAGAGCAGCTGACTCTTAATCAGCGGGTCCAAGGTTCGAATCCTTGTGCGCCCACCATCAAATCAAAACAAAATCAACGACTTAGTGCAGGTCGGGCAGGGGTGAGATTCCCTTTTATGCCGTTTAAAAATCCACTCGATTTTCAGTATCGTGAGCTCAAGGGTTAGACTTGTTGGGCTTCACAAACATGTCTGCCGCCGCAACCCGCAAATAGTCGCGGAAGACCGAGGCCACAGGACTGAGTTTCTTTCCGCGAAGATGCACGATGAACCACTGCGACGGGATGGGAAAACCTTCGACATGAAGGCGGATCACGCCCTTATCCTCCGGACCACCATGAAGAGCATGCTGGGAAATAACAGCGCATCCCAAACCACCCGCGACAGCCTGTTTGATGGCTTCGTTGGAGCCAAGGTTAAGGCGAACCCTTGGATTGAGATTTTTCGATTTGAAAAAACGGTCAGCGGCCATGCGTGTGCCCGATCCTTGCTCGCGCAGGATGAAAGGTTCTCTGGCAAAGTCAGGCAGATGAATATGCTTTTGCCGCGCCAAGGCATGGTTGCTGGGTGCGATGGCCACAAGCGGATTCTCTAAAAACATTTCGGCTTCCACATCCAGATCGGACGGTGGCACCGACATCACCGCCAAGTCCAATTTATTGTCACGCAACAAATCAATGACCCCACTGCGATTGAGGACATCGAAGGTGATATCAATGTCCTGATGGGTCTGACAAAAATCGCCCAACATGCGCGGGATAAAATATTTTGCCGTGCTGACAACAGCCACGCGCAACTTGCCGCGTGAAAGACCTTTGGCCTGGTCAACGGTTTGGGCAAAGGTGCTCCACTCATCCATCATCGCACGAGCCGTTTTGGACAGCTCCAGCCCGATCTCGGTGAGATGGATTTTTTTGCCGATCACCTCATAAAGCGGCAAGCCAACAGACAGCGACAATTCCTTTAACTGCATGGAGGCCGTTGGCTGGGTGACATGACAACGCCGCGCGGCACGGCTGATACTGCCTTCATCAACCAGAGCGAGAAAAAGACGCAATTGCCGGAATGTTCCATTCATAGAGAAAACTCTATCATAACCTCTATAGAAATCAATTTTTACTGATAAAAATGATCTGCTAGGAGCTGGGCCTGAAAAGGAGTGCTGCTATGTCCAATTTACTCGATCCAGCGATATTGTTTTTCATCTTTGGCATTTGTGCTGGTGCCGTAAAATCCAATCTGGAAATACCGCAACCGATTACACGTTTCCTATCGCTTTATCTCTTGATGGCCCTTGGCTTGAGAGGGGGATTTGAACTGGCCCATTCGGGCTTAACCCATACTGTTATCAGCGGATTATTGGCCGCATTGACGCTGGCCATTGTCATCCCTCTCATCGGCTACACCTTGTTGAAGAGAGTTGTCGTCGGGTTCGATGCCGCAGCCCTTGCCGCAACTTACGGCTCTGTGAGTGCGGTGACATTCATCACCGCAACACGTTACCTCGATAATCATGGCATCCCGTTTGGCGGGCATATGGCCGCAGCGATGGCCTTTATGGAATCGCCTGCCATTGTGATGGCAATCCTGTTTGCGAATAAATTGAGAAACAATGCAGAGGGTTCAGCACGCGACACTGAAGCGGCACAATCAGGGGCACGGTCGCCTCTCCATATTTTGAAAGAATCACTCACCGACGGCGCTCAGTTTTTGCTTATCGGATCGGTTGTTGTCGGGATCTTGTCGGGTGAAAGTGGCAAGGCGGCCATGCAACCTTTCGTGGGTGATCTTTTCCGCGGCATGCTCGCATTCTTCCTGCTTGATATGGGGCTGGTTACGGCAAGAAATTTTCCCTCCATCAAAAGCCTCTCCCCCTGGCTTGCCGCTTATGCGGTTCTTGCCCCTATTGCCCATGCGATGCTCGCACTGGTGATGGCCATGGTCACCAATATGTCGGTTGGCGATGCAGGCTTGCTGATGGTGCTTGCCGCGAGTGCCTCTTATATCGCCGTGCCTGCGGCTTTGCGGTTTGCCATCCCCGAAGCCAATGCCGCGCTTTATTTCGGCCTCTCTCTCGGCATCACATTCCCCATCAACATCCTGATCGGCATTCCCGCTTATGTCGGCATAGCTCAATTCGTTTTCGGTCCATGAGGGGCAAGCGATGACACTGGGACGGAAAAGCCCCCAAGGCATCGGGCATGGCTCTTGTCAACATCATCATCCGTATCAAGGGCGGAGTGTTCTATTGACATCGATGCATGGAAAACAAGCGGCTATCGCTGATATCTTCCGTTCAAAGCTGGGTATGACGTTGTCCTGCACAACGCAGATCGATACCGACCAGCTCGGAACCTTTACCGGCGATATCGAGCGACCGGGCACGATGTATGACACAGCCCTTGCCAAAGCTCGCTTGGGGCTGGCCGACAAGACTGCTGTGCTTGGCCTTGCAAGTGAAGGTTGCTTCGGACCCGATCCCACTTTTCCGTTTGTCGCTCTTTCCACAGAATTGATGGTCTTTGTTGATGACGAGCGTGGATTGATCGTATCGGAATCCTTGGTCACGCATGAAACCAATTATGCATCTCAAACAATGATGTCTTGTGATGATCTGAACGGCTTTCTGGACAAGGTCGGTTTTCCCGGACATGCCTTGATTGTGAGACCCAAGACCGGATCATCTGTTGTTTTCAAAGGTATTCAAACTGACGAAGCTCTCCAAGACGCGATGACCCGATGCGCATGCTTGAATGGCGGGCAGGGTGTGATTGTCAGCACGGATATGCGGGCCCACCTGAATCCAACCCGCATGCGTGTTATCCGAACACTCGCCCAGAAATTGGCTGACCGAATACTGACCCCATGCCCGAATTGTCAATCGCCGGGCTTTGGAACCATCGGGCATGAAAAAGGATTACCCTGCCTGGCCTGTGGCCAGCCCACCCACCTGATCCATCATGAAATCTGCGGCTGTCAGGTCTGCGACTTTCGGGAAAAACGTCCGCGAAGCGATCTGCGGGCGTGGGCCCAAGAAGGGGAATGTGCATATTGCAATCCGTGACATTGGAAGGGGAATGATTTTTCAGTCTTGCGCGTCCTGCCCGTTCGGGTTTCGGGGGAGCCTGACAGGGGCGTGTGATGCGCGATGATTGATTTCTGCGTCGGGACACCGCACAGTCGATCGGGCAGGCGTTGTCAATTGTGAACAGGTATGGGCGTTGTGGTGTTGTGTCGTGTGATCGGGAATGCGCTGGCCGCTGTGATGCTGGCCATGGTGCTGTGGCTGTCTCCGGCACAGGCCCAGAACGGGACTGATTATCTGGTCTCCAAAGCCTATCTGGAAGATCCGACAGGCCGTATGGAGTTGTCCGAGGTGATGCGGGCGCCGCTTGTCCCTTACGAGGGCATGTTCACCAAAGGGTTTACGGCTTCGGTGTTCTGGTTCCGGTTGGAAATGCGCAAGCCGGTCGATGCGGATGAATTGTTCCTGCTGATCAGGCCACAATATGTCGATGATATTGCAGGATTTGATCCCGATGATCTGTCTGCTCCGCCCCAAAGGGTCGGGGACCGGTTCTGGCCCAATAAGAGCCATTATGAATCGCTCAGTTACACCATCAAGGTGCCGATCACGCAGGAGCGCAAAACCTATTGGTTGCGGGTTGAGTCAACCAGCACAATGCTGGTCGATATCGAAGCATTTCCCTTCAACGAGATGTTGCGCACCAACCGCAATTACGAATTCTATATGGGGATCTATACCGGCGTTCTGATGTTTTTGACCCTCTGGGCGGTGATTTTTGCACTGGTCAAACGCGAACAGATTCTGCTGTTGTTTGCGGCCTATCAGGTTACCAATCTGATCGTCAATTTTTGCCTTTACGGCTATTTCCGGCGCTGGTTTCTGGGCGTGCTGGAACCGATTCAGATCGACCGGATTACCAGTTTTTCGGTGCTGACCATCGTCTTCGTCGCATCGATTTTCTATTATAACCTGTTTCGCATCAATCAGGTGAAGCGGGTCTTTCTGCTGGGGCTGATCGGGATTTTCATTCTCTATCCCTATGAACTGTATTTGCTGTTCAGCGGCCAACCACGTTCGGCCTTGCTGTTGAACGGCGTGTTGATTTTTGTGGCCACATTCAATTTTCTGCTGGCCTCTTTGACGGTGAAGGACGGGCGCGACATGGTGAATGTCGGGCATTTGCCGCGGCGGATTATGATCGTATTTTTCCTGTTCATGTTTGCCACCTTGCTGTCGACCATCCTGCCGACCTTGGGACTGGTCAAGGCGGTGGAATTCTCGCTCTATAATTCGGCGGCCAATGGCCTGATGAGTGGCGTGTTCATGCTGACCATCCTGCATCGGCGTGCGTCTGTGCTGGAAAAAAAGGCGATCGAGCACCAGCATGAATTGTCGCTGTCCTCGCTCAAAATCGAGCAGGAGCGTCTGTATCGCGAGGAGCAGGAAAAGCTGATCCACATGCTCGGCCATGAATTGAAGGCCCCGCTGGGTGTGATCCGCGTGGCCATGCATCAGGCGCCGGTGACCAGTCGGGACCGTTATATGAAAACCGCTGTGGCCGATATGGAGCAGGTGATCGAACGCAGTATCCAGACCAGCCGTCTGGAAGACAAGAAGATGGTCCTGACGGTTGCACCATGCGCGCTCAAACAGGAAATAGCCCTGCTGATCGAGGCCTGCGGGCAGGCGGAGCGGATTGTGTTCGAGGCGGATGACGAGAAGGTGATCACCTCCGACCTGCATCTGATCCGCATCATCGTTTCGAACCTGATCGACAATGCGCTCAAATACAGCGTCAAAGGCAGTATGGTGCGGGTTCGGCTTGCCCCCGACAAGGAGGGGGAGGGATGCAAAGTGACCATCGAGAACGAGCCGGGCGATGCCGATTGGCCTGATCCCGCTTTGCTGTTTACAAAATTCTACCGCAATCCCAAATCAACCCGCCAGACCGGGTCCGGCCTTGGCTTGTATCTGGTCGCAGGTTTGATCGGGCCATTGCAGGGCTCGATCCGCTATTGCCCGGATGAACGGTTTGTGCGGTTCGAGCTGGATTTGCCCAGCCTGTAAAGGCAAGGTCCGGGCGGCGTGACTGGATGGCTCAGAAGGTGAATTTGTCTTTGCTTTTCTTGATTTCCGGCTTGGCGATCTTGTCCTGTTCCTTGCTCTGGCGGTTCAGGATCATTTTATAAATATTCTCCAGCACGATTTTGGTGCGGTCGTCCTTGTGGAACTCCTCCACCTCCCGAATGGCATAATCGGCCGGAGATTTCGGATCGCGCAACAGCTCGTATTTCAGATCGAGAATCAGATCCTCGAACAGGAAGAATTTCAGCCGCTCATAGAGCTTGTGCTCGTTGGGATTGGTCGGGCGGATCAGCAGACTGCCGAGTTTGACCTTGTAATCCTTGACAAAAAACACTGTCAGCTTCATCCGCCGGTTGGTTTCTTCATCAAGATAGTCCTCGGTGCTGATGTTTTTGACACCGATATTCCACGCCCCTAACGGATCGGACTGGTTGAGGCGGCCATATTCCTTGACCTCGAAATGGGCCACCAGCAACAGCTTGGCTATGCTTTCCTCAATGACGAATTCAAGCGCGGCACGCTTTAATTTCTCGATATCAGCCATCATCCTGCCCTTCAGCCTTGGCGGTTGCGATTGGGTACACATGCCGCCAATATTTGATCGGTTGTCCTGTCAGTCCGCGCTGTTCTTACAGCCTGACATGGTTAAGGATTGGCGCGCAAAAGACAAGAACTCTTCTTTGATTTGGTGTTGATGGCCGTCATTTGCTACCCTATGGCTTAAGGCAGTGAGCGCGTGCGTATTCGGGGGACGACAATGGATGAGGCGGAAAAGCGTTTTTTCAGAGCGCGGCACATTATCAATGACAAAAACGTTTTCCGGAACATTGAATTTTTCCTGAACCGCTTTGAAGTGACCCAAACGGCCCGCTTGTGCCGGGTCACGGTCGACAAGGATGTGCCGAACCATCAAAATGTCATCAGGCAGGAAAAGCTGTCTATTCAGGCCTCCGGAAGCAATTTCGAGATTATTTTGCGTGATTTACAGTTCAAGATCGTCGCCGAGGGGGATTATTGGGTGGGGGAGATGGATTTCACCCATGATGGCCTGACCGTGTTGAAGGGCATTGTGCTGAAATCACGCGACAACCTGACAGCGCGCTATATCCCGCCCTATCGCCTGCGCCCCGATATCAACAAACTCGATGCCTATGACTGGATCGACCGTTTCGATGATCTGGTCAGAAAAATGCTGTTGCTGGAAAGGGACAAGGACGCTTTCCGCAGTCTGTCGGCGATCAAAGCCCAAGCGCAGAACATCGATATCTCCAAATATCCGATCGAAGCCGATTTCGCTCCCGTTGAAGCCGTAAGCCCGGACGTTGAGGAACCTTCCGCTGATGCCGCGATCCACACGGAGCCACAGAGCGGGGAAGACATCCAACCCGACAGGCCCGGCGATGATATGGACCCTGAAGCGGTGATGGAAGAGGCTCTGGCCGTCTCCGAAGACACCGCCGATACTGTGCAACCAGATCCGGTTGCGGTCTGATCGGTTAGCGGGACGGCGCGTTGCGGGCTGTTGCGTGAAAGGGAAGGTTTGCTGATTCGGTCCGACTCTGGTTTGAGGAGGCCGGACTTGTGTGTTTTTGTTGTGTGCGGGTGAGTGGAATGAATCGCGGTTTGGTATGGGTGCGTTTGTGTTGGGCCGTTGTTGTGGCTCTTGGCTTGTCGGTTATGACCTCAAGCGAGGGATGGGCCGATTGCAATATCAAGGCAGGCGACAAGGGCTTGGCCAAGAATTTCGAAATCCGGCCGGATCAAAGCAGTTCCATGACCTTGCTCTGGATACTGGAAAACGCCAATAACTGCTCTATCCGCGTACTGTTGCCCTCTGAATATACCGTGAGCAGTATCAGTCTGCTCGGCCAGCCTGCCAATGGCAGTGTGAAGCAAATCAGTCAAAATCTGTTCGATTACAATAAGGCACCCCAATATTGGGGGACTGACCGTTTCGGGGTGAAAGTGTGCGGTAAAAAGTCCTTCGGCACGAGCTCTTGCACCACGGTGACCTATCAGATTGACTCCGTGAAGAAGTGATCAAATCCAATCTCACCCCTGTTTACAATGTTTATTCAAAATAACTCAAAACAAACATTAGAATTTTATTTTGAAGTCTATCTGATGATAAAATGATCACCGAGTGAACGAATATGAGGGCTATTACTATTTCTTTTAAGGGTGGAAACTGAATTTTTAATTTCAGCTTTTTATTTACGATATACATTTTTCCCTCCGGTCAGATTTTGGATACGATTTTATTCCGTATAGTCCGATTGTTTCATTGCAGTCTGATTTATCCCGTTTTATGATACATTGTATTCGGTTCCAACATGTGGCTAACATGTCAGTGATGTCGTGTAAAGTCCGTTAAGGATTTGGTTGCCATTTTTTCAAATGAATTTCATCGGCCGCAGGGGCCCGTTCGTGGCCTGAACGTTCACAGTGTCATGCGGGTCTTGCTGGCCTGAACGGGGCGGACCGGAACCTATCGGGAGGAGTGCCCGGCTTTGCGTTGCCAGACTGCGCCCCTGACATAGCCGAACGAGACGGCGTGGTCCCTGTCGCGGGCCAGAATATCGAGATCATGCAATAGATTGCGGATGGCCTCGCGCGGGTTGTTGTCGAATTCCAGCAGTACATCGTCAATCTCGCGGTCGCTGATGCGCTCGCTGGAAAGAAGGGACGGGCCGGTTTGTCGGGTTTCTTGTGTCATATTGCGCCTCACATGTTCACTTTATGTTCTCATTTGCAGGCAAAATCAACCGGTTTTTCTGCATCAATCACAGTTTGGTGCGGCGCAAAGCCTAAACAAATCCCATCAAAAGCCGTCTTGGAACCGTGTCGAGGCGTTTAAGGAAAGGAGGGTATCATGTCGATTGCAAGCATCGGTTCGCGTGATGCGACCTATTCCGCTTTATTGTCCTCGCGGTTGCAGTCGCAAGGACTGTCAGCCCAGAAAACCGCTGTGGTGCTCGGTGATGCCAAGGTTGCGCTGGAAAAGGTGCAAGCCGTCCGCAAAGGTCCGGTGGACAAGGCCGCCATCCGTGATGCGCTGGAAAGCCGGATTGCGGCCGATGTCGCTTCCGGCAAATTGACCGAAGACGACGCCAAAACCGTTCATGCGACGCTTGACCAGATTGATCCCAACGCCCCGACTGACTATCAGCCCCAGGGGCCTGATGATCACAAAGGTGGTGGCGGCAAAGGCGGCGGGCATGGTGGCGGCGGTGAAGGCGGTGGTTCGGCCAACAAGACCGAGTTGAGCGAAAGCGTTACTGTCACCGGCAAGCTGAAAAAGACCACGATCCTGTATACTGACGGAACGTCCGAGACCACCACCAAGGTGCTGAGCGACAGTGCCAAAGACAGCAAATATATCAAAAGCCCGGTCTATGACCTGATGAAGGCCAGTGCCGAGACCATGGGGGCGGGTGACAAGACCCGCAATTATCTGGCGACGCTGGATCCGGGATCGCTGTTCAGCTTCACTGTGTAAATTTCTGATCGATCTTTTCGGACAGGCTGTCGACCGCGCTCACCAGCTTTTCAAGATTCTGGTTCATGGCGATGATGGTCGACAGGAAACCGACCACCAGCACATAGCCGATCCACAGACCGATCACGACAAAGATGAACGCCTCGCGCGAGATGCCGAACTGGTTCAGGAGCGGATCGATCTTGCGGGTGTTTTCCGAGAAGAAATAAAAGGTCGCGCCCCCCAGCACCACAATCACCACCACATGCATGAACGAAATGATAGAGGCAAAAATATCGGCGATCATACGGTTCATGGTGATACTCTATGACAAAACAGGATTGACGGGGCGGGAGACGATCCCGTGCCCTTATTGCAACATCCGCGTGTCACCGCAAATCGACACATCCTGCCCCGAAATGGTTTTGCCGTGGACGGAGGCCAGAAACACGATCTGCTTGGCAATGTCATTGGGGTCGACGAATTGCTTGATCGATACACCGCTGAACAGCTTGTCGGTCATATCCTCATGCGAGATGTTGAGGCTCCGTGCCTTGTTGGCAATCACGCTTTGAATACGGGGGCCGTCGACCAGACCGGGGCAAATCGCATTGACGCGGATGCCGAATTCGCCCAATTCGGCGGCCAGCGCCTTGGTCAAACCGATCACACCCCATTTGGCCGCCGCATAGGGAGAGCGCAATGGAAAGCCGTGCTTGCCCGCTTGCGATGACAGATTGATCATCGAGGCATTGGCCGAGCGTTTGAGCATCGGCACCGCCAGACGGGCGCAGTTGAACTGGCCGGTCAGATCAACCGCAATACAGCGGTCCCAATCGTCCACCGAAATCTCGTCGACACGGCCGGTAGGTCCGGCAATGCCGGCATTGTTGACAAGGCAATCCAGACCACCCAGCTCGCGGGCAATGGTTACAAACAATTCATCCACCGCCGCGCGATTGGACACATCACAGACCGATTGGCTGATTGCGGGGTCGCTGGCCCGCATGGCCTCAAGGGCGGCATGATCGACATCGCAAATATGCACGCGGGCACCTTCGGCGGCAAAGGCGCGGGCGGTGGCACGGCCGATCCCGTTGGCGCCTGCGGTCACGACAACACGCAAACCCTGCATATTCATGTCCATAATGGTGATCCTCTCCCTGATATGTTGCGGTGTCTCGCTTCAGCGTATTGTCAGGATGACAGGCTGTCATGATCCCGGCAAGCTGTTCGCATCCGATAGCGGATGCATCGCAAGAATGGCACCAATGCACCAAAGCGCGGCACGGATCCGCAAAGGTGCTGGACCTTGTTGCAAATTCAGACACAATGGGCACCATGGCGCAACGCGCGTATCGCAAGAACAAGCAGGTGAGGGAGAACCAGAGATGACAAAGATTGCCATTATCGGAGCCGGATTGATCGGGCGGGCCTGGGCAGCGGTGTTTTCCAGTCACGGATTTGACGTGGCCCTGCATGACCAGACCGCCGATATTGCCCAGACGGCCAAAGGCCATATCAAAACCAATCTGAAGCAATTGGCCGATCTGGGCTTGATCAGCCATCCCAAAGAGGCGCTGGCGCGTATCAGGGTGGCCGATGATTTGGCCGATGCCCTGGACGGGGCGGCTTTGGCGCAAGAAAGCGGACCCGAAAATGTCGAGGCCAAGAAAAAACTGTTTGCCGAAATGGATGAGCTGGCCCGCCCCAATGCCGTTCTGGCTTCGTCCACCTCGTTCATCGAGGCCTCGCGCTTCAGCAAAAAGCTGAAAGGGCGGCATCGCTGTCTGGTGGGACATCCGGTCAATCCGCCGCATCTGGTGCCGATCGTCGAATTGGCGCCTGCGGAATGGACCGACCCCGAAATTGTCGAGAAAGCCCGCAAGATCTACGAGAAAGCCGGGCAGGTGCCGATCATCCTGCGCAAGGAAAGTCCCGGCTTTATCCTCAACCGTTTGCAGGCCGTGCTGTTGGCCGAGGCCTTCCGTCTGGTCGGGGCCGGTGTGGCCAGCCCGCAGGATGTGGACAAGACCATCCGTGACGGCTTGGGCCTGCGCTGGTCTTTCATGGGGCCGTTTGAAACCATCGAGTTGAACGCCCCCGGCGGCATTGCCGATTACTGCGCCCGTTACGGGGAATCGCTGACCGACATGGTCGCCGAATCCGGATCAGGCAAGCCTTTCGGCAAAAAGAACGTGCAGAAGGTGATGGAACAATGGACCGGTGCGCAAACGCCCGAACGTGTGGCGGCGCTGAGCCAATGGCGCGACGGCCGTCTGGCCTCCCTCAAAGCCCATAAAAAGGCCGCCAAACGCAAACCGGCCTGAGCCACAGGATCTGTCCGGAACAAGAACACAAGTGATTGGGAAAAGGAAAACTGGAATGTCGAAAAACCGTAAAGTCATCATCACCTGCGCCGTGACAGGGGCCATCCATACGCCGTCGATGTCGCCGCATCTGCCAATCACGCCCGAAGAAATCGTCGATGCGGCGATTGGTGCGGCTGAAGCCGGCGCCGCTTTGGTGCATGTGCATGCCCGTCATCCGGTGACCGGCCAGCCCGACCAGTCCCCCGAGGCTTTCGAGCCGTTTTTGCGGGTGATCAAACAGCGCTCCAATTGCGTCATCAACATCACCACCGGCGGTGCGCCGACCATGGGGGTGGAGGAGCGCTTGCGTCCTTGCGCAACCTTCAAGCCCGAAGTGGCCTCGCTGAATATGGGATCGATGAATTTCGGTCTCTATCCGATGCTGAACCGTTTCAACGAGTTCAAACATGATTGGGAGCGGCCCTATCTGGAAGGATCGAAAGAGCGGATTTTCAAGAACACCTTTCAGGATATCGAGAATATTCTGGCG
The DNA here is from genome assembly GCA_947455455.1 of Hyphomicrobiales bacterium. Lineage (GTDB taxonomy): Bacteria > Pseudomonadota > Alphaproteobacteria > Rhizobiales > Beijerinckiaceae > CAIYZJ01. The sequence goes on from CANGOE010000004.1 coordinate 49,618, forward strand.
GCTTGTGCTGAAAACAACACCCGTTTTGAAATCGAATGTTACGATATCGGCCATCTTTACACCCTCTCGCATTTTGCCGATCGCGGGCTGATCAAGCCGCCGTTTTTCGTGCAATCGGTGTTCGGAATTCTGGGCGGTATCGGGCCGCATCCCGAAGATATCCTGCATATGAAGCGGACGGCTGACCGGCTGTTCGGTAAGGATTATGTCTGGTCGGTGCTGGGTGCTGGACGCAACCAACTGCCTGTGGCCACCATGGCCGTGTCGATGGGGGGCAATGTGCGGGTGGGGCTGGAGGATTCCTTGTGGATCGGTCCCGGACAATTGGCCAAAACCAATGCCGAACAGGTGCGCGCCGCCCGCCAGATTATCGAAGGCATGGGCCTGCAAATTGCCACCTCGGACGAGGCCCGCGAGATGCTCCAGCTCAAAGGCGGCGACAAGGTCGCTTTCTGAGCCCGCAACGGGCTTTGGCATGAAGGCGTTTGACGATTTCTTGAGTTGTCACAGGCGGGGTCTCCCGCCTGTCTTGGTTGATGGCGGGGCAGGTGGCCGAACTATCCTGTCCGGTTGATCCATGCTATGGCCCGCTGATGTCTTCACTCATTCTCCCCGTTTCCGATCTTGATGCCCTGCCGCGCGGCAAGCGTGTGATGGGGCTTGATCTGGGCACCAAAACGATCGGCCTTGCCTTGTCGGATGGCGAAAGGCGCATTGCCTCGCCCCTGGAAACCATCCGGCGCACCAAATTCAAAGCCGATGCCGCGGCTTTGCTGGCGCTGGCAGATAAATATGATGTGGCGGCCTTTGTGCTCGGCCTGCCATTGAACATGGACGGCACGGAGGGGCCGCGCGCGCAGGCCACCCGCGCCTTTGCCCGCAATCTGGCAACCCTGTCGCCGCTTCCGATCCATTATTGGGATGAGCGCCTGTCGACGGCGGCGGTGACACGCACCTTGCTGGCGGCCGATGCCTCGCGTGCCAGACGTGCCGAATTGGTCGATAAAATGGCCGCCGCCTATATTTTGCAGGGCATATTGGACCTGATGGCCACCCAGAAGCGCCAGACGATGACCCCCGAACAGCAGTTCGGCTTTGCCCCTTTGACGGATATGGATGATGCCTGACAGCGTGATGATGCTTTTGCCGGTGTTCGGGCTGATTGTGACCGGTTGTATTCTGCACCGTTTGCATCTGATCAGCGAGGAGCAATGGAACGGCTTCGAGCGGGTCACCTATCTGGTGCTGTTTCCGGCGGTGATCATTGATACGCTGGCCCGTTCTGACCTGTCGACCGTGCCGTTTTTCAACATTGCCGCCGCGCTGGTGGGGGCCATTCTTTCGATGGCCGCCTTCTTGTTGCTGATGCGGCCCCTGTTGCAACGCTATCTGCATATTGACGGGCCGGCCTTCACCTCGGTGTTTCAGGGGGCGACGCGCTGGAATACCTTTGTCGGACTGGCTTTGAGCGGCAGTCTGTTCGGCAAGGAAGGCACGACCCTGTCGGCCGTGGCGATTGCCGCCATGATTCCCTTGCTCAATGTTCTGGCGATCAGTGTCCTGTCGCGCTACGCCGCCGCCAAACGGCTGACAGTGACGGGGTTTATCAAAACCCTTGTCACCAACCCGTTTATCTGGTCCTGCGCCATCGGGATCGGCATCAATGTCACAGGGCTGGCTCTGCCCAAACCGGTGCTGATCTATACCGATATGCTGGGCAAGGCCTCATTGGCCTGCGGCTTGCTGGTGGTTGGGGCGGGGCTGGATCTGTCCCGTCTCAAACGTCCGCATCCCGCCATGGTGCTGTCACTGGTGTTGCGGCTGTTCTGCATGCCCTTGCTGGCTTCGCTGATTGCCAAATCGCTGGGCCTGTCGGGAGTGCATCTGGGCGTGGTGATCATCTCGACAGCGGTGCCAACCGCCAGCGGGGCCTATATTCTGGCCCGCCAAATGGGCGGCGATGCCCCCTTGATGGCCGAAATTTTGAGTTTCCAGACGGTGATAGCCATGCTGACCATCCCGTTGGTGCTGACCTGGTTTTTATAAAGCGCACCGGGCAAGCCGTGAAACCGACAGCCGCCCTTGTGTGCTGGCGGGTTCTGGATGGCTCAACGCGCCCCGACAGGTCGCGCACGATCCTGTGTGAACCGGTGCCCTTGTGACGTTCTCATCGGGATGTGTGGTGCGAGGTGATGAACCCGTGAAGGATCAACCTCTATGTGTTCCACTGATAATGGCGCGGGTGGTGAGGGGGCGTTCAACCCGAAATTGATCCCCATTCAACAGCCCTGTTCATCGGGGCGGGCTGTGCAGGGCGGGCCTTGCGCATGAGGATCGTCTCGGTGCCGCACTCATTGGGAGATCGTGGCGATTTGGACCATCGTCCCGATGGTGTGCTGATGGTGGTGCGGGTGGTGAGGGGCGTTCAACCCGCAATTGATCATCATTCATCAGCCCTGTTCATCGGGGCAGGCCGTGCAAGGCAGGCCTTGCGCATGAGGATCGTCTCGGTGCCTTACTCATTGGGAGATCGTGGCGATTTGGATCAACTCCCTATGGTGTGCTGATGGTGGTGTGCGCCGGTTTGGATCATCACCTCTGAGCTAAGCCGTTTCGATGTCCCTTTCCTCCCTGCCTTTTCCCTCTCTGCCTTTTCCCTCCCTGCCTTTTCCCTCTCTCTCCATTGGCTCGCGGGTTGGTTGATCTGCCTCTCCCTTTCATCGATAGCCTTCCGGTACGATCACCTTCTGCGCCCTGTTTATGCCGCTGGTGGGTCTTTTGTCTTTGCGGCACTATCCTGCGATTCAGGCCGTGCGATCGGCGCTCTGTTGCAGTGGGAGGGACCGAGTCGGGCATGTTTGGGCTTTTAGCGGTTTTAACGTCTCACTTAACTTACGCATTTTAGTTTCATTTATTGGAATTATATTGGTTTACACTTGAAGTTTTTTGGATTGCTGACGGTAAAAATTATACAATAAAATCAATAATTTAAAAATTTCACGATGATAAATTAACATGTTAAATGAAAATTGTTTCAGCAATTAACTTACTTAAACGAGTATGTTAGGGCTCATTAGGTCTCGTCAGGCTGATTGACGCGGTAAGTGGTTTCGAGATGAGGTCCACTTATTCAGGAGGCAGGATGATGCTGATGGGGCATGGTGGTCGTTCGGCCAGCTTGTCCTTTCGATCAGGTTACAAACGATCCACTGCCGGGTTTGATGGGGCTGTTGGTATCGTGAGTTTCAGTATCGTGAGTTTCAGCATCGTGAGTTTAAGCGTTGTGCGTTGATGTTGCGTGTCTGGTTGCGTTTGGTTTGTGTTGTTTTGTGTATCGGTTGTATCGCGTTTGTTGCGTGGCGTTGAGTGTCTTGTATGCGTTGGTGCGTTCCCGGTTGATGCGTGTCTGCCTGTCGGGCTGTTTATGAGTATCCTGTAGCGTTGTTGTGTATCGCGTTGTGTTCAGCGTTGCGTAGTGTTTGCGTGAGCTATTGCGTCATCTGTTCCGCGTAGAGTGTTTCGTGCGTCAAATAATCATAACAACCGTCATTACCAGTCAAAATCCCATGAACTAGAGTTGTGGAGTAGATTATGCGTAAACCATCTGTGGACTCTGCCGCCAGCATCAACAATGGCTGTGTCATTGCTTTTCCGCGTGAAAGGACAATCGGCAATCGCGGTGCGACATCAGGCGCATCACGGACCGATCGGGAGGCCCATTTGTCTGCCGCATCCCTTTTGCGGACAGACAGGCCCAAGATAGACAGGCCTATGATCGGCAAAGCGAGCCAGCAAGCGGCTTCCGGCCATGGTCAGGAGATCGATCTTGAGGATTTTGCGACCCAAAATCTGAAGGTTCAGAACCTCAAAATGGCCGGCCATTCTGCCGGATCGCCGATGATGTTGCCTGTGGCGATTGACCATGCGGCGGCAGGTTCACAGATGACCCCGAGGTCCGGGACCTATAGTGATCCGATGCGACCATCAGTCGCGGGTTCGATTGTCAATAGCATAGGCGGCACGGGCTCATCCTCCGCCTCACTGCGCAAGGCCGCCGCGGCCCGTCTGGTGGCAGTGGCCAATGGCGATATTGATCCTGCCCGGATGGACAAGACCCCTCTGGCCCCAAACGGGCCACAGGGGGAACCCGGACAACATGATTTTTCCCGCCCGCAAGCGGCAGGCGCGGGCCTTGCCGTGTCCCGTACGGCGGATATCAGCAGTTACATTGCGCATATGACGCAGGAATTGGCGCAGATGGCGCGCGGTTCCAATCTCGATCTTCTGGCTTATTTTCTTGAAATGGCCGAGCTTGAGGCCCGTATGCGCAGCAGTTCGAGCCTGCAAAGCGCTTGAACACCGAATTGGAGTGGGCCAAGCCGCTTTGGGTCACTCCAATACATTTAAGGCCGGCGGTTGCGAACCGGCAATCAGGCCTGCGGCATCTTTGGGCGAGCCTGCGGCATTTTTCGGGGCTTGTGCGTGCCTCGCTTTGCATCCCATAATGGCTCGCAGGGGGCCGAAGTCTGCCAGAGTATCAAGCGTTTTCACTGCGCAGGGACACGAGCTGGCCGCCATGGCGGATCAAACGGCCTTCGAGTTCCAGATCGAGCAAAATCTGGCTGGTCTGGCGGGCCGAACAGCCCGACAGGCGCACAAGATCATCAATCGCAATGGGCGCGGGGCCCAACAGCGATAACAGGCCTGCCTGACTGTCGATCTGGGGAGATCCGGCAAGCGGTTCAGGCACTCCGCCCCGATACGGTGTTTCTGGGGTTTCGCGTATCATCGTCGGGGCGGAGACTTCCCCAGCCAGATAATCGATCTCGTCCCAGAGGGGCTCGTCGATCGCCAGCGCCTCGCGCATATGGTGCGGGTGCCAGCGGTCTTCGCCGGTCATCACTTTGATGGCCTCGTCCACCTGTTCGGCATTGGTGATCAGGGTCGCGCCCTCGCGGATCAGCCCATTGGTGCCGGTGGCACGTGGATCCAGCGGCGAACCGGGCACGGCCATCACCTCGCGGCCCTGCTCGGTGGCAAAGCGGGCGGTGATCAGCGAGCCGGAGCGCTCGGCCGCTTCCACCACAATCACGGCGCAGGACAGGCCGGAAATGATCCGGTTGCGGCGGGGAAAATCCCGCCCGCGCGGCTCCCAGCCAAACGGCATTTCGGTGACCAACAGGCCCTGTTCGCCGGTCATGCGGTGCAGGTCGGCATGTTCGGACGGGTAGATGTGGTCGATGCCGCCCGCCAGCACGGCAATCGTGCCGGTGCTCAGGGCGCGCTGGTGGACTTTGCCATCAATGCCGCGCGCCAGTCCGGATACCAGCACATAGCCCATCCGGCCTAAATCCTGCGCCAGTTGGTCCGCCATTTTCAGTCCTACAGCCGAGGCATTGCGCGAGCCGACAATGGCCACCAGCCGCCGCTTGAATAATGAGACATCGCCCTTGACGGTGATGATCGGCGGAGCGGCCTCGATCATGGCCAGCAAATCGGGATAGAATGCGTCACCGCGCATCAGCATCTGCCCGCCCGATCGCGTCAGGCGATCCAGTTCTTCTTCGGCTTTGGCGCGCGAATAGGGCACAAGCTGGCGGCCGCCGCGTTTGGCCAGTTCGGGCAATGCATCAAGGGCCGGTCCGGCCCCGCCAAAGCGGTTGATCAGGCTTTGGAACATCCGTGGCCCGACACCATCGGTGCGGATGAGTCTGAGCCAATCCAGCCGTTGCGTGTCTGTCAGGTGCAGGTGAAACAGGTCGCCGGTGTTGTCTTCATTCACCCTTTTGCTCCGATTTTGCCTTCGGTTCCCGCCCATAAACGGGCGATGTTGGCGCTGTGCTTGTGCCACAGCAACGCAACGAGGAACGCAAAAACAAAAGCCTCGGAACCATCAGGGGAGAAATAATAAACCATGACAGGCACAGCCAGACTGGCCAACAGGGCCGCCAGCGAGGAATAGCGAGAGAGATAGGCTGTCGAGAGCCAGAGGACGATAAAACCAAGGGCCGCAGGCCAGCACAGAGCGGCCAGAATACCCAGCAAAGTTGCAACACCCTTGCCGCCCTTGAAACGCAACCAGACGGGATAGAGATGGCCGAAAAACGAACAGACTCCGGCGATCATTTCAAAATCCGGTTCGCCCATCTGCCGCACGATCAGAATGGCGGCAGTGCCTTTCAGGCCATCCAGCACAAGGGTGGCAAAGGCCAGCCCCTTCTTGCCGGTGCGCAACACATTGGTTGCCCCGATATTGCCGGAACCGATGGCGCGGATATCGCCCAGTCCGGCGGCTTTGGTCAGCACCACCCCGAAAGGGATCGAACCGAGCAGATAGGAGCCGAGCATCACCGCCAACAAAACCCCAAGGGAATCAGGCGATATCAATGCAAACAACCCGTTCATGCCTGCGGCTCCTGTTGATGGACAATCCGGCCACCAACCATGGTCATATGCACCACGCCCTGCAACCGTGCCCCGTCAAAGGCGGTGTTGCGGCACAGAGAATGCAAATCGGCCGGATCCAGCACAAACGGCTCGTCGGGATCGAACAGGATCAGATCGGCCGGCGCGCCACGGGCCAGCCGGCCCTGCGGCAGACGCAACAAGGAAGCCGGATGGGACGACAGGCTGGCCAGCAGGCGCGCAAGGCTCATCTCGCCCGCATGGACCAGCCGCAAACCGGCCGATAACAGGGTTTGCAATCCGATGGCCCCGTCGGCACATTCGGCAAAGGGTTGCCGCTTGGCTTCGACATCCTGCGGGTCATGGTCGGACACCACCACATCGATCACACCTTCGGCCAGCGCGGCCACCACCGCCTGCCGGTCATCCTCATGGCGCAGGGGCGGCGCGAGTTTGAGGAAGGAGCGATAGGGCCCAATATCGTTTTCGTTGAGCGTCAGCGAATTGATCGACACCCCGCAGGTGACCTGCAAGCCGCTTTGCTTGGCGCGGCGGATGATGTCGACCGAGTCGGCGCACGAAATCATCGCCGCGTGGTAACGGCCCTTGGTCAGGCGGGCGAGGCGGATATCGCGCTCCAGCATCAGCGTTTCGGCCTCGCGCGGAATACCCGACAGGCCCAATCGCGAGGCCAGTTCGCCCTCGTTCATCACGCCACCGGCCAGACGCTTGTCCTCGACATGCTGGACAATCAGCGCATCGAAATCGCGGGCATAGGTCAGCGCACGGCGCATCACCAGCGGATCATCGACCGCGTGGCGGGCATCGGTGAAAAACACCGCGCCGGCCTCGCCCAGCAGGCCGAATTCGGTCATCTCGCGGCCCTGCAAGCCCTTGGTGAGGGCGGCGGCAGGCAACATTCGGACACAGGCGGTGTCGCGGGCGCGGCGCATCAGAAAATCGACCACGGCCGGGTCGTCAACCGGCGGGTGCGTGTCGGGCATGGTGACAACGGTTGTCACCCCGCCTGCGGCGGCGGCACGGCTGGCCGAAGCCAGGGTTTCGCGGTGCTCGTGGCCCGGTTCGCCGACAAAGGCGCGCAAATCGATCAGGCCGGGGGCCACCACCATGCCTTTGGCATCGATCAGCCTTGCCCCTTCGGGCACGGCACCGGCATCAAGGCCTGCGCCGAGGGCGGCAATCACGCCGTCCTGAATGGCGATGGATCCCGTTTCGGTCTTGCCACTGGCAGGATCGATCAATCGGGCGTTGCGGATCAGCACAGGGGTCGGGTTCATCATCAGCCCCCGTTCGGCAAATGCGCGGCCAGCGCTTCGAGAATGGCCATGCGGACGGCTACGCCCATTTCGACCTGCTCGCGGATCAACGATTGGGCGCCATCGGCAATATCGGAGGCGATTTCAACCCCGCGATTCATCGGACCCGGATGCATCACCAGCGCATCGGGTTTGGCATAGGCCAGTTTTTCCGAATCCAGACCGTAATAGTGGAAATATTCTTTGACCGACGGCACGAAAGACCCGTTCATCCGCTCGCGTTGCAGGCGCAACATCATCACGATATCGGCATCTTTCAGCCCTTCGCGCATCGAGGTGAAGACTTTGCAACCCATCCGCTCAAGGCCGGACGGGAGCAGGGTCGAAGGACCGACCACCCGCACTTCGGCCCCCAGCGCATTGAGCAGGATCAGATTGGAGCGTGCCACCCGCGAATGCAGAATATCGCCGCAAATGGCCACGATCAGCCCGCGGATCTCGCCTTTGTTGCGGCGGATGGTCAGGGCATCCAGCAAAGCCTGTGTCGGATGTTCGTGCGCACCGTCGCCCGCATTGATCACCGAGCAATCCACCTTGCGGGCCAGCAATTGTACGGCCCCGGCGGCATGGTGGCGGACCACGATCAAATCGGGCCGCATGGCATTGAGTGTCATGGCGGTGTCGATCAGGGTTTCGCCCTTTTTGATCGAGCTGGAGGCAACCGCCATATTCATCACATCGGCACCCAGCCGCTTGCCTGCCAGTTCAAAAGATGATTGGGTGCGCGTCGAGGCCTCGAAAAACAGATTGATCTGCGTCCGGCCGCGTAGCGTGGTTTTTTTCTTTTCAACCTGACGGGAAACCTCGACCGCCTCATCGGCCAAATCCAACAGCATAGTGATATCGGAAGGCGAAAGGCCCTCAATGCCCAGCAGATGACGATGGGGAAATCGAACGGCATGTGTCATAAGAAGTAGGGATTAAGAGCAATCGCGCCCCAGCGCAAGCCGCGTGACAGGCTTTCGCACAAGGATTGCCGTTTTTCGGAGTGTTTTTTCCAGTTTGTTTTTCGTGCACGCGTTCGGGCTGAAACAGGTGATGCGAAAGATGGGATTTGACAGAAAGCGCTTCATCCACCACTTTCCCGCCATGTTGATCCCAGTGGCCTGCCCTGTGGTCACCCCTTTTTTTGATTTTGAATCCGAGGCTGATTGAATGAAGCTCGTTGTCGTTGAGTCGCCCGCTAAGGCCAAAACCATCAACAAATATCTCGGGGCAGGCTATGAGGTTCTGGCATCATTCGGCCATATCCGCGATCTGCCGCCCAAAGATGGCTCGGTCAAGCCGGACGAGGATTTCGCGATGCTGTGGGAGATTGACGGCAAGGCCGTCAAGCGCGTCTCCGACATTGCCAGCGCGGTCAAGGGTGCGGAAAAGCTGATCCTCGCAACCGATCCGGATCGCGAGGGCGAGGCGATTTCGTGGCATATTGTCGAGGCCTTGCAGAACAAACGCGCCTTGAAGGGCCTGCCGATCGAGCGTGTGACCTTCAACGCCATTACCAAAGATGCGGTTCTGGATGCGATGCGCCATCCGCGCGAGATCGATCAGGGGCTGGTCGATGCCTATCTGGCACGCCGCGCACTCGATTATCTGGTGGGCTTCAAACTGTCGCCGGTCCTCTGGCGCAAATTGCCCGGTGCGCGTTCGGCGGGCCGTGTGCAATCGGTGGCCCTGCGGCTGGTCTGTGACCGCGAACGCGAGATCGATGCCTTTGTGGCGCGTGAATACTGGTCCTTGATTGCCGAATTGACGACAGCCGCCGGTGCGAAATTCGAGGCACGGCTGGTGGGTGCGGACGGGCAGAAGATCACCCGTCTGGATATCGGCACCGGTGCCGAAGCCACCGCTTTCCAGACGGCTCTGCAACAAGCCAGTTTCAATGTGGCCAGCGTCGAGGCCAAGCCGGCCAAGCGCCATCCCTATCCGCCCTTCACCACCTCGACGTTGCAACAGGAAGCCTCGCGCAAGCTCGGCATGTCGCCGGCACGCACCATGCAGGTGGCGCAACGTCTTTATGAGGGCATTGATATCGGTGGCGAAACCGTCGGCCTGATCACCTATATGCGAACCGATGGTGTCGATATGGCACCGGAGGCGATTGCCTCGTGCCGCTCGGTGATCGAGAAGGAGTTCGGCTCGCTCTATCTGCCGCGTGTGCCGCGCAAATACACGGCCAAAGCCAAAAATGCGCAGGAGGCCCATGAGGCGGTGCGCCCGACCGACATGTCGCGCCATCCCAAATCGGTCAGCAAGATGCTGGATCCCGAACAGGCCAGACTCTATGAGCTGATCTGGTTGCGCACTCTGGCGAGCCAGATGGAATCGGCCGAGCTGGAGCGCACCACAGTCGATATTACCGCCATTGCCGCAGGCCGCACGCTCGATCTGCGCGCCACCGGCCAGGTCATCAAATTCGAGGGCTTTTTGAAGCTCTATACAGAATCGCGCGATGACGACAGCGATGACGAGGACAACCGCCGCCTGCCGCCGATGAGCGCAGGCGAGCGGCTTTCGGCCCAGAACATCAAAGCCGACCAGCACTTTACCGAGCCGCCACCGCGCTTCTCCGAAGCCTCGCTGGTCAAGCGCATGGAAGAGCTGGGCATTGGCCGCCCCTCCACCTATGCGTCCATTCTCGGCACGCTCAAAGACCGTGAATATGTGTTGCTGGATAAAAAGCGCCTGCATGCGACCGACAAGGGCATGCTGGTGACGGCGTTTCTCGGCTCGTTCTTCGCCCGCTATGTCGAATTCGATTTCACAGCGGAACTGGAAGAGGATCTCGATCGGATCGCCAATCACGAATTGTTCTGGAAAGATGTGATGCGCCGGTTCTGGACCGATTTTTCGGCCGCGATCGAGGGCACGACCGAATTGCGCTTTGCCGATGTGCTGACCGCACTCGATGATGTGATGGGCCCGCATATGTTCCCCGCCAAGGCGGATGGCGGTGACCCGCGGGGTTGTCCGTCTTGTGCGGCAGGCAAGCTGTCGCTCCGTCTGGGCAAGTTCGGGGCGTTTATCGGCTGTTCCAACTATCCCGAATGCAAATTCACCCGCCAATTGGGGGCTACGGGGGCGGGCGAGGGTGCCAATGCCGATGGCAGTACCGGGCCGAAAGTGCTGGGGCAGGACCCGCAAACGGGTCTGGATGTCACCGTGCGCGATGGCCGTTTCGGGCCTTATGTGCAGTTGGGCGAGGGCGAAAAGCCCAAACGCCAGACTTTGCCCAAAGGCACCAATCCGGCCACTGTCGAACTTGAACTGGCGCTGGCTTTGCTGTCCCTGCCGCGCGAAGTGGCTAAACATCCCGAAAGCGGCGAGCCGATTGTGGCCAATATCGGACGGTTCGGACCCTATGTCCAGCATGGCAAGGTCTATGCGAATATCGGGTCGGATGACGATGTGCTGACCATCGGGGCCAATCGGGCGATCGATCTGATCATTGCCAAGGAAACCGGCAAAGGCGGCGGGCGGTTTGGCCGTGCGGCGGCCTCGCCCGGCCGCGTCTTGGGCCCGCATCCCGATGGCGGCGAAGTGGTGCTCAAAGACGGGCGTTACGGGGCCTATGTCACCCATGGCGGCATCAATGCGACGATCCCCAAAGGGGCGGATCAGGCCAGCATGACGCTGGATGAAGGGCTGGCCCTGATTGCCGCCCGCATTGCTTCGGGCGTGACCCCCAAAAAGGCGACTACAAAAAAGGCTCCTGCGAAAAAGCCTGCAACCAAAACAGCGGCCAAAAAGCCTGCCGCAAAAAAACCTGCCGCCAAAAAGGCTCCTGCCAAAAAACCGGCGGCCAAAAAGACGGCTGAATAAGCCGCCACTCTCTTGCTCTGTGTTATGGCCGCCTGCGGGCGGTCATTCATAATCGATCCGGAGTGCTGGAACCGGCCTGCAAACTGGCCTATCGTTGCCGCACAGGCTCTGGTTGTGGTTTTTTGATTGGGAGATCATCCGATGCAACTCACTTGGTACGGCCATTCCGCGTTCCGGCTTGATTTCAATGGCCAGGCGGTTCTGCTCGATCCGTTTTTCACCGGCAATCCGGCATTTGCGGGAGACCGTGATGCCGCCATCAAGGGTGTCGGCACCATCGTGCTGACCCATGGCCATGCCGATCATGTCGGCGATACGCTGGAGATTGCCGCCCAAACCGGCGCAAAAGTGGTGGCCAATTACGAATTGTGCATGTGGCTTTCGGCGCAGGGTTTACAGAATATCGATCCGATGAATACCGGCGGCACCGTCCAGCAGGATGGTTTCTCGGTCTCGATGGTGCGGGCCGACCATTCCTCCGCCCATATGGATGGCAAGACCGGCGTGCCACTGGGTTCTGCCAACGGCATGATAGTGACGGTGCCGGGGTCCAAGACGGTCTATCACATGGGTGATACCGATATTTTCGGCGATATGGCCCTGATCAACGAAATCTACCAGCCCCATATCGGCCTTGTGCCGGTCGGTGACCGTTTCACGATGGGCGGCAAGGTGGCGGCACTGGCGGTGAAGCGGTTCTTCCATTTCGAGACCGTGATTCCCTGCCACTACGCGACCTTCGGTCTGCTTGACCAGAACCCCGATGCCTTTGCGCTGGCGCTTGAAGGGTCCAAAACCAAAGTGCTGGTGCCCGAAAAGGGGCAGGCGGTTACACTTTAAGCCTGCCGGTCCGACCATCCCTGTTGAGTTGCGGCGGGTGCTGGTGCTAGAAGCGGTGCATGAGATACGCATATTCCCCGGCTTGTGCTGTGCTGGCGGGCGGGATGCGTGCAAAGGGTTCAGGGGGCGGCGGCATCCGTCGCATCCCATGCTTATCGGAGAAGCTGATGTCTGTTGATCAGGCGACTGTCCGTCGTATCGCCCATCTGGCACGCATTGCCGTGACCGAGGATGAAGTGCCGCATTTGCAGGGCGAGTTGAATGCCATTCTCGATTTCGTCGCGCAACTCGACGAGGTTGATGTGTCCGGTGTCGAGCCGATGACCTCGGTGACCCCGATGGCCATGAAAAAGCGCGTCGACGAGGTAACAGACGGTTTCTATGCCGATCGCGTCACCGCCAATGCGCCGGCCTCCGATGACCACTTCTTTATCGTGCCCAAGGTGGTGGAATAATCCATGCCGGTGACCATCGCCATCGAAACACCGTTGCAGGACGAGGTCAGACAGCTCATTGCCGAGCTGAACACCTATCTGCTGTCGCTGTTTCCGCCCGAAGTTTGCTCGCATCTGACGGTGGAGCAGATGAGCCAGCCCGATACCACGGTGTTTATTGCCCGTGACAACGGGGCGGCAGTGGGTTGTGGCGCGCTCAGACAGCACGGGAACGGCCTCGGCGAGGTCAAGCGCATGTATACAAGACCAAGCCATCAGGGCCGCCGGATCGGCGGACAGATTGTCGAAGCCATCGAGGCTTTGGCGCGCACCGAGGGCCTGACGCAACTGGTGCTGGAAACCGGCGTTGGACTTGATGCCGCCTGGCGCGTTTACGAGCGGGCAGGTTTCGAGCGCTGTGGTCCGGTGCTCCATTATCCCGATATTCCGAGTTCTGTTTTCTATCAAAAGGCGCTTGTCGCATGACTGATCTGACACAACTGACCCTTGCCGAAGCCCGTGATGCGCTTCGTTCCAAAACGATTTCGGCCAGCGAGCTGACCAAGGCGCATCTGGCGGCGATGGAACAGGCCCGCGCCCTTAACGCCTATGTGCTGGAAACGCCCGATCAGGCGTTGGCCATGGCGGCCAAATCCGACGAGAAACTCGCCAAAGGCGAGGCCGGTCCGCTTGAGGGGATTCCTTTGGGGATCAAGGATCTCTATGCCACCCAAGGCGTGCGCACCACAGCCTGCTCCAACATTCTGGGGGATTTCACCCCGCAATATGAATCCACCGTCACCAGCCAGTTGTGGCGTGACGGCGCGGTGATGCTCGGCAAACTCAACAATGACGAATTTGCCATGGGCTCGTCCAATGAAAGCTCGTCCTTCGGTCCCGTGGTGTCGCCCTGGGCTCCGCCGAACTGGTCGCAGGACAAGCTCGATGCCGCCTTGAAAGGCGACAAAAAAGGCCTGCTGGTGCCCGGCGGTTCTTCGGGTGGTTCCTCGGCGGCGGTGGCGGCGCATCTGTGTCTGGGGGCGACAGCGACCGATACCGGTGGGTCGATCCGCCAGCCGGCGGCCTTTACCGGGACTGTCGGGATCAAGCCGACCTATGGCCGTTGCTCGCGCTGGGGCATTGTGGCTTTTGCCTCCTCGCTCGATCAGGCCGGCCCGATTGCCCGCACCGTGCGCGACAGTGCGATCATGTTGCGTTCGATGGCCGGACATGATGCCAAGGACACAACCTCGGTCGACCGCGCCGTGCCCGATTACGAGGCGGCGGTGGGCCGTTCGATCAAGGGCATGAAAATCGGTATTCCGAAAGAATACCGGGTCGAAGGCCTGTCCGAGGAAATCGACCAGTTGTGGCTGAAAGGCGTGCAATGGTTGCGCGATGCCGGAGCCGAGATTGTCGACGTCTCCTTGCCCCACACCAAATATGCATTGCCGGCCTATTACATTGTGGCTCCAGCCGAAGCCTCTTCCAATCTCGCCCGCTATGACGGCGTGCGCTATGGCTTGCGGGTGCCCGGCAAGGACATTGCCGACATGTATGAAAAGACCCGCGCCGCCGGTTTCGGCAGTGAGGTGCGCCGCCGCATCATGATCGGCACCTATGTGCTGTCCGCAGGCTATTACGATGCCTATTATGTCCGCGCCCAGAAGATCCGCACACTGATCCGCCAGGATTTCGAGAATGTCTATCATGCAGGTGTCGATGCGATCCTGACACCGGCCACCCCGTCGCCTGCCTTCGGCATCGGCGAGATGGGTGCATCCGATCCGGTGGAAATGTATCTCAACGATATTTTCACGGTGACGGTCAATATGGCCGGTCTGCCCGGTCTGGCCTTGCCTGCGGGCTTGTCGTCCGGCGGTCTGCCGCTGGGCTTGCAGTTGATCGGCCGTCCGTTCGACGAGGAAGCGCTGTTCTCGATTGCCGAAGTGATCGAACAGGCGGCAGGGCATTTCAAACCGCAACAGGCATGGTGGGCGTGAGCGGTTTGAAAGCCAAGAAGGGTGTGGTGGCGTTGCAATGGCACTGACTGGAACGGGTCTCACTTGGGATAAAATCCTGACAGATATCGAGCCATTCCACGGCGTTATCCTCTTCGCCTTTATTGATCCGGTTGTGGTGGCCATCGGCTTGTGGATGGGCTGGCATGCGGACCAAAAGGGTAAATTGATTCTGGCCGGCTTATTGGCCGGACTGGCGGGTACGGTGACAGGCTTTGTCGCCGATCTGCTGGGTCTGGGCTGGTTTGAAGGCGGTTTTCTGTTCGGTGGTGCCCATGCTTTCTTCAGGGTGCTGGCGGGCTTTTTATGGGCGATTGCGGGCTATACGGCGCGCAAGGCCAGATCCTGATATTGGCCAATCCTGATAATGCAACCAACACGTGAGCTTGAGCATCATGAACGCAACAGTTGATCCAAAGAAACTGATCAAGGGCGCAACCGGCGATTGGGAAGTGGTGATCGGCATGGAAATCCATGCGCAGGTGACCTCCAAATCCAAATTGTTCTCGGGCGCATCAACCGATTTCGGTGGCGATCAGAACAGCCATGTCTCGCTGGTGGATGCGGCCATGCCGGGCATGTTGCCGGTGATCAACGAGGAATGCGTCCGGCAGGCCGTGCGCACCGGTTTGGGTCTGGAAGCAGAAATCCATCTGCGCTCGGTGTTCGACCGCAAAAACTATTTTTATCCCGATCTGCCGCAGGGCTACCAGATCAGCCAGTACAAATATCCGATTGTCGGCGAGGGCAAGGTGATCGTCGATCTGGTCGACGGCTCGCAGATCACGGTGGGGATCGAACGTCTGCATCTGGAACAGGATGCAGGCAAGTCACTGCATGACCAGCACCCGACCATGAGCTATGTCGATTTGAACCGCTCCGGCGTGGCGCTGATGGAAATCGTCTCCAAGCCCGATTTGCGGTCGGCCGATGAGGCCCGCGCCTATGTGACCAAACTGCGCACCATCATGCGCTATCTGGGGACCTGTGACGGCAATATGGATGAAGGCTCGTTGCGCGCCGATGTGAACGTGTCTGTGCGCCGTCCGGGTGACCCTTTGGGCACACGTTGCGAGATCAAGAATGTCAATTCGATCCGCTTTATCGGGCAGGCGGTCGAGACCGAGGCACGCCGCCAGATTGCCATCATCGAGGATGGCGGCACAATCGATCAGGAAACACGCCTGTTCGATCCCGCCAAGGGCGAGACCCGTTCGATGCGCTCCAAAGAAGAAGCGCATGATTACCGCTATTTCCCCGATCCCGATCTGTTGCCGCTCGAATTCGATCAGGCTTTTGTCGACGAGTTGAAATCGCATCTGCCCGAATTGCCCGATGCCAAAAAGGCCCGTTTCATGGCTGATTACGGCCTGCCTGCCTATGATGCGGGTGTGCTGGTGGCCGAGCGCGTGCAGGCCGATTATTACGAGTCTGTTGCCAAGGGCCGCGACGGTAAAACCGCCGCCAATTGGGTGATCAACGAATTGTTCGGCCGCCTCAACAAAGAGGGCAAGGATGTCACGACTTCGCCGGTATCGGCTGACCAGTTGGGGGCGATTGTCGATCTGATTTCCAACGGCACGATCTCGGGCAAAATGGCCAAGGATCTGTTCGAAATCGTCTTTACCGAAGGCGGTGATCCCCTGCAGATCGTCGAACAGCGTGGCATGAAACAGGTGACCGATACCGGTGCGATCGAAGCATCGGTGGATGCCGTGCTGGCGGCCAATCCCGACAAGGCCGAACAGGCGAAAACCAAACCCGGCATGCTGGGCTGGTTTGTCGGTCAGGTCATGAAGGAAACCGGCGGCAAGGCCAATCCGCAAACCGTCAGCGATTTGCTCAAGGCCAAAATCGGGCTGGAATAATCATTTCGGCAGATGATTGATCACGGTCGGGAGCCCCATAGCCCCCGGCCCCAGCATGATGGCCGCCCATAGGGCGGCAGAAGTCACATTGGCCCATTGAAAGGCCACCGGCGACATGCCGCAGGCGCCGGCCGCCAACGGCACGCTGGCCCGCAAGGGGCCGAAAAATCGGCCGAAAAACACCCCGTAAGTGCCCCATTTCAAAAAGAAACGATGGCCGCGTTCGAGCAGGTCGGGACGCTTGGCAAAGGGCCACATCCGGCTGATCTGTTCGTGGTAATGTTGGCCGAGCCAGAAGGACAGCCAGTCTCCCAGCACGGCCCCGAATGTGGCCGCCAACCAGAGAGGCATGAAGGCCACTTGGCTGAGGCCGATCAATCCGCCGATCCCAATCAGAATGAAGGTGGCTGGTACCAGCATCGAGACCAGCACGAGGGATTCGGCAAAGGCCAGCAGAAACACGATCGGCGCAGACCATTCCGCATGCTCTTGGGTGAAACGGATCAAGATCTCGAGGTCGTGATGCACTGGAATTTGCCTTGGGGTGAGATGAATTGCGCTTGATTCAGACAGACGCTTGCTATTGGTTAGGATGATGGTTTCATTTATGAAGGATTATTCCGATGAGCGCACGTTTTGAATTATACGGGCTGTTTTTATCCGGCCCAAGCTACAAAGTGGCTTTGATGCTGTCGCTGGCGCAAGAGCCCTTTACCTATCATCACATGGATTTGCGCGCAGGCGCACACAAGACCGATGCCTTTCGGGCCATCAGCCGTTTCGGACAGGTTCCCGCCTTGGTCGATACGTCGAATGGCATGAAACTGGTGCAATCGGCGGTTATTCTCGATTATCTGGCCGACAAGACCGGCAAATTCGGCGGTGCCACGCTGGCTGAACGCTATGAAGCGCGTGAATGGCTGTTCTGGGAATTCGAGCGTCTGGCAGGCAATCTCTATCGCCCTCGGGCCGCCAAATTGGGGTTCCGCAATTTTGATCCGGCTGTGGTCGATCAATATATGAGCGAAGGCAATGCCGCACTTGCCCATCTCGAGACCTGCCTGACGGGCCGCAACTGGCTGGTTGGCGAAGGGCTGACCATTGCCGATATCGATTTGTACGGCGTGGTCTTTTATGCCACTGATGGCGGTTACGATCTGTCGGCCTATCCGCATGTGGCGGCCTGGAAGGCGCGGATCGAGGCACTGCCCGGTTATGGGGCTCCCCAGGACCTGATGCCTGTCGCATCCTGAGCTGGGGTTTTTCGATGTCCGATCCAACTGTCCGCGAGTTGGTCATCCGTGAAGCGGTGGAGAGCGATCTCCCCGCCATCATCGGTCTGCATGCCGCTGACGGGATCGGCGGACATGGCGACGAGTGGCGCGAGGACACCGCGCCCCGCTATCGTGCCGCCTTTGCCGCTCTGGACAGTCATCCCGACCACAAGGTGTTTGTTGCGACGCAAGCAGGCCGCGTGGTGGGGACATTCATCCTGTCGCGCTTGGCGGGTCTGACAGGGCAGGGACAGACCCATGTCGAATTGCGTTCGGTACAGGTCGACCAGAGCTTGCGTTCGCAAGGCATAGGAGCGCAGATGGTGGCCTATGCGGAAGGCGAGGCGCGCGCATGGGGGGCTTCTGACATGCAACTGACCTCGAACCTTAAGCGTCTAGATGCCCACCGCTTCTACGAGAAGCTCGGTTTTGCCAAAAGTCATGCGGGTTTTAAAAAAGGACTGTGATCAGTTCGGCTTTCCTGTCAGCTTTTTGACGCAAGACCCTTGACCAAGCCGTGGCAAAACCTTAGGACAAACGCAACGGAGACGTGGCCGAGAGGCTGAAGGCACTCGTTTGCTAAATGAGCAAGCCCAGAAATGGGCTTCGAGGGTTCGAATCCCTCCGTCTCCGCCATTTGTATTTGCTCAATTTTTTTATTTTTTATTTCCACGATGGTTTGATCATGGATTACAGAAGAAGATTAGTGACAGCTTATTGTCTGCTTGCGGCTTTCCTTCTGCTTGAATTGGCGCCTCTGCTCCTACCCAAGCCGTTTTATGTGGATTGGGTCAATCATGTTTGGGTTATAGAATATTACACACAGTATTTAAGAGAGCATTGGACATTTCCACCATCCATCAATGTCGAACAAGATTTCGGCAATCCGATGCCATTATTCTACGGCATTTTGTTCTATCCTTTGCTCGCGTTTTTAAGCTTGTTGACGGGTGCTGATATTGCAATGAGGATCAGTATTGCCTTTTTGTTGGTTGCGCCGGTTTTATCGTTTTTTATTCTCTATCAATCAATTGTAAAAAACCCTGTTTTTTCAATTTATTTATCTATTTTAACAAATTTTTCTATGTATCAATTAACCAACATTTATTCGAGATCGGCGATCACAGAATTTTTTGCTTATCAATTGATTTTATTAGGTTTTTCATTTGTTTATTATGCTTTTCTTTATAAAAAAATAGCTTCGAATGCCATGCTGGTGATCGGTTGTTTATGTATTGTTTATGCAGTAGGTGCTCATCCGATTACATTTTATACGTTTTTTGTATTTATATTTTTTGTAATATTTATTTTTATTCTAGAGTACAATTTAATATTTTATAATTATTCATTTGTAAAATTATTATTTTTAAGTATTATTTCTTTTGTTATTTTATTGCCTTGGTTCATCAATGCTTTAATTTTTCAAGATGGTTTAATAATTTCAAATAATTTACTATTTTATTTCCCTCAATCAATAGATTCGTTTCTAGCTAAAATAGGTTTTTTGTATGTTGATAAAAGAGTCAATGAGGATGGATTATTTGCTACAGC
>CANGOE010000005.1 GCA_947455455.1 Hyphomicrobiales bacterium
CCGGACTGGACAATGCCTTTCTGGTAGGCTTTGTCGAAAGCCTCGCCGATTTCGGCAATCCGCTGGTGCTGGGCGGCAATTTCGATGTGCTGTCGACCAAAATCTTTTTCGCGGTGGTTGGCTCTGCCGTCGATGAAAGCCGCGCCGCTTTGCTGGCGCTGATCCTATTGGTGATGACGCTTGCCGCCTTCTGGGTGCAGAATGTCTGGATCGGCAAGAAAAATTACACCACGCTGTCAGGCAAAGGCGATTCCGGGCTCGCCGCCGTCCTGCCTGCGGGCGTGTCGTGGACTTGCGCCTTGTTCGTGATCCCGTGGAGCCTGTTCATGCTCTGCGTTTACGGGATTATCGTGGTTGGCGGTTTTGTGGTCAGTTTGGGCCGCGATTACACGCCGACGCTGAAACATTTCGAAACGGCTTTCAAGATCACCCCGAGCGACTTCGGCATGCAGTTTTCAGGCTCGGCCTGGAACTCGTTTTTTGCGACGCTGGAAGTGGCGGCCATATCCACGCCCTTTACCGCGGCTTTGGGATTGCTGATCGGCTATCTGCTGTCGCGCCAGAAATTTGCCGGCAAATCGGCGTTTGAATTCTGCACCATGCTGAGCTTTGCCATTCCAGGCACGGTGATCGGGGTCAGCTATATTCTCGCCTTCAACGTGCCGCCATTCGAGATGACCGGAACCGGCATGATCTTGGTGATCTGCTTTGTCTTCCGCAATATTCCGGTGGGCATCCGCGCCACCATGGCCACGCTGTCGCAGGTTGATCCCTCGCTCGACGAAGCCTCGCTGACCTTGGGGGCCTCATCGCTGACCACATTGCGGCGGGTGATCCTGCCGCTGTTGCGGCCTGCCATCATCACCGCTTTGGTCTATTCTTTCGTGCGCACCATGACCTCGGTCAGCGCGATCATCTTTCTGGTCTCGGCCAAATATAACATGGCGACCACCTATATTGTGGGGCGGGTCGAAGCCGGAGAATATGGCGTGGCAATTGCCTATTCCTGTGTGCTGATTGCCTTGATGCTGGCCATGATTATTGCCATTCAACTGTTTGTCGGCGACCGCGCTTTGGGCCGCAGAAAGGCTTCCTGATATGCAGACGCAACCAGCCCCCCTGTCTTTGCGCAAGGCATCTGTTGAATTCCGCGCCGTCAGCAAGCGCTATGGCAAAGTCACGGCGGTCGATCAGGTGTCCTTCACCATCCAGCCCGGCCAGTTGATGACCCTGCTCGGCCCGTCGGGCTGTGGCAAGACCACCACCTTGCGGATGATTGCCGGATTGGAAATTCCCAGCGCCGGACAGATTTTCATCGGGGGCGAGGATGTCACTTTGCGCTCGGCGGCTGACCGCAATGTCTCGATGGTCTTCCAATCCTACGCGCTGTTTCCGCATATGAGCGTGCTGGAAAATGTCGCGTATGGTCCCACGGTACAGGGCTTCAAAAAGAGCATCGCCGAAGACAAGGCCCATCATGTGCTGGACATGGTCGGGTTGAAGGGCTTGGGCGGACGCATGCCCTCGGAACTGTCGGGCGGTCAACAACAACGCGTTGCGGTGGCGCGCGCGCTGGTTCTGGAACCCGATGTGCTTTTGTTCGACGAACCGCTGTCCAATCTCGATGCCAAATTACGCCGCCGCGTGCGCGAGGATATCCGCGAGCTACAACAACGCCTCAGCCTCACGGTGGCCTATGTCACCCATGACCAGGAAGAGGCACTGGCGGTGTCGGACGAAATCATCGTCATGAACAATGCCCGCATTGCCCAGCGCGGCACGCCGCACACGCTGTATGCCGAACCGGCCGATCTGTTCATTGTCGATTTTATCGGCGATGCCAATATTGCCGATGTGGTGATCGTAAGCGTCAAGGAGGATCAGGCTCTGGTCCACCTCGGCCCGTTGCAATTTACCCTGCCCGCGCGCGGCTTGGGCCAAGGTCCGGCCAAACTGGCGATCCGTCCCGATGCCATCGCTTTATCGGGTGGGAGCGGACAGACGGCAGGCGTGGTCACCAAGGCTTTCTTTCTCGGCCGGTTGTGGGAATACACCATCGAGACCGAATTCGGCGCGCTGTTTGTCACCATCCCCGGCCGTTCTGCCCCATTCGTGATCGGCAGTTCGGTGATGCTGGATTTCGATGCGGGCGGCATGGTGCTGGTGCCTCACGCCTGAGGCACGCTCTGAGCATCAGACTTTGGGCGGCTCTGGCGGGATCTTGTAAGCCGTCGAAGCCTTGATGCGTTCCATCGCAAAGCGCGAAGTGACATTGCGCAAGGGGACCGTTTCGATCAGCTTTTTATAGAACTGGTCATAGGCCGCCATATCCGGCACCACGACCCTCAGCATATAATCGACATCACCGGCCATACGATAGATATCCATGACTTCGGGCATCGCCGACAGCGTGCTGGCAAACCGCTCCAGCCATTGGGCCGAATGGTCTCCGGTTTCGATCTGCACAAAGGCCGTCAGACCCAGACCTATTTTTTCGGGCGAGACGATGGCCACGCGCCGCAGGATGACCCCGCTGGACTCAAGCCGTTGCACACGCTTCCAGCACGGGGTCTGGCTCAAGCCCACTTTATCCGACAATTCGGCAATCGAAATGGTGGAATCCAGTTGCAGAGCGGTCAGAATCTTGCGGTCGATCGCATCCATCATGCGGCTCCTTAATTGAATGAAGGGGTGAGCCCGCCTGCAAACACGTGGCCCTGCCCGACCCTCAAGCCGATACGTTCACCCAAATCGGGGGCGACCGCGCTGGCCAGATCCACTTCGAGAGGGCGGTCAACCCCCTGAACCTCCACCTCGGCGCGGCGTACAGCACCATGGCGGCGGATAAGGGTCACGTCACCTGCCAAAGCGGCCAGTTCCGGCGAATCGATTTTCAGATGTTGCGGGCGAACAAACAGCTCGGCCCCGCCTGTGGCATTGGTGCCTTTGAGGCTGAGAAGCGGCCTGTTGCGAAACAGCGCCTGCCCGTTTTTAATCTCGACCGGAATCCGGTTGGCTTCCCCCAGAAAGCCACAGACAAAGGCCGTTGCCGGATGGTCATAGACCTGATCGGGCGTGCCGACCTGCTCGATCAGGCCCTGATTCAAAATCGCCACCCGATCGGCCAGCTCCAGCGCCTCCTCCTGATCATGGGTCACGAACAAGGTGGTGTGGCCGGTGCGCCGGTGCAGGTCGCGCAACCATTGCCGCAAATCCTTGCGGACCTGTGCATCAAGCGCACCGAATGGTTCGTCAAGCAGAAGGACTTGCGGTTCTATGGCGAGAGCGCGGGCCAAGGCGACCCGCTGGCGTTGTCCACCCGACAGTTGCGCCGGAAACCGCTGTTGCAAACCGCCCAATTGCACCAGATCCAGCAGATCATCGATACGCTTTTGGATCGCCTGCCGGTCGGGCCGTTGGGAGCGCGGGCGCACCGACAGGCCGAAGGCAATATTCTCGGCCACCGTCATATGTTTGAACAAAGCGTAATTCTGGAACACGAACCCGATCCGCCGCTCGCGCAGGCTCAAGCGGCGGGTGTCGATGCCATTGAAGGTGATGGCACCGCCATCGGCCTGTTCCAATCCGGCGATCAGACGCAACAAGGTTGTCTTGCCGGAGCCGGACGGCCCAAGCAGGGCCACCAGTTCGCCCGGTTCGATGGACAGCGACACGCCTTTCAGGGCGGGATAGGTGCTGAAGCCTTTGCTCACACGATCTATCTGGACGGCAACAGACATCTGCATCTCCCCTCAGGCTCTCGTCCGGTCAGGGCGATGGTTGGCGGCCAGATCATCCGCATATCGCCATTCCAGAACGGATTTCACGACCAGTGTCACAAGCGCCAGAGTGGCCAACACGGCCGCCACCGAAAATGCCGCCACAGACATATATTCATTGTATAAAATTTCGACCGCCAGCGGCATGGTCGTCGTCAGTCCACGGATTTTACCCGATACCACCGCAACCGCCCCGAATTCGCCCATCGCCCGCGCATTGCACAGCAACAGCCCATAGAGCAGGCTCCATTTGATATTGGGCAAGGTCACCCGCACAAAGGTCTGCCAGCCTGTCGCACCCAGCGTCAATGCCGCTTCCTCGTCGACATTGCCCAGCGCCTGCATATGCGGAATCAACTCCCGCGCCACAAACGGAAAGGTCACAAACAAGGTGGCCAGCACAATCGCCGGCAAGGCAAAGACAATTGAAATCTGGTGTCCCTGCAACCAGCCCCCGAACATGCCCTGTGCGCCGAACAGCAGGACATAGATCAGACCCGCAATCACCGGCGAGACCGAGAAAGGCAGATCGATCAGGGTGAGCAGGAGGCTCTTGCCAAAAAACCGGTATTTGGCCACCGCCCAGGCCGCCGCAATCCCGATGACCGCATTGATCGGCAACACAATGGCCGCCACCAGCAAGGTCAGCCGGATCGAGGCCAGCACATCCGCATCCTGCAAAGCCAGCCAGAATGCGTCCGCGCCGCGCGCCAAAGCCTCCACCACGATCACCAGTAAAGGCGCAAGCAGAAAGAGCGCCAGAAAGGCCAGCACGACAGCGATCAGCAGACGGCGCACCAGCGGGCTGTCCTGACGCTGGTCCTTTGGTAAAGGGCTTGCCTCATGCATGGCCATGTCTGCGCCCCCACAAAGCCAGTCCGGCATTGGCCAGCAGGATGATGGCAAACGAGCCTGCCAGCATCAAAAGCCCGACCCCGGCGGCCCCGCTGTAATCATATTGTTCGAGTTTGATGACGATCAGCAGGGGCGCAATCTCCGACACCATCGGCACATTGCCCGCGATAAAAATGACCGAGCCATATTCCCCGACAGCCCGTGCGAAAGCCAAAGTAAACCCTGTAAATGCGGCAGGCGCGATCGCTGGCAACAGCACCCGCATCGCGGTTTGGAACCGGCTTGCGCCCAACAAGGCCGCGGCCTCCTCGATCTCGCTTTCAATCTCCTGCAACACCGGTTGCACCATCCGCACCACAAAGGGAATCCCGATAAAAACCAGCGCGACCCATATGCCGGTCGGGGTGTAGCCGATCTTGATCCCGTAACGGGCCAAGACAGCCCCGATCCAGCCATTGGGCGCATAGAGCGCGGAGAGTGCGATCCCCGCCACAGCCGTCGGTAAAGCGAAAGGCAGATCAATCGCCGCGTCGACCCATTTGCGCCCGATAAAGTCATAGCGCACCAGCACCCACGCGATCAGCACGCCGAACAACAGATTGACCAGCGCCGCCGCAAAGGACAGCGCGAAGGACAGCTTCAACGCCGCCAGCACACGCGGGGTCGTGAGCAAGGCCCACAGGCCAGAAAAGCCCAAATCGCCAGCCTTGAGCGCCAGTGCCGTCAAAGGGATCAACACGATCAATGACAGCGCGGTCAGCGTCAGCCCCATGGCGAGGGTAAAACCCGGCAACACGCTGCTATCCGGCCTGAACGGAACCAGCGCCTGCCAGCGCCCCGTCAGCCCCGAAGCCTTTGGCCCGTCATGGGGCAATACAGCGGGATGCAACGATGCCATAGCTCACCGCCCCGGCTTGTAAAGCTGGTCAAACGTTCCGCCATCGGCGAAATGCGTGGCCTGCGCCTTGGCCCAACCGCCGAAATGGGCATCAATGGTCACCAGCGGCAAAGCAGGAAACTGCTTCAGCACGGCAGGATCGGCGGCTTCCGGACGGCGAGGACGATAGAAGTTGGCGGCAATAATGGCTTGAGCCTGCGGCGTGTACAGAAACTCCAGATAGGCGCGCGCCACTTCGGTTGTGCCCTTGGCCTGCACATTACGGTCGACCACAGCCACAGGAGGCTCGGCCAGAATCGACAGGCTCGGCACCACGATCTCGAACTGGCCGGATCCGAATTCCTTCAAGGCCAGAAAGGCCTCGTTTTCCCATGACAACAACACGTCACCCAAACCCCGTTGGGCGAAAGTGGTGGTGGCTCCGCGCGCACCGGTATCGAGCACCGGCACATTGGCCAGCAAGCGGGCGATATAGTCACGGATTTTGGCCTCGTCACCCTGATAGGCTTTGTCGGCATAGGCCCAGGCGGCCAGATAGTTCCAGCGCGCCCCGCCCGAGGTTTTCGGATTGGGGGTGATCACCTGTACGCCCTGCTTGACCAGATCGGACCAATCCCTGATCTGTTTGGGATTGCCCTTGCGCACCAGAAACACAATGGTCGAGGTATAGGGAGAGGCATTGTCGGGCAGTTGCTTTTGCCAGTCTTTGGCCACCTTGCCGGACCGTTCGGCCACTGCATCGATGTCACCGGCGAGTGCCAGCGTCACCACATCGGCATTCAACCCGTCAATGACAGAGCGGGCCTGCGAGCCGGACCCGCCATGCGATTGGCGGATCGTAATAGTCTGCCCCGTTTTGGCGCGCCATTGCGCAATAAAGGCCTGGTTGATCTCGCGGTATAATTCGCGGGTCGGATCATAGGACACATTCAGCAATTCGGTCTGGGCACGCACACCGCCGATGATCGACAGGATAAACCCCACCGACAGGATCAGAAGAACATAATCAAGTTTTTGTCTGAATGTGCCGCGTGTCATGGTCATCTCCTTACCTCTGATTGCCGTTGATCCAATCCGGCGATGCAGGACACCCACCGATTGGCCTGCATCAGTTTGCTTGATTTAACAAACAAATCGTACGTTATATAGAACATCGTGGCAATGCACTTCAACAGGAGATGTCTTTTGAATGTGAGATGGAACAGAGTATTTTATGCTCTTTGACGGCCAAGCCTGCGCCCCGATTGCGGTTTCGGCATGGCGGGATTCTTGAACATGGCGCAGAGCCTCACCGATCATTACCAGCACCGGCCCCGCGGAATCAAGCGCCTCCATCCGGTCCGGCAAAGTGGAGATGGTGGCCAGCACATGGCTTTGATGCTCATGGGTGGCCGACTGGATCGCCAGCGCGGGCGTATCGGGCGACAGGCCCGCCGCAACAGCGCGGTCACGCAACTGTGCCAAAGTCTTACGCGGCATATAGATCACGCTGGTCACAGTCGGATCGGCGAGCGAGGCCCAATGGATATCGTCGGGCAGATCCCCCTGATGCGAATGGCCGGTGATCATTTGCAGGCGGCGGGCATGGGTCCGCTCGGTCAGCGAAATACCAAGAGCGGAGGCGGCTCCCTGTGCCGCCGTAATGCCGGGAATGATAGCCACCGGAATTCCCGCTTGCCGGCAGGCGGTGATTTCTTCGGTCGCCCGCCCGAAAATTCCCGGATCGCCGCTTTTGAGCCGCACCACATGCTGGCCCTTATGGGCCAGTTCCAGCATCAAGGCGCAAATATCGTCTTGCGGGCAAGAGGGCAGATGCCCCGTCTTGCCCACGCAAATGCGCTTGGCCTCGCGCCGCGCCATATCCAGCACCTGAGCGCTGACCAGATCGTCATAGAGCACCACATCGGCGCTTTGCAGAACACGTACGGCTTTGAGGGTCAGCAATTCTGGATCGCCCGGCCCCGCTCCCACCAGACTGACGCGGCCCGAAGGTGCGGCCTTGTCCTGCTCACGATCAATCATCGCCAGCAAAGCATCCTGATCGGCTTGGGCGGGCTTGCGGCGCGGATCGTCCAAAGCACGGCGGGTAAACTGTTCCCAGAAGCGGCGGCGCAAAGCAAAACTCAACCCGCGTGCCTGCACCGCCGGACGCCAGTCCTGCGCGGCCTGCGCCCATGCCTGTAGACCCTGCGGCAACAAGGCCTCGATTTTGGCTCGGATGGCCTGCCCGAACACGGGCGCGGCACCATCGGTTGAAATGGCCACCAGCAAAGGCGAACGGTTGACAATCGAGCCGAACTGGAAGGCGCAATGTTCGGGCTGGTCGATGACATTGACCGCCGCTCCCGCCTGTCTGGCGGCCGCAACAAAGGCTTCAGCCTCGGCAGGTGTTGCGGCATCGGCAACGGCGAGCACCGCGCCGCTCAAATCCTCGGGTTGCCACGGCCGCGCGATGACCGTGACGCAAGCCGATAAATCGGCCAGATGCGCGAAACGGTCTGTCTCCTGTCCCGCATAGATCTGCAGGATTGCACCGGTTGCGGCCAACAGTTCGGCTTTCCAGACCGCCGCCTCGCTGTCACCCGCCAGCACCACCTTGCGGCCTTTGAGCTTGAAAAACACCGGCAGGGTCGCAAGCGGTGCAATCCGTGGCGGGGTCGTCTGTGTCGGTTGTCGCGTCATCACCACCCTCCCTCGATATGCGACAGAGAGACAGAGGTTTTGATACCGGCATGCGGCGGGGCGATGATCCAAAGCGCCAGCAAAGCCAGCACCAACAGGCGAAGCCCCCATTCCAGCCAACGGGCAAGCTGATGGTCGCTCATATCCCGTCCCCCTGATCGAGATCGGACAAAGCGGGTGCAGGCTGTCGGGCTGTCTGCCAGACATGGTGATGCAAGACTTTAAGGACCGGACGCACCAGCAGATCGGCGAGCACCACAGTCCCGATCACGGGCAACGGCAAATCGAGACCGGCCATCACCACCGCCAGAACCAACGCACCGGTCAACCGCCAACTGACGGCCTCAAGCCGTTGGCGGCGTAAAACCGATCCAGAGGGTCCGAGCAGTCTGTCCCGCAGGTTGACAAGGGGACGGGTCAACTCATCGGACTTGCCGACCGGCAGGTCCGCAACATCCGCATCCATAAAGCCGAAGGCCACCGTCTGGCGGCTGATGCGATCGATCAGGATGAAACCGCCAAGCACCGCACTATCACGATAGGCCGTCATCGGCACCGGACGATCAAGCCGCAGACTGATCTGGCCAATGGCATTCATCGGCAAATCATCGGCCATTCCGGGCCGGTAGGTTTCGATATCCACCACATGATGAATGGCCGAAATCACTGTTTGCGCGGTGGCGGTGGCCAGCTTGATTTCGTATGCCCCGCCCACCCGCAAAGGCTGATCGCCGGTGACCAGCACCCGTGCCGTGCCTTGCCGGCGCACCTGCACGATCCCTGTCCGGGGCTGGACCACCAGCACATCGCCGCGCGACGTATCGATCTCGTCACCGAGCGTCAGCGTCACCGCCTGTCCGGCTTCAGCCTGTGGCCAGTCACCATCGGCAGTGACAATCCGCGCCACGCGCGATTGACGCATCGACGGCAGGGAGACGACCCCATCCCCCACCGCCACACGGCCTGTGGCGACCGTGCCGGCAAAGCCGCGAAACAGGTGATCGGGACGGTTGACATATTGGACGGGAAACACGCCCTGCTCCCCCTCGGCCGCCGCTTCGGACATATCGACCGTTTCAAGCCATGTCAGCAGGGTTGGGCCCTGATACCACGGCATGCGCGCCGAGGCCTGTCGGATATTGTCGCCGTCACGTGCCGAGACGGGGATCACATCGATCGTCTCGAAGCCCAAGCCGGCCACGGCCTGCCGATAGTCTTTTGCGATGGTCTCGAACACCCGCTGGTCGCAATCAACCAGATCCATTTTATTGATGGCCACAACAATGCGTTTCACCCCCACCAGCGACACGATGAAGGAATGGCGGCGGGTTTGCGGCAGAACGCCCATCCGTGCATCGATCAGGATCACCGCGCAATCGGCGGTCGAGGCTCCGGTGGCCATATTGCGGGTATATTGTTCATGGCCCGGCGTATCGGCGACAATAAAACTGCGGCGCGGCGTGGCGAAATAGCGATAGGCCACATCGATGGTAATGCCCTGTTCACGCTCGGCGGACAGGCCATCGACCAGCAAGGCAAAATCACGGCCTCCGTCGACCGTGCCGAATTTCCGGGAGTCGCGGTCCAGCGCCTCCAGCTGGTCCTCGAACACCGCACCCGCCTCGAACAGGATCCGGCCGATCAGCGTCGACTTGCCGTCATCGACCGACCCGCAGGTGATGAAACGCAATAAGGCGATCTGCGGCGAAGCCGCCACAAAGTCACCGCTGTCACCATGGGCCGTCAAAGCAGGGCGCATCAGAAATAGCCCTCCTGCTTCTTGGCTTCCATCGAGGCCGCGCCGTCATGGTCGATCACCCGCCCCTGCCGCTCGGACACCCGCGAGCCGCTCATCTCGGCAATAATCTCCTCCAGCGTTGTGGCCGTGCTCTCCACCGCTCCGGTCAAGGGATAGCAACCCAGCGTGCGAAACCGCACCATGCGGGTTTCCACCACCTCGTCGGGTTGCAACACCAACCGCTCGTCATCGCGCATGATCAGCGTGCCCGCGCGTTGCACCACGGGGCGCGGGGCGGCAAAATACAACGGGACAACCGGAATCTTTTCTTGGGCGATATAGGACCAGACATCGGCTTCGGTCCAATTCGACAGCGGGAAAACCCTGAAACTCTCGCCCTTCAATTTGCGGGTATTGAACAAGGCCCATGGTTCTGGCCGCTGGCCTTTCGGATCCCAACGATGATCGACCGTCCTGAGCGAGAAAATCCGCTCCTTGGCGCGGCTTTTTTCCTCGTCGCGCCGGGCGCCGCCAAAGGCCGCGTCAAAGCCGTGTTGATCGAGCGCCTGCTTCAGCCCTTGGGTTTTCATGACATCGGTATGCACCTGCGAGCCGGAAGCCAGCGGGCTGATCCCTGCGGCCACGCCATCGGGATTGATATGGACGATCAGATCAAGCCCGAGACGCGCCACCGTCTCGTCGCGGAAAGCGATCATCTCGCGGAATTTCCAGCCGGTATCGACATGCAACAGCGGAAACGGCAATTTGGCCGGATAGAACGCCTTTTGCGCCAGATGCAACAAGACAGCCGAATCCTTGCCGATCGAATACAGCAACACCGGCTTGTCGCAGGTGGCCACCACCTCGCGCAGGATGAAAATCGCCTCGGCTTCCAGTCTTTGCAAATGTCCCAAAGCGGCCATCAGACTGTCCCTGCCCGCTGTAAGCGGCCATCGGCCCCGATATGCAAACCGCATTCCTTGTGGGTGTCCTGTTCCCACCACCAGCGGCCCGCCCGCTCGTCCTCGCCCTCAGCAATCGCGCGGGTGCAAGGCGCGCAACCGATCGAGACAAAACCCTGCTTGTGCAGGGGATTCACGGGCACATTGTGGGCCTGTGCGAAAGCCAGCACCTCGTCGCGGCTCCAGTCCAGCAAGGGGCTGACTTTGATCAGGCCGAAAGCCTCGTCATATTGCGCCCATTCCGCCTGACCGCGCTGTTGCGACTGGTCGGCGCGCAGGCCGGTGATCCACAATTGCGCCCCATCCAGCACGCGTTTGAGCGGCCCGATCTTGCGGGCTCCACAGCAAGCCTTGCGGGCCTCGATGCTGTCATAAAATCCATTGATGCCATGGGCCTGCACAAGGTCCTGCACATCTTTGGCTTCCGGAAAAACCGGCTGGATGCTCACCCCGTAATGCTGTTCGGTCTTGCGCCATAGATCATAGACTTCGGGAAACATCCGGCCCGTATCAAGCGTAACCAGCCCGATCTCCAGCCCCGATTGCACCACCACATGGGTCAGCACCTGGTCTTCCAATCCGAAACTGTTGGTCAATACCACCTGCCCCGACACCAGAGCGCGCGCGAGTTGCAACCGTTCGGCCAGACCACGCAACGGTAATTGCTGGTTGAGCTCGCGCACCAAGGCATCACGCATGGCTTTGCCCCTTTGACAGCCGCGCCAGACGGCGCTGTGCGAGAATGGATGTCCGGCTCCGGTAGCCCTGCTGATAGGTGTGGCTGTAGGCGGCCAGACTGCGCAACCACTCGTCCTCGCTCTGACGATGGGCAGAGCTTTCGGGCAATTCCACCTCGTCAAAGCCGCATTGCAGTGCAAAGCCGAATTCGTCGGGGATCAAAGGACCGACCGCCCGCAACACACCGGTAAACCCCGCACGACGGATCAGGCGGGCTTGCGACAAACCACGCCCGTCAGAGAAGGCACCAAAGCGGATCGCCACCAAACCGACCTGCGACAGCACAGGCCGCAAGTCCTCGATAGCAAGCGTATTCGGAATTTCAACGCCGAGACGGTCGGGGTCATTGCCAAGTCGGGCTTGGGTGTTCCACTCCTCCCACGCCACCAGCACGGGGGCGTGATCATCCGGCTGGCCACGGGTCCACAGGTCTGGTTTGCGTCCGGTCCGGTCAAGCAACATGGTCTGCCCCCTCAAGATTATGCTGGAAAGCCAGCTTGAACGGACCAATCCCGATGCGCCGGAATGTGTCGATAAAGGTTTCGCCCACCTGTCGGGCTTCCAGATAGACCTCGACCAAACGCTCGATGGCATCGGGAACGGCCTCGGCTGTCAGGCCCGGTCCGACGATCTCGCCAATCGCCGCCTGCTCGGTCGGATCGCCGCCAAGCGTGATCTGGTAGGACTCCTGCCCGCGCTTCTCCAGACCCAAAATGCCGATCTGTCCGACATGATGGTGGCCGCAGGCATTGATGCAACCCGAAATATTCAGGTTGAGCGGGCCGATCTCGCGCTGGCGGGCCGGATCGGCAAAGCGCTTTGCAATCGCCTGCGCAATCGGGATCGAGCGTGCAGTGGCGAGCGCGCAATAATCCAGACCGGGGCAGGCAATGATATCGGTGATCAGGCCGACATTGGCCGTTGCCAGTCCGGCTTCGACCAAGCCCTGCCAAAGCGCGAACAGATCGTCATTCTTCACATTCGGCAGGATCAGATTTTGGTTATGGCTGACGCGGATTTCCGACAGGGAATAACGGTCGGCCAGATCGGCGACCTGCCGCATCTGTGCGCTGGTGATATCGCCCGGGATCTCGCCAATGCCCTTGAGAGAAATGGTGATGGCCCGATAGCCTGCCACTTTATGGGCAAAGCCATTGGTGTCGATCCAATCGGCAAAGACAGGATTGGCCGATTTGGCCGCCTCCAGCCGGGCGCTGACCGCAGGCAATTCCTCGTAGTGTGGCGGGGCGAAATAGGCGGCAATGCGGGCCAGTTCCTCCGGATCGGCATTGATCGAGGGACCATCCAGCTGTGCGAATTCGTGTTCGATCCGCGCCTTGAGGGCTTCGGTGCCGGTCTCGTGCACCAGAATTTTGATGCGGGCCTTGTATTTGTTGTCGCGCCGTCCTTCGAGATTGTAGACGCGCATCACCGCTTCAAGATAGGCGAGCAATTCCTCTTGCGGCAGGAAGTCGCGGATCACCTTGCCGATCATCGGCGTGCGGCCCAAGCCACCGCCGACAGACACCTCGAAACCATGGGCTCCGGTGTCGGGATGCCGGACAATCCGCAAGCCGATATCATGGGCTTTGACCACGGCGCGGTCATGGCTGGCCCCCGTCACCGCAATCTTGAATTTGCGCGGCAGATAGCTGAACTCCGGATGGGCGGTGGACCATTGACGGATCAGCTCGCAGACGGGACGCGGGTCAATCCACTCATCGGCCGCGACCCCTGCGAAGTGATCGGCGGTGACATTGCGGATGCAATTGCCGCTGGTCTGGATGCAATGCATTTCGACATCGGCCAGCAGATCGAGAATATCGGGTACATCCCGCAGTTTCGGCCAGTTGAACTGGATATTCTGCCGCGTGGTCAAATGGCCATAGCCACGGTCATAGCGCTCGCCGATCAAGGCGAGCTGGCGCAACTGGACGGATGACAAGGTGCCGTAGGGAATGGCCACCCGCAACATATAGGCATGCAGTTGCAGATAGACCCCGTTTTTCAGGCGCAAGGGTTTGAACTCGTCCTCGGTCAACGAACCGTCGATGCGCCGTTGCACCTGATCGCGGAACAGCGCCACGCGCTCGCGCACAAAGCCGGCATCGAATTCATCATAACGATACATGGTCAGCCCTTTGCTTGGTCTTTTGCGAATTCAGCCTGCTTGCCGAGGTCTGTGCGCACGCTGGGTCCGCTGATTTTGAAGCGTTCACGAAAATGGTTCGGGACCGGCTGGCCGTCTGCCGACAGGCTGACATCGATCAGGGCGGCATCGACCACCTCTGCGCGGGCAAAGGCCAGACGGCCCGCCTCCTCCAGCACATCGGCCTCGGCTTGTGTCGAGGCGGTCTGCGCCTCTTGCGGATTGCGGCTCCAGCCCTGACCGGACCAGAACACCACTTCGCCATCCAGAAAGTGGTTGGCCAGCAAAATCACGGGAAGCGGGGGCCGTTTGGTCGCACTCATCACGCCACCTTCAGACGGGTTTGCAACTCGCTGGACGAGGTCGTGTATTGGAACCGCAATTTCTGGTCGGGCCGCGCGATCTTGAACGCCGCATGGGAGGCCAGAGCCGCCTCGTGGAAACCCGACAGGATCAGTTTCAACTTGCCGGGGTAGTGATTGATGTCACCAATGGCAAAGATGCCTTGCGTCGAGGTGGCAAACCCTTCGGTGTCGACCTTGATCTGCTTGCCATCGGCCAGATCGAGCCCCCAATCGGCAATCGGACCCAATTCGATATTCAAGCCGAAAAAAGCCAGCAGGCGATCAACCGCAAGGGTTTGGAGGCCCTCCTTGTTCTTGAGCCTGACGGCGCGCAAATCGCCTGCCTCACCCTCAAGACCAGCCAGTTCGCCTTCGATAAAACGCAACCGTCCCTGTGCCACCAAATCCTGCATGGCGGCAATCGAAGCGGGTGCGGCGCGGAAGCGATCGGAGCGATGCACCAGCGTCAATGACCGCACATCCTTGACAAGATCGAGGGTCCAATCGAGCGCGGAATCACCGCCGCCGACAATCAGCAGATCACGGCCGGTAAATTCCGCCCGATTGCGCACCGCATAAAAGACCGAGCGGTTTTCAAACGCCTCCAATCCATCCAGTTTGGGACGGCGAGGCGTAAATGATCCCGCCCCCGCCGCAATAAAGACGGCCGCGGCATCGAACACATCCCCCGCATTGGTATGGACCACAAACCGTCCATCAGGCCGTTTGCCCAGATGGGTGACCAGACGCGACAGAGCAAAATGCGGCGCGAATGGTGCAATCTGCTCCAGCAACTTATCCGTCAGCTCCTGCCCTGAAATCACCGGCCATGACGGAATGTCGTAAATCGGCTTTTCCGGATACAGCTCCGCGCATTGCCCGCCCGGCTTGTCGAGCGTATCGATCAGCACCGCATTCAAACCCAGCAATCCCAGTTCGAACACCGCAAACAGGCCGGTCGGACCAGCCCCGATTATCGCAACATCAAAAGCGTGGGGCGTGGTGGCGGATGGCGGGATTTGATGGGACATGGCGGCTTCCGTTCGTTCTATATACCGGACGATAATATAGATGAAACGAACAAACCCCACAATTCACATGCGCAATCTGGAATTTCTATATTTCACATAAAAAAGAGAATTTTATTTCCTGCCATACCGGAGCCGGCCAAAAAAAAGGCCGCCATTGCTGGCGGCCCAAGTCTAGGGAGGAAACGCCCAAGGAGGGCATAGCGGAGGTCGAAACCTCAACGCCAATATGATCACAATAATTGTGCGCCGCAACATAAGCAAGGCAAATCCACTCCGATCTGCCTCTATTTTAATCAAAAACTGAAAAAAGTTTAAGCAAAAGAGATAAACCCTGTCATTTTCGCTCAAACAGCGCTTGCATATCTGCTCCGCACTGGTAGGTTACCTCATCGACAGTGGGCTTAGGCTCAGGTCTGGGGAGGAATACAGAGGCTCAAAAGAGTCCAGAGCGCACGTGACGTGCGCTCTTTCTTTTTTAGGGCTGTTTTTGGCCCGTTTTTCCCAATCTATGGTGTGGACCCATGACCCAATTCGGCATCATCCAGTCTCCGCTCAGCCAAACACTCACCGAAGATGGCATTACCATTGAAATCATCATCTTCCGCGATGCGGACGAGGATGAATGGACGCTTGAAATTCTCGACCATAATGACGGCTCGACCATCTGGGAGGATGGTTTCGAGACCGAAGAGGAAGCGCTCGAAGAGGCCCTGCGTGCGGTTGAAGAAGACGGTATCGCCTCCTTTGCCAAAGCGCTGGCCATCAATGTGCATTGAAATCCGAATCTAAGGCTGATTCGCGATCAGCTATGGTCGTCCTGCGCGGCCAAACGGGCCACTGTCTCTGGATTGCTGAATTCCAGTGTGCAAAAATGGCCGCCTTGATAATAGCGGCCCACCGGATGGTCGGCTGAAGGCTCGCGGGCGGCTCCGATATCACCGGCATAGTCATCGGCACTGTCTTGCGGCTGATAGCCGAGTTGCTCGGCCTGTCTGTTGTCATAATAGGCGCTGGCATTGCGCGAAATACCATACACGATAGTGTTGTCGACCGCCGGATGCTCAATGCCGATCATGACCAGTTGCGCCAAATCCCGGCCCGAAATCCACAAGGCCAAGGATCGGCTATGTTCGGGCCGGTCGGCGGCATTGCCGATACGGATATGCAGGCTTTTGAGCCCGTGCTTGTCGGCATAATACTGGCCGACCGCCTCACCCCAGCATTTGCTCAATCCGTAACGGGTATCGGGCCGGACACGTGCGGTTTCATCAATCTTTTCACTGCGCGGATAAAAGCCAACCGCATGATTGGATGAGCCGTGGATCATCCGTTTCACCCCCGCCTGATGTGCCAGTTCGTAGACTGTCCAAGTGCCCATCACATTGTTCTGGACAATGTCCTCCATCGACGCCTCATGGGGGATGGAGGCCAGATGCACCACGGCATCAACCCCTTCGAGAGCTTGTTGCAACAAGGCCTTGTCGGTCAATTCGCCGCAATAGGGCACTTCACCGTCTTTCAAATCCGTCACGGGCAAACGGTCGAACAGCACAAGCCGGTCAAACCGGCCCTGAAATTCATGACGCAATTTACGCCCGATCCGGCCAGCCGCTCCGGTAATCAGCACTCTCATTGTGTCTCCTTCCCGTTTCCCTGATGCCGGTTGTTGCGCAACCTTATCGGCTTGGGCTGTTTTCGTCTGCCCTTTCTGTCACGACCCGATCAGAGGGCGGCATGAATTGACACAACTGATATATTAATATACCAATTTGCACATGACGCAAATCACAATTGCAAGTGATCAGCATGCGGGAGAGGTTGTGAACATGGCTCAAAGCGTGCCCGCACAAGCAGGCTATTCCATAAAAGCCGGCCCCTTCGATGCAGGATTTTTGCATGCCGAGATCTATCCCGACCAAGGTGGCCGGATCGGTTCGTTCTGGCTGGAAACGCCCGATGGTCTCCGCATCGATGCCTTGATCCCGATGGATGGCGCGGCCTTTGATCCACTCCAATGGCCGAAAGCGGGATCTTACCCGCTGGCTCCATGGTCGAACCTGATCCGCAATTCGGAATTTGAATCTGGTGGACATCGGGTGCGGCTGATGCCGCATCCGCAGGTGACCCCGCACGCCCTGCACGGCTTCAGCCAGATGCGGGCGTGGCAGGTCGAAAGCCACACGCCTTCGCAATTGGTTATGGCCTATCAGCACCAGCCCGATGCCACCGACCTGTGGCCTTGGGCTTTTGTGGTGCGCCAGACCGTGAGCTTGGGAGCCGACGGCCTATCGGTGCGCATCAGTATCCAGAACCAGTCAATAGAACCGATGCCCGCCGGGCTGGGCCAACATCCCTATTTCAAACTGGCCCTGGGTGACCGGGTGCAGTTCGAGGCCACAAGCCAGTGGCAACCCGATGGTGGTGGCTTTGTTACCCATCAAGAGGCTTTTCCTTCGGGCCACACCCATCATGACCGTGTGCACGCCGAAGAAACCGCCACACTGCATTTTTCGGGCTATGGCGGCCACCTCCTGATCACACGGGCCGACGGCATGCAGATCAGCATGACCAGTTCGCCCGAATTCGGCGGGCTTGTTTTCCATATACCGCAAGGCGGCGCCTATACCTGTATCGAGCCGGTGACCCATGTGGTCGATGCCTTCAACCTGCACCGGCAAGGCGTGACGGAAACAGGCTTCAAACGGCTTGCCCCTCAAGAAACACTGTCGGCAGACATGACAATCCAGTTGCAATCCACCTCGAATTCACCAGACTTCAACCATTAACAACACACGGCCCCGCCAAGGGGTCGAATATCCAAACGCAAAAAACCGTCTGTGGGAGGACACAATGAACCATTTCGACAAACGCAACATGATGGGTGCCGGTGTGCCGGACCGCCGGATGATCCTGAAAGGCATGGCTGGCGCGGCAACGGCCTCGCTGATGATGGGATCGGCTTTTGCCCAGAGCGCGAAAGGCGAAGCCCCGGATCTGGCCAAAGCCGCGGCTGACGGCAAATTGCCCAAACTGGCGGACCGCCTGCCTGCCAGCCCGATGGTGGTGCAGGTCGACAAGGTCGGCAAATATGGCGGCTCGATCCGGCGCGGCCTGCGTGGCTCGGCCGATCACAACGGTATTCTGCGTCTGGTCGGCAATCAGGGCCTTGTG
Source organism: Hyphomicrobiales bacterium (assembly GCA_947455455.1). Lineage (GTDB taxonomy): Bacteria > Pseudomonadota > Alphaproteobacteria > Rhizobiales > Beijerinckiaceae > CAIYZJ01. The sequence continues at coordinate 18,348 of CANGOE010000005.1, forward strand.
CGCTGGAACCTCGAATTTACCGAAGTCCTGCCCAATGTGGCCGAGAAATGGACGGTGAACGACAATTCGACCGAATTCACCTTTTTCCTGCGCAAGGGCATGAAATGGTCGGACGGCAAGCCGTTTACCGCTGATGATGTGGTGTTCTCGATCGAGGATTGCGTCAAGAATTCCGATCTCTACAAATCTGTTCCGGCACTGCTGTCGATTGCCTCCAAGCCTGTGGTGGTGACCAAGATCGATGATACGACCGTCAAATTCACCTTTGCCGGATCCTATGCACTGTTTCTCGAAATGCTGGCCACGCCGCTGGGCCAGCATCCGACGCTGTTCTGCAAACATTATGCGAGCCAGTTCCACCCCAAATACAATGCGAATGTTGCCGATCTGGTCAAAGCCGCCAATCTGTCGAGCTGGCCCGATCTGTTCCGCGCCAAAAACGGCGATATCGAAATTCCGTCGCGCTGGAGCAATCCGGAAAAGCCCGTGCTCGATCCATGGGTGATCAAGGAGCCCTATACAGGTGGTGCGACCCGCGTGGTGGCCGAGCGCAATCCCTATTTCTGGCAGGTCGATCAGGCCGGCAACCAGTTGCCTTATGTGGACCGGTTGAGCTTCAGCATCTCGCAGGATGTCGAATCGCTGATGCTCGATGTGATCTCCGGCAAGCTCGACATTCAGGAACGCCATATCGACACCTTGCAGAACAAGCCGACGCTGGCGCAGAACATGCAAAAAGGCGGTTACCGTCTGGTTGAACTGGTGGCTTCCGGCTCGCAACAATGCCAGATCTACCTCAACCTGACCCATAAAGATCCGAAGATCCGCGAGATGTTTGCCAATAAAGAGTTCCGTCAGGCACTCTCGCTGGGCATGAACCGCAAGGAAATCATCGACATTGTCTATCTCGGCCAGTCCGAGCCCTATCAGGCCGGACCACGTCCGGGGCATCCGTGGTATCACGAGAAACTGGGCCGCCAGTTTACCGGACACGAGCCCAAACAGGCCAATGCGATCCTCGACAAGTTGGGCTATGACAAAAAGGACGCGCAGGGCTTCCGCCTGCGTCCGGATGGCCAGAAGGTGTTTTTCTCGATCGATGTGATCCCCACGCTCTATCCCGATTGCGTCGATTGCCTCGAATTGATCAAGCGCCATTGGGCCGAGATCGGCGTCGACATCAAGATCAACACCATCGAACGTGCACTCTATTACACACGCGGTGACAACAACGACCATGATGCGGCGGTGTGGCCGGGTCCGGGCGGCCTTGATCCGATGCTTGATCCGCGTGACTACTTCGCCCAGCATCCGCAAGGCACCCGTTATGCCGTGCCTTGGACGCAATGGTATGTATCGAACGGCAAGGACGGCCAGGAACCGCCCGAAAGCCAGAAGCGCCGCATGAAACTGTTCGACGATGCACGCGCCACCGCCGATCTCAAAAAGCGTGCGGCCATCATGAAAGAACTGTTTGATCTGAGTGCCGAAGGGTTTGAAACCATCGGTGTCTGTCTGGCGGTCAATTCCTTCGGCATTGTCAAAACCAACCTGCAAAATGTGCCGCAGAAATATCCGAGCGCGTGGTCGTGGCCCAATCCCGGCCCGGCCTTGCCACAGCAGTTCTTCTTCTCCTGATCAATACAGGCGGGCGGGATCACTCCCGTCCGCCCCATCCCTGTTTGAAAGCCGGACCCATGCTGCGCTTCATTGCCAAACGTGTGTTATGGATGATCCCATCGCTGGTCGTGGTGAGCTTCCTGTCATTTGTCTTGATCCAGCTTCCGCCCGGCGATTATGTAACCACCTATATCGCCACGCTGGCGGCCTCCAACGAGGTCGTGGATATCAACACGGCCAATGAATTGCGTGCCCGCTTCGGGCTCGATCAGCCCATGATCGTGCAATATTGGAAATGGATCACCGGCATTGTGTTGCACGGGGATTTCGGCCTGAGCTTCGAATGGCAACAGCCGGTCAGCGAGTTGATCTGGGAACGCATGGCCCTGACGCTGGTCTTGACCTTCACTACCTTGCTGGCGACTTGGGCGATTGCCTTGCCCATCGGTATTTTTTCGGCGGTGCAGAAATATTCGGTGATGGATTATATCGTCACCTTCCTGTCTTTCATCGGCCTTGCCGTGCCGAGCTTTTTGCTGGCACTGGTGCTGATGTATATCGCGGCCGTGCATTTCGGACAGGATGTCGGCGGGCTGTTTTCCGACCGCTTCATGAACGAGCCATGGAGCTTTGATAAAATTGTCGACATGCTCGGCCATTTATGGATTCCGGTGATCATCCTTGCCGTGTCCGGCACTGCCAGCCTGATCCGCGTCATGCGCGCCAACCTGTTGGATGAATTATCCAAACCCTATGTCACCACCGCCCGCGCCAAAGGCCTATCGGAATTCCATCTGCTGATGAAATATCCGGTTCGGATTGCACTGAACCCCTTCATTTCCACCATTGCCTGGCTACTGCCCAATCTGGTGTCGGGATCGATCATCGTCGCGATTGTGCTGAGCCTTCCCACCGCCGGGCCCTTGCTCCTGCAATCCCTGATGAGTCAGGACATGTATCTGGCCGGTGCTTTTGTGTTGCTGATTTGCGCCTTGACGCTGGTGGGGTCGCTGATCAGCGATATTTTGCTGGCTCTGGCCGATCCGCGGATCAGGCTCGAATAGACGTGACGATCACTCACGAAGCGGCATCCACCAGATTTGAGAAAAGCGGATTGAGACCATGTCTGAAGCAGTTCTAGGGCCGATCGAGAACAAACAACTGGCAGTGGCCTCGCAATGGCAACTGGTCTGGTGGGCCTTCAAGCGTCACCATCTGGCAATGGCCGGGCTGTACATCACCGCGTTTCTCTATCTGATCGCGCTGGCACCGGGCTTTTTTGCGACCAATGATCCCTCGGCCCAAAACGGCCGTGCCGCCTACCACCCGCCGCAAAGCCTGCATTTCATCGACACCGCGGCCGATGGCAGTTGGACCATCAAGCCCTATATCCATGCCTCGGTGCTGAAACGCGATCCGCAAACATTGGCGGCTATTTTCACCGAAGATACCAGCAAGAAAATCTATCTGCAGTTTTTGGGCTCCGGTTATGAATACGAGCTGTTCGGCCTGTTCAAAACCCGCCTGCATCTGCTGGCCGCCGAGAACACCACACAGCCGATTTTCATTTTCGGTGCGGACAGGCTGGGCCGTTGCGTCTATAGCCGCATCATCCAGGGCGCGCAGATTTCACTCTCGGTCGGTCTGGTCGGCGTGTTGCTGTCACTGACCTTGGGGATTCTGATTGGCGGTGTATCGGGCTATTACGGCGGCCGGATCGATTTTGTCGCCCAGCGGGCCATTGAATTCGTGCTGGCTTTGCCGACCATTCCGATCTGGCTGGCGCTGGCCGCCGCTTTGCCGCATGACTGGCCCGCCGTGCTCAATTATTTCATGATTACCTTGATCCTGTCGCTGACCGGATGGGCGCAACTGGCACGTGTGGTGCGCGGTCGCTTCCTCAGCCTGCGCACCGAGGAATTCGTGATGGCCGCCCGTCTTGATGGGGCCTCGGAAGGCCGCATCATTTTCCGCCACATGTTGCCCAGTTTCGCCAGCCACATCATCGCTTCGATCACACTGGCCATTCCGGCGATGATTTTGGCTGAAACCTCGCTGTCCTTCCTTGGTCTTGGCTTGCAACCACCAAGCATCTCGTGGGGTGTCTTGTTGCGCGAAGCCCAGAATATCCGCTCCATTGCAACCGCGCCCTGGCTGTTCATTCCCGGCGGTGCCGTTGTACTGGCTGTTGTTGCCCTGAATTTTTTAGGAGACGGTCTGCGCGATGCGGCCGACCCGTATAACAAATGAGCCTATCCAGCATGAGCAAGACCGCGCAGACGGACGACGGCTCCGTCATTCTCGACGTCAGAAACCTTGTCACCCATTTTCCGGTGCGCTCCGGTGTGGTCAAGGCGGTGGATGATGTCTCCTTCACGTTGCATCGCGGCAAGACCCTGTGCATCGTCGGGGAATCCGGATCGGGCAAAAGCGTCACCGCCCGTTCGATCCTGCAGATTGTCGATGCCCCCGGCCGGATTGTCAGCGGCGAGATAATCCTGCACCGCGAGGACGGCACGACCACCGATCTCGCCGGTCTCAACCCGCGCGGCAAGGCGATCCGCCAGGTGCGTGGCCGCGACATAGCGATGATTTTCCAGGAGCCGATGTCCTCGCTCTCCCCCGTTCATACGGTGGGCGAACAGATCATGGAAGTGTTGCGGCTCCATCTCAAAATGGACAAGGCACAGGCCCGTACCCGTTGTATCGAACTGCTCGGGCAGGTTGAAATTCCCAAGCCCGCCGAGGCCATCGACCGTTATACCTTCGAATTTTCCGGTGGCATGCGCCAGCGCGTGATGATCGCCATGGCACTGGCCTGCAATCCGCATATCCTGATTGCCGACGAGCCGACCACGGCGCTGGATGTGACCACACAAGCCGAGATTATCGACCTGATCCGCCGCCTGCAAAATGACCATGGCATGGCGGTGATTTTTATTACCCATGATATGGGCGTGGTGGCTGAAATTGCCGATGACGTGCTGGTGATGTTTCGCGGCAAGGTGATGGAACATGGCCCCGTCGATCAGATTTTCCATGCCCCCAAGGATGACTATACCCGCATGCTGATCGGCTCGGTGCTGAAACTGGAGGAGAAGGCCGAAATCCGGTTGAAACGCCCCCCGCTCGACACCACCGTCGAGCCCGTGATGACGGTCAAAAACCTGTCGATGCATTTCGGCTCCAATCTGGCTGTCAATGATGTCAGCCTGCATGTATTGCCCGGTGAAACGCTGGGGATTGTCGGGGAGTCAGGCTCCGGCAAAACCACGATGGGCCGTTGCCTGTTGCGCGTCTATCAACCGACCGCCGGTGAAATCAGCTACCGCCGTGCCGATGGCTCGATGGTCGATCTGGTGCGCGCCGATGAAGGATTGCTGAAGGATTGCCGCAAGGAAATCCGCATGATCTTTCAAGATCCCGTCGGCTCGCTCAATCCGCGCATGACGGTATCGCAGATCATCGGCGAGCCGTTGCTGGTCAACCATCTGTGCATGGGACAAGAGCTTGAAGAACGCGTGGTGGATTTGATGGAACAGGTCGGGTTGAACCCCGACTGGCGCGAACGCTATCCGCATGCCTTTTCCGGTGGGCAACGCCAGCGCATCGGCATTGCACGCGCCATCGCCCTCAATCCGCGTGTGGTGGTCGCCGACGAGGCGACCTCGGCACTGGACGTGTCCTTGCGCTCGCAGATGCTGGATCTGATGATGAACCTGCAGGACAAGCTCAACCTGTCCTATGTCTTCATCAGCCATGACATCGGGGTGATCCGCTATATGTGCGACCGCGTGGCGGTCATGTACAAAGGCAAGGTGGTGGAAACCGGTACGGCTGACCAGGTCTGTAATGCTCCCGAACACCCCTATACCCAAGCCCTGCTGTCGGCGATCCCGCGCCCCGATCCGCGCGCCCGCAGTATGCACAAACGCCATCGCTACAAAGTCTGATCTTTCTGCTGTTTTCCCACCCTGTTGTTTACGGATAAGCCCATGAAAATCGACCGTCTGAGAGCCTTCATGTCCCGCGACAAAGACCGTCCGCGTGTGATCATTGCCATGGATACCGATGACGGCCTGACAGGCTGGGGCGAATGTTACAATCACGGGCCGGACAAGGCGCTGTTTCCCTTGCTCGATTATCTGATGACCTTTCTGAAAGGGCAGGATCCGACCCGCATCGAATATCTGATCCATTATCTGATGCAACAAACCCGCTTCCCGCCCGGCGCGCTGGGTCTGGCGGCCATTTCCGCGCTTGATCACTGCCTGTGGGATATTTCGGCCAAGGCGTTGAATGTACCGGTCTATCGGCTGTTGGGCGGGCATGTGCGCGACCGCATCAAGGTTTATGCCGGTGTCTATACCGCCCCCGATGCCGCCCTTGCACGTGACGAACTCGACGGGCTCAACGAACAATGGGGCCTGACCGCCTTCAAACTCTCGCCGTTCCGTATCGATATCCATGCCAATCGCTGGGGCGAGGTGGTCAGAACCTCGGCCGAGTATTTCCGGCAGTTGCGCGAGACGATCCGTCCCGATTACGACATCGCCTTTGATGCCCATGCCAAGATTTTCGAGCCGAAACAGGCGATCCAATTGGGCAATGCACTGGCCCCTTACGATCCGCTGTTTTTCGAAGAGCCGATCCGCCCCGAAAATTTCGAAGCCTGGGGCGAAGTGAAGCAGGGCCTGCACTGCACCCTCGCCACCGGTGAATCGCTCTATAGCCGTTTCGAATTTTTACGCCTGTTGCAGGTGCGCGGTGCCGATATCATCCAGCCCGATATCTGCGTGGTCGGAGGCATGCTGGAAATGCGCAACATCGCGGCTTTGGCCGAGGCGCATTTTGTCTCCATCGCGCCACATAACCCGATGGGGCCGCTGGCCACAGCCATCAATGTGCATTTTTGTGCGGCACAGCCCAATTTCAAAATCCTCGAATACCGTCTGCCGCACGGCCCCGGCTATGTGTTCGGCACCGGCAAGGACGAAGCGCCGAGCAAAGAACAGCATCTGCAAGGGGCGTGGTATGTCAAAGACCCCTACCTGCCCAAAGACGGCTATCTGGAATTGCGACCGGAGCGGGCGGGCTGGGGTGTCGAGATGGATGAAAAACTGCTCGGCACCGAAGATTATGTCCATTGGGAGCGCAAGGTGCCTGTCAAACCGGATGGATCCACCGGTTACGTTTAAGCCGCACTCCAACCCTTCATTGTTTTTGTCAAACCCGACAGGTTTTCATCATGAGCCATTCCTCCACTGATATTGCCGCCTTGCGCGGTGTTTCCGGTATTCTTGTCACGCCCTATGACAGCGACGGACACATTGCCCCCGACCGTCTGACCCCGATTATCTCCCGCGCTGCCAAAGCAGGCATCGAGGCTTTGACCATCAACGGCAATACCAGCGAATTCTATTCCCTGACATTCGAGGAAGCCCGCGCTATGCAGGCCGCCGTGCCTGCTCTGATCAACCGTCAGGCCTTTGTGACCGCCGGTGTCGGCCGTTCCCTCCACGAAGCCTGCATTCTCGCCCGTGCCGCCAAGGGCGACGGGGTCGATGCCCTGATGATCCACCAGCCACCTGATCCGTTCCGGGCCCCGCGTGGTGTGCTCGAATATACCGCCCGTGTTGCCGAGGCCGGAGGTGGCCTGCCGATTGTGCTCTATTTGCGCGATGACACCGGTGGCATGGATTTTATCGAAAAGCTCTGCCGGATTCCGAATGTGGTCGGTGTCAAATGGGCCACACCGAATGTGATGGTGCTGGCCAATGCCATCCGGCATTGTCCCCATATTGCCTGGATTTGCGGCTTGGCCGAACCGTGGGCACCGCCCATGGCGGCTGTCGGCGCGCAGGGTTTCACCTCGGGCATCATCAATGTCGCCCCGCATCTGTCGCAGGGCGTATTGGAAGCCATCCGCCGGAGCGATTACAAAGCGGCCGGAGCCATCATCGCCAGGCTGGAACCGTTCGAACGTTTCCGCTCGACCGAGGGCAACGGGGCCAATGTCTCGGTGGTCAAACAGGCGCTGGCCATGCAGGGCTTCGAGGTTGGCCCCGCCCGCGCCCCCGCCGCCTGGCCGCTGAGCCAGACGGTTCAGGACGGCATCCGCGCCGTCTTGCAGGACTGGGACGCGCTGTAAGGCGCGTTCTCGCTTATCCCCTGATGATCAATTGATGGGGAATGATCTTGTCCATTGCCGCCTGCGCGCGCGGAGTTTTGTCCTGCGGGTTCTCCAACATCGCTGTCAGCACAGAAATCACCGCATTACCGATCAGCTCATAGGGAATACGCACGGCGCTGAGCCATTGGGCGATCCATTGGTTGAGCGGTCCGTCGTCGAAGCTGATCATGGTCAGATCACGCGGTATCGCCAAGCCCGCGCCGCTGGCCTGTTTGTACGCGCCATAGGCCAGCAGATCACTGAGACAGATCACCGCATCGGGCCGCATTTGTTGCGCCAGAAGCTCCTGCATGGCCTGTTCGCCGATCCGCAAGTGATCCAGCCCCGCACTGCCGAACTGGCGGACAGGACGCATGTCACCACCCGCCTGTTGCAACCGCTCCAGAAAGCCTTGCAACCGTTCCCGTCCGGCACTGTAAACCAGCGAGGCATGGATAACCGCAATATCGCGCCAGCCTTTGGCGAGGCAATAATCGGCCACATCGCGCCCTGCGGCGGCATTGTCGATGCCGACATAGGGAAAGGGTGAACGAACAGGATCACGCCGGTTGACGAAAACCAGCGGGATGCCCGCTTGCCTGAATTCATCGAGTTTCGGGCTCGGGACTGCGACCACCATAATCACCGCCCGCACCCGCAAGGCTTCCATCTCGCGCAGATATTCATCCTGGATATCGGCTTGCTCATGCGTGTCGCACAACAGCATCACATAGCCGTTCTGGCGCAAGGCATGTTCGATCGACGAGGCAATGGCCGCCATGGTCGGATTGCCCAGATTGGCCGCCAGCACTGCGATGATCTGCGTTGTGCCCTTGCGCAGGGCCCTGCCAGCGCTTTGCGGGCGATAATCGAGATCCGCCACCGCCTTGCGCACCGCCAGCACGGTCTGCGCCGCAATCTTGACGGGTGCGCCGTTCACCACCCGCGAGACCGTGGCAATCGACACCCCCGCCCGCTTGGCCACAGAAGCCAGCGTGGCATGGGAATGCTTTCCGTACGAACGGGAGGTTTTCATCTCGTTTCGACCCGCCCTCGCGCCGTCATGCCACTTCACCACTGCCCATAACCGTACCCTGCCGGCAAATTATGCTTGCCCGAAAATTCAGAACAATGATAGCATAATGCAAACGTTTACATAAACAGAACATTTTTTGTGACGCCGGACAAAACCCATTGGGGCCAACCGGCAAAAGGGAGGGAAACAAGCACGCCGCTCAAGGGCCGGATCCTCGACCTATCCGCTGTTGGATGGGGTCCGGTGTCATCATGTGCGCATTGTTTTCCATGGATAAAAGGCCCGTTACAGAGGATCGCTCTGTCAACGGTTTTCGTTGCATAAGGACATAAGATGAGCCAGCCAGTCTTGAAATTTGCCGCCATCGGGCTTGATCACCGTCATATCTATGATCAAGTGACCAGCCTTCTCGACATCGGTGCGGAATGTGTCGGCTTCTGGTCCCGCGACGAGGCGATGCCGTTGCAAGGCTTCATGGAGAAATTCCCGCATATTCCGCGTGTCAAAGAGCGGGCGCAATTGCTGGAAGACGACAGCATCCACCTGATCACCTGTGCGGCCATCCCCAATGAGCGCGCCGATCTGGCGATCGAAGCGATGCGGCACGGCAAGGACTTCATGGTCGACAAGCCCGGCCTGACAACCTTCGAGCAATTGGACGCGGTGCGCAAAGTCCAGAAGGAAACCGGCCGGATTTTCTCGATCGACTTTACCGAACGTTTCGAGGTGCGCTCGACCACGCGGGCGGGCGAGCTGGTCAAGGCCGGTGCCATCGGACAGGTTGTCCATACCGCAGGCTTGGGTCCGCACCGTTTGAACCGGCATTTGCGGCCGCAATGGTTTTTCGACAAACAGGCCTATGGCGGCATTCTGGTGGATATCGGCTCGCACCAATTCGACCAGTTTCTCTATTTCACCGATTCCTCCGATGCACGGATCACCGCCGCACGCGTCGCCAACCGCGCCCATCCGGCCGATACCGGCCTTGAGGATCTCGGCGAGGTGATGATCGAGAGCGACAATGCTTCGGGCTATTTCCGCGTCGACTGGTTTACCCCCGACGGATTGAACACCTGGGGTGACGGCCGCCTGACCATTGTCGGCACCGAAGGCACCATCGAACTGCGCAAATATGTCGACGTGGCGGGCCGCCCCGGCATCGACCATCTGTTTTTGACCGACAAAAAAAGCTCGCGCTATATTGATTGCTCGGATGCGGAACTGACCTATTATCCCAAATTGCGTGACGATATTTTCAACCGGACCGAAACGGCCATGACCCACGACCATTGCTTCAAAGTGTGCGAATTGTCGCTGACTGCGCAAGCCATGGGTTGGGAGCAACAGGCCCGCTCGTTGCAAGCGAAACAGTGAGCGCACAGACATGGCCAGCCTGACGCTTGACACCATCACGAAATCCTTCGGACAGGTCGAGATTTTGCACGGCATCAATCTCGACATTGCCGACGGGGAATTCGTGGTGTTTGTCGGACCTTCGGGGTGTGGCAAGTCAACGCTGTTGCGGGTGATTGCCGGACTGGAACTGGCCACCAGCGGCACGATTGCGATTGACAGCGAGGATGTCACCCACCACTCGGCCGCCGCACGCGGACTGGCGATGGTGTTTCAAAGCTATGCGCTCTATCCGCATATGAGCGTCTATGACAATCTGGCCTTCGGCCTCGAAAATATGCGGATGCCGAAAGACCAGATCGACCAGCGCGTGCAGACCGCCGCAACCCTCTTGCAGATCGACAAACTCCTCCAGCGCAAGCCCGGACAATTGTCGGGCGGGCAACGCCAGCGTGTGGCAATCGGACGGGCGATTACCCGCAATCCGAGAATCTTTCTGTTCGACGAACCGCTCTCCAATCTCGATGCCGAGTTGCGGGTGCAGATGCGGATCGAATTGTCCAAACTGCACAAGGACCTCAAAGCCACGATGATCTATGTCACCCATGATCAGGTCGAAGCCATGACCATGGCCGACAAGATCGTGGTGTTGCGCGATGGCCGGATCGAGCAGATCGGCCAGCCGCTCGATCTCTACAACCATCCCGCCAACCGCTTTGTGGCCGGCTTTATCGGCTCGCCGCGCATGAATTTCATCTCTGCCCGTGTGACACACTGCACGGCCGCAAACGTCAGCGTGACCGCGGGCGGCATGCAGGACACCACCCTGCCGCTCGACGGGACGGGGGTGCGCCAAGGCGACACGCTCAGCCTCGGTATCCGCCCCGAACATCTCGAACTGGATGCGGCGGGAGACTGGACGCTGACTGTCGATGTGGTGGAGCAACTGGGCGGCACCAGTTTTATCCACGGCACACTGCCATCGGGCGAGGCATTGTCGATTGCTGTCAACGGCCAGACAGGGGTAACCCATGGCCAACCGATCCGGATCAGGCCGAAGCCCGGCATGGTCCATCTGTTCTCAACCACCGAAGGGGAGAAAGCACTCCCCCCTTCTCCACACCGTCTGTAACAAAACCAACCGAACTCCGGACCTCAACCGGAGACACCCATCACCACGAGGAGGAACGACCATGTTCAAACAGTTGAAGACCATCACAGGCGGGCTTTTGGCCCTGTGTATGCCTGTGACCGCCATGCTGGCGACAAGCCAGACCGCCAAGGCCGCCGACCCGACCGAAGTCCGCATCATGTGGTATTCGGACGGCATTGAAGGCGATGTGATGCGCGATCTGCTCGACCGGTTCGAGAAGCAGAACCCGGACATCAAGGTCACGCTCGACCGCGTGCCCTACAAGACCGTTGTCGAACAATTGCCCGCTTTGCTCGATTCCGGTCAGGGCCCCGATCTGGCCCGCGTCACCGATCTGGGCGGCCTGTCGCGCCACTATCTCGATTTGCGGCCGCATCTGAAAAACGCCAAATATTTCGATGACAATTTCGCCTCCAGCCTGCCCTGGTTCCGTCCCGTCAATGGCGCCAAGGATGGTGTCTATGGCGTGATGACCCAATTGACGCTGACCCTGCCCTTGGTCAACGCCACTCTGTTCCAGCAAGCCGGTATTCCGATGCCCGGCCCGAAGGCGACATGGGATGACTGGGCCAAGGCCAGCAAGGCTGTGGCCGACAAGGTCAAGGCCCCCTATCCGATCGCCTTCGACCGGTCCGGCCATCGCGTGTCCAGCCTTGTGCTCGATATGGGTGGTAAATTTGTCGATGGTGACAAGCCTGCCTTGATCGATGACGGCTTCAAGGCCGCAACCAAAATGCTGGTCGACTGGCACAATAACGGCACCATGTCCAAAGCCCTGTGGGGTTCGGTCGGCGGCACCACCTATCGCGGTGCGACCGAAGAATTCGCCAATGCCCAAGTGGTCTTCTACATGAGCGGCAACTGGCAGTTCACGCAATTTGCCAAAACCGTGGCCAAGAATTTCGAATGGCAGGCCGTTCCCAATCCTTGCGGTCCCGGCAATTGCTCGGGCATGCCTGGCGGCGCTGGTCTGGTTCCGATCAAGACCACCAAGAACCCGCAAGCGGTTGCCCGCGTGGTTGAATATTTCGCCAGCGAGCCTGTCTATGAAGAGTTCCATGCCCGCACGCTGTTCCTGCCTGCCCATCTGGGCATTGCCAAGAAGGGCATCAACTACCAGACAGACGATGCCAATGTGAAAAAGTCGCTGGCGATTGCCGTCGATCAGGTCGCGCAGACCTCGCCTGTGGCCTTCAGACTGCAGGGCTACGAGCACAACCGCATCCTGTTCAACGCCACCATCTCGCGCGTCAATCAGGCGATCAGCGGCGAAATGTCGCTTGATGATGCCTATACCCGGATTCAGGCCGACATTGTCGAAGGTCTGGCCGCCAAGGGTATCAAGCTCCAGTAACGGGCCTTTACGCCCCGCAAGACCGAGGTTTTGCGGGGCGCTTTATTCGGTCTCTCCACCCATAGTGATTGCATGAACCCCAACGCCCACCCCCCATCGGACAGCGCAACGCCGACGGCCGCACAGCGGTTTGCGCGCGGCTTCGAGCTTGCCTATACGGGGCTGATGCGCGCGCTGGAGCCACCCTTTGCCGCGATCCAGAAGCGGATCGGCATCAAGGGCATGGCCTATGTGTTCGTGGCTCCCAACATGATCATTTTCTCGGTCTTTGTCGCTCTGCCGATGATTCTCAACATCTGGTATGCGCTGACCGGCTCCAACCGTCTGATGATGGAAGAGCGTCCCTTTGTGGGGCTCGATAATTTCTCGGCTTTGCTCGACTGCAAAGACTATCTCGATGTCAATTCCTGCAAGCAGGACCGCTTCTGGCGCGCTGTCCATAATTCCGTGCTGTTTGTCGCCTTGCAGGTGACCGCCATGGTGGCTTTGTCGCTGGTCACCGCGCTGATCCTGAATGGCAAATTGCGGGCGCGCGGCTTTTTCCGCGCCGTGTTTTTCTTCCCCGTCCTGCTGTCACCCGTGGTGGTGGCTTTGATCTGGAAATGGATCTTGCAACGCGACGGCCTGCTCAATGCCTTGCTGATGGCGGGCGGCGGTGAACGTGTGGCCTTTCTGCATGATGCGTCATGGTCGTTTTTCTGGACGGTGTTTGTCTCGGTCTGGGCGCATATGGGCTTTTATGCGCTGATCCTGCTGGCAGGCCTGCAGGCGATCCCGGCTGATCTTTACGAGGCGGCAGAAATGGACGGCACGCCGAAATGGCGCGTGTTCTGGCGCATCACCGTGCCTTTGCTGTTGCCGACTTTGCTGGTTGTGGTGATCCTGAGCCTGATCCGTGCCGTGCAGGCCTTTGATGAAATCTATGTGCTGACCGGCGGCGGGCCAGGCACGGCCACCCAATTCATCGTGCAATATATTTACGAGACCGCCTTTGCCAATCAGGTGCATTTGCTGGGGCTTGCGGCCGCGGCCTCCTTGCTGGTGGCCGTGGTGCTGATGGTGCTGACTGTGTTGCAGTTGCGGATCTCCTATCACGGAAAAACATCATGAGCCTGATCCGCGCTTTGACCCGCACCCGTGACCAACGCTCGATGCATCTCACCGACTGGCTGACCTATGGCTTCCTGCTGGTCGGCGTGGTGCTGATGTTCGGCCCCGCTTTGTGGCTGGCGGCGTCATCGCTCAAAACCAAATCGGCCCTGCAGGAATTCCCGCCCTCCTTCCTGCCGATGGGGCAGAAAGAAATCAAACTGGCCGACAAGCCCGATCCATTGCCGGTCTATCTGGTGCCGCTAGCTTCGGGCCAAAGCGCCGAACTGGCTTTGCAACGCCGCATCGGTCTGGTCGGCCTGTTCATCGATCCGGCCCAGCCCGGGGCTGATCCGGTCCGCGCGAGGATGGACGAGGTCAAGCCGGTGCGCGAACTGACCTTTGCCTGGGACAATTATGCCGAACCGTTGCGCCGCTTCCGGTTCGACCGCTTTCTGGGCAACAGCCTGTTTGTCACCATCGTCTCGACGGTGCTGACCCTGCTGGTCAATTCGATGTGTGCCTTTGCGCTGTCCAAATATTCGTTTCGTGGCCGCGATGCCATGTTCGTGTTCATTCTCTCGACCCTGATGGTGCCGATTTCGGTGATCCTGATCCCGGCCTTTCTGGTGGTCACCTCGCTGGGACTGACCAATTCGCTATGGGGCGTCATCCTGCCGCCGATCGCCACACCGACCGGCGTGTTTCTCCTGCGCCAATACATGCTGACCATACCGGACGAGCTGATCGACGCGGCGCGCATGGATGGTGCGTCGGAATGGCGCGTCTATTGGCGCATCATCATGCCGCTGGCCATGCCCGCTTTGGCGGTGCTGGGGATTTTCTCGGTGATGTGGCGGTGGAACGATTTTCTGTGGCCGCTGATTGTGCTGAGCCGCGAAGAGAGCTTCACCCTGCAATTGGGCCTCTCGACCTTTCAGGGCGAGCTGGACACGCAATGGCATTATCTGCTGGCCATGACCATGATGACTTTGGCCCCCGTGGTGATTGTATTCACACTGTTGCAACGTCACATCACCACCGGCATTGCCTCGACCGGATTGAAATAAATGACGGCCGCTTCCACCCTCTATGATCTCGCCATTATCGGCGGCGGCATCAACGGGTGCGGAATCGCACGCGATGCGGCGGGACGTGGCCACAAGGTGCTGTTGCTCGAACAAGGCGATCTGGCGCAAGCCACCTCCTCGGCCTCGACCAAGCTGATCCATGGCGGCTTGCGCTATCTCGAGCACTACGAATTCTCACTGGTGCGCAAGGCGCTGATCGAGCGTGAAACCCTGCTGGCTCTGGCCCCGCACATTATCTGGCCCCTGCGCTTTGTGCTTCCCCACCGCCCGCATATGCGCCCTGTCTGGATGTTGCGGCTCGGGCTTTTTCTCTATGACCATCTGGGCCGCCGCAGTCTGTTGCCCGCAAGCTGGATGCTGTCGAAAACCGATCCTGTCCATGCCTTGCTGGCGAATGATAAAAGTGCCTGTTTTGAATATTCCGATGCGTGGGTGGACGATGCCCGCCTTGTCATCCTCAATGCCATGGATGCCAAGGCCCGCGGGGCCGACATTCTGACCCGTTGTCAGGTCACCGGTATCAGGCCGGACGCGGAACACTGGCAGATCGACACCGTTTACAAAGGACAGGACACCGGCTTTCAGGCCAAAGCCGTCGTCAATGCCAGCGGGCCTTGGGCCGACCAAAACCTGTTCCACGCTGTTCAGCCCTCCAATCGCCTGCGTCTGGTCAAAGGAAGCCATATTGTCGTGCGCAAATGGCATGATGATCCGCGCTGTCTGATCCTGCAGAATGACGATGGACGCATCGTGTTTGTCATCCCTTACGAGCAGGATTTCTGCCTGATCGGCACCACCGACACAGACTATCAGGGCGACCCCGCCGCTGTCCGCATCAGCGATGACGAGATCGCCTATCTGTGCGAAGCCGTCTCGCGCCAATGCGCCCACCCCGTCACGCCCGAGGATATTGTCTGGTCCTATGCGGGTGTGCGCCCCCTGATGGATGACGGGCAGGATGCGGCACAAGAAACCACCCGCGATTACCATCTGGTCAAAAGCGGCGGAGCCGGACAGCCGGCGCTGGTCAGCGTGATCGGCGGCAAGATCACCACCTATCGAGTGCTGGCGCAGGATGTGATGGAACTGGTCGGGGCCGATCTGCACCCCTCCTCGATCGGGGATTGGACCGCAACGGCCCCGTTGCCCGGCGGGGATTTTGCGGTTGACGGTTTTGCGGCTCTGGTGGCCAAAGCCTGCGCCCGCTATCCCGCTTTGCCGCCCGGCCTGCTCACCCGTCTGGCACGCCATTACGGCACCTGCCTGTTTGAAATTTTGGTCGATGCGCGGACGATGGATGATCTCGGTGCCTGTTTCGGTGTCGATCTGACCGCCCGCGAGGTCGACTATCTGGTCACCCGTGAATGGGCGCAAACGGCCGAAGATATTTTATGGCGGCGGAGCAAATTGGGATTACACTTTTCCAACCGGCAGGTGGAGCAACTGACCGCCTATCTGCAAGGCCGCGTGTAAGGGGGAAACACCATGTCCTTTATTCTGGCAATTGACCAAGGCACCAGCTCGTCACGCGCTTTGCTGTTCGATCAATCCTTGGCGCTGGTCGACAGCGCACAACGCGATTTCACCCAGCACTATCCCGCCTCCGGCTGGGTCGAACACGAGCCCGAAGATCTGTTGCAGACCACGCTTGAAGTCTGCAGAACCGTGCTGGCCCGTCAGGCGGTTTCCGCCACCGATCTTGCCGCCATCGGCATCACCAACCAGCGCGAGACAACCATCCTGTGGGACCGCAAGACCGGCACCCCGATCTATCGCGCGATTGTCTGGCAGGACCGGCGCACTGCCGTCTTCTGCCAGTCGCTCAAACAGGAGGGTCACGAGCCACTGGTGCGCGAGCGCACGGGTCTGTTGCTCGATCCCTATTTTTCCGGCACCAAAATAGCCTGGATTCTCGACAATGTGCCCGATGCCCGCGCCCGCGCCGAGCGGGGCGAATTGGCCTTCGGCACTGTGGATACCTTCCTGCTGTGGCATCTGACAGGCGGCACGGAGCATAAGACCGATGCCACCAATGCCTCGCGCACCTTATTATGCAACATCCACACCGGCACCTGGGATGACGATCTGCTCGCCTTGCTGGATGTGCCGCGCAGTCTGTTGCCGGACATCTGCGATAGTGGCTCGACCTTCGGCGTGACGGACCCCGCTTTGTTCGGTCATGCCGTGCCGGTCCTCGGCATGGTGGGAGACCAGCAAGCCGCCACCATCGGTCAGGCCTGCTTTGAACCGGGCATGATGAAATCCACCTATGGCACCGGCTGTTTCGCCCTGCTCAATACGGGACACACCGCCGTCACCTCGCACAACCGCTTGCTGACCACCATTGCCTATCAATTGCACGGACAACGCACCTATGCGCTGGAAGGATCGATTTTTGTGGCCGGAGCCGCCGTGCAATGGCTCAGGGATGGTTTGGGCCTGATCGAACAGGCCAGTGACAGCGGACCGCTGGCGGCCTTGGCCGATCCGGCTCAGGATGTCATTCTGGTCCCCGCTTTTGTCGGGCTGGGCAGTCCATGGTGGAATGCCGAGGCGCGCGGCGGCCTGTTCGGCCTGACACGCAATACCGGACCGAAAGAACTGGCATTGGCCGTGCTGGAATCGGTGGCCTTCCAAACCGCCGATCTGATGAAAGCGATGCAGGCCGATTGGCCGCAAGCGGCCAGCACCCAAACCATCCTGCGCGTGGATGGCGGCATGACTGCCTCAGACTTCACGATGCAACGGCTCGCCGATCTGCTCGATGCGCCGGTCGACCGTCCGCGCTTGCAGGAGACCACCGCCCTCGGTGCCGCCTATCTGGCGGGCTATACCGCAGGCCTTCTGCCCGAACCGTCCGAATTTGCAAAATCATGGCAAAGCGAGCGCCGCTTCAAGCCTGCGATGGACACCACCACCCGCCAGCGCAAATTGAGGCACTGGCACAAGGCTGTCACCGCTGTGCTGTCAATGGTGGAAGACTGACAGGTTCGGGATAAACCGGTTTGGGCTAAGGCCTTGCGCTCACGCCAGTCTGGTGCGCCAGTCGCCATACAAGGAATGGTCCGGCTTGATCGGCAAGGTCACCGGCACATGTCTGGCGGCTGAATCATACAAAGCCGTAATCAATTCGAGAGAGCGGCGCGCATCGGCCAGCGTGACCGGCCATTCGCCCTGACCAGCCAAAGCGGAATGATAGGAAATCAACTGGCCATGAAAACGCGGTTGTACCGCCTCGATCTCTGCCAATACGGCCTTGATCCGGTCCCCTGCAGGGCCATCCGCGACAATGAACTGCCAAGGATCATTGCCCGGCGCATAAGGCTCGTAAGCGGATTCGATGGTCACATGTTCGAAGCAGGCCTTCAGACGGCTGACCTCGGCCTTTGCCCCCAAGGTGCATGACAAAGAGACCAGCGAGCCATTGGCCATTTTCAGGCTGGCGGCCACGCAATCCTCGACCTCGATCGGATTGACCCGCGTGGTCGCTTCCGCATAAACCCGTTCGACCGGCCCCATCAATTCGCACATCATATCGTGCAGATGGATCGCCTGGGACAGCAGGATGCCGCCCAATTCGATATCGAGTTTGCCGCGCCACGCAATCGCGTAGTAATCCGCACCGCGTTGCCAATGGGTTTCGCAACTGGCGACATAGGCCTTGCCGACAAGCCCGCGCCGCACCAATTCGCGTGCCTTGAGAAAACCGGTGCCCCAGCGATACTGGAAAATCGGCAGGATGCGGCCTTTCGATCGGGCCTCGGCCTGCTCCAGCACATCCATCTGCGCGAGCGAGCCGACCAACGGCTTTTCACAAATCACATGTTTGCCCGAAGCCAGCACCGCGAGGCATTGCTCCAGATGCAAGGAGGGCGGCGTACAGATATCGACGATATCGACATCTTCCATCGCCAGCACGTCATCAAGCGAGGTCACCAGCCGCTCTATCCCGAAATCCCGTCCGGTCGCGGCCAGCCGCTCCGTGTTGAGATCGCATAAAGCGACAACCTGAAACCGGTCTGCAAGTTTGCTATAGGCCTCTTCCAGATGCGCCCGCCCGATGCCGAGCCCGACAATAGCAACCTTGTAAACCGTCATAACCAACCCCGTATTTCCAGTCTTTGATCCTGCAAAACATGGAACGAACTTTAAGCCAGCGCACGGGCTTAGGCCAGATTAAAACCCGATCAGCGAGAGTTTTTTACTGATATGGTCCATAAATTTTTCGGCCGCCAGCGACAATTTGCGGTTTTTGGCGACAAGCAATCCCAACGTCATCCGGTTGATGCCGGGGGAACTGAACGGCTTCCACACCAGCTCGCCGGCCTGCAATTCCGACAGAAAGCCGAAGGCGGTAAAGAAGGCAATGCCCTGATTGGCCAGCAAGGCCAGTTTCAGCATCTGGATGGAATTGGACATCAGCTTGGGTTCGATCGCCGCACGGAATTCAGCAAATTCCCTGTCGATATTGGCCGCTGTCGGAATCGTCCCCGCCTGCGCCAGTTTGGGATAGGGCGCGACATCGGCAAAGTCGATCACGTCCTTGTTGGCCAGCGGATGATCGGGCCGCATCACAACACCGATAGGCGCGGGGATTTCAACGACGATATCGATCTTGGGCCAGACCCCGCTGACAAAGGTCAGCCCGAAATCCACCTTGTGCTCGCCCACCAGAACCGGAATATCGGCGGGCGTAACGGCATCGACATGATAGGTGACGGCCGGAAATGCGTTGGAGAACTGTTCAAGGGCACGCGGCAGAAAATCCACCAGCAACGAGTCCACAGCGGCTATGGTGATATTGCCCGAACGGGCCTCGCGCAGACTGTCGATATCGGCGCGCAACAATTCGTAATCCTGCAAGGTGGTGTTGACGTGCCTAAGCAGATATTGCCCAGCCAGCGTCAGCCGCATGCCGGTTGCGATCCGCTCGAACAGCTGAACATCCAGCTCTTCTTCGATCAGTTTGATCTGGCGATTGACCGCGCTGGGCGCGACATTCAATTCCAGCGAGGCCTTGCGCACCGAACCCGACCGCGCCACCACCCTGAAATAGTGCAAGACGGCGGCATGCATCGGTGTCAGTCTCCCTGACGGGGCCAGGCCGCGACAACCGGATGGTCAAGCGTTGTCCTGTATCGGGCATCGGCCCCGCGCGGCGAATTCCAGCCTGTCACATCGGGACCGAAAAACTCGGCATTGACGGAAACAAATGCCTGCATGTCGGCAGGCAAGCGCTCGTCGGAATGGATCGCCCCGACCGGACAGACTGTCTCGCACAATCCGCAATTGATACATTCATCGGGCTGGATATAAACCGTCCGGCCACCCTGATAGATGCAATCCACCGGACAGGAGGTCAGGCAGGACAGGTCTTTGACATCGATACAGGCGGCGGTGATGACATAGGTCATCGCTCAACGTCCCGTCCAGACAGGTTTGCGCTTTTCTATAAAGGCCCGCACGCCTTCGTCCGAATCTTGGGAATTCAGGGCATCGACCAGAGCAGGCAACCGCAAGGCCTGCGCCTGTTGTGGCGACAATCCGGCGGTCTGGCGCACCACCTGCTTGGTCGCCTTGATCGACAGGGGCGCACAGGCCAGAATCTCGTCGACCCAACGCCGCACCGTCTCATCCAGTTGGGCCATCGGCACAACCTCGTTGATCAGGCCCATGCCGAGCGCCTCTTGCGCCTTCATACGCCGTCCGGTCAGCAACAGGCCCATTGCCTGACGATGCGGGATCTGGCGTTGCAACAGCACCATGCCGCCATCCAGCGGCAGGCGGCCCACCCGCGCTTCGGGCAAGCCGAACGTGGCGTGATCGGCGGCAATCACCAGATCACAGCCCAGCATCATTTCAAAACCGCCTCCCACCGCATGGCCATTGACGCGGGCAATAACCGGAACATCCAGCGTCTGGCGCATGGCGATACCGCCGAAGCCCCCTTCACGCGGCATCGCCCAGTAATCGATCCCGCGCGCGCCACTGCCGCCCTTCATGTCCGCGCCGGTACAAAAGGCCCGTTCGCCCGACCCGGTCAGCACCACCACACGCACCGAGCGATCCTGTTCGATGTCGCGCCAGATCTGTTGCAATTGCTGTTCGGTGGCATAATCCACCGCATTCATCACCTCCGGACGGTCAATGGTGACCGTCACAACGCCATCATTGTGGACAACATCAACGGCCATCACACAGCCTCCGTTGCGAGCAAGGCCCGTTGTTCTGCGCGCACATCCTCGGTGTGTTGTCCCAATTCGGCAGGCGGTATCCGGATGGTGACCGGCGCATCGGCCAGATGCAAGGGCGAGCCGACCACGCGCACGGTCTCGATCCGGTTTGTTGTCTCCAGAATCATGCCATTGATATGGGTCTGCTCGTCGGCCAGCGCTTCCGCCAAAGTGCGCACCCGCGCGCAAAGCAGATCCTGTTCTTCGAGCCTGCCGAGCCAATAGGCTGTGGTGTTGGTGGCAAAACGGGCGCGGAAAATCGCATGCAATTCCGCCTTGTGCTTGACCTGTGCCGGATGGTCGACAAAGCGCGGATCAGCCGACAGATCATCAAGCCCCAAAGCGGTGCAGATATCGCGCAACGGATGCGCCTTAAACGCCCCCACCAAGACAAGCGCCGTATCCTGCGTGGTGAACACGCCCGACAGCGGCATGGCTCCCCAATTGACCTCGCGGTCGCGCATCATCAAAGAGGCCGATTCCTGCGTCTGCGCGGCCAGCATGGAATCATACAAAGATACGCTGACCAACTGGCCGTAACCGGTTTGCTGGCGTTGCAACAAAGCCAGCAAAACCCCCTGGACCAGATGCATGCCTGCAGAATAATCCGCAAATGTGGTGGAATAGATCGACAGCGGCAAGCTGTCATCCGACCGCCGGTGCATCACACCGGACATGGCCTGCGCCAGTACATCCTGCCCGCCTTTATGGGCATAGGGACCGACCAGCCCGAAGCCTGTGCCCACCGCATAAATCAGCTTGGGATTGCGCTTGGAGAGCACATCATAGCCGAACCCCATCCGCTCCATCACCCCTGCGCGGAAATTATTGACGACCACATCGGCATGGTCGAGCAAGGACCAGACCACCGCCTTGTCGTCCTCGTTCTTCATGTCGAACACGACCGACCGCTTGTTGCGGTTGAGCGAGCAGAAGACCGGACCCGTCAGACCGGCGGGATCATTGGGGAAAGACGTACGCGAGAGATCACCGGTCGGCGGCCGCTCGATCTTGATCACATCGGCCCCGTAATCGGCCAGCATCTGGGTGGCCACCGGACCCATCATGACTTGCGTGAAATCGACAATTTTAATGCCGGACAGAGGCAGTTTCGGCGTGCTCATTCCACTGTCTCCAGTATTTTTGCATTGGCTGAAGGAATATCGCCGGGATCACCGCCTTGCGCGCGGACCCGCGCACAGATGTCGGCCGCCGAGACATGGCGCAGGATGCCGTCACCCTTGATCGCCAAGGCGGCCGCCACACCGGCCGATTGTCCCATCGACATGCAGGGAGGAATTTCACGCGACATTTTCTGCGCCGTTTCGGTTGCCGAATAATGGCGGCCAGCCACCAGCAGGCCTTCGATGCCTTTGGGCAACATCGCACGATAGGGGGTGTAATAATCACGCCCGCGCGCCACCGTATCGGCAAAATGCACCCGATCCAGCACATCATCCTTGGTGACGACATAATCACCTTCGAGCAGGCGCGTTTGCCGCACACCGAGTTGCGGCGCGACATCGACCACATAGCACTTCTCGAAGCCGGGCATATGCTGGCGGACATAATCCACCAGAGCATAGATTTTTTTGCGCCCTTCGAAATCAGCGCGCGTCAGATCATCAACCTTCAGGGCATCATAGCCCGCCATATGGGGACAGTTGCACCAGACAATGCCGGGCAACGGGGTTTTGAGCCACCAGAAATCCCATGACCCGCCCATCACACGCTTGGCCTGCCGGTCGATTTCGGCATATTTTTCCGGCTCCTGCAGGGAAAAGCGTTCGGTCGCATCGGTATCCACGCCACCCAGACGGAACACCGTTGTGACAATGAATGACCCATGGGTGAATTGCGCGCCAGCGGCGGCGGCCACATCCAGATCACCACTGGTATCGATGATCACATCACCCATCACGGCCTCACGGCCGGCCTTGGTCTCGCAGATCACACCCTTGATGCGTCCGTCTTCGACAATGGCTTTCGAAAACCACGAATGAAGCCGGACATTGACACCCGCTTCCTCGATCATCTCGTTGGACATGCGTTTCCAGCCATCGGGATCGAAGGCGGCGGCCATCAGAATCGGTTGCGGCTTGGTTTGCGCCCTGAAGTCGAACACGCCCCACCGCGCCCAGCGGTGATAGGCTTCCCAATCGGTGCGCCGCTCCTCCGGCGGGGGAAACACGCAGGTGCCCACCTTGGCCATCCGCTCGATCATTTCCATGCAGATGCCGGTCACCGTCACTTCCGGCCCGTTGCTCATATCATCGAGCACCAGCACCATCCCGCCCGAGGCCAACCCGCCCAGATAGGCATAGCGCTCGATCAGGGTGACGGACATGCCCTCGCGGCGGGCGGCCAGTGCGGCAGAAAATCCTGCCGGACCTCCTCCCACCACCACAACATCGGAGCGCGCCACAATTTTGGCCTGACCCGCTTTTTCGACAACAAATTCAGAAGCAGACATGATGGGTTCTTTCAATCACAGAGGGTCATGAATTCGGCAGGGCCGTCTGGCGCAGGGCGAGACGTTCGAGCAGGCTGATCAGCAGGAAAAAGCTCATCGAGAAGCAGGAGCCGACAATCACGGTTGCATAGAGCAAGGCGGAATCAAACGCATAGGTGGCCTGGATGATCAGTGCACCGATGCCGAGGGTCGAGCCGATCCACTCGCCGACAATCGCCCCGATCACGGCCGTCGAGGCCGCGATTTTCAGGGCGGAGAACAGATAGGGCAGTGAATGGGGCAGACGCAATTTGAAAAAGACCTCGCGCTTGGAAGCCGACAAGACGCGCATCAGCTCCATGGCTTGCGGATTGACCGATTCCAGCCCCCGCACCATGTTGACCAGTGTCGGGAAAAAACAGATCAAGGCGGCAATGGCGATTTTCGGTTCCATGCCATTGCCCAGCAACAGCACGAGGATCGGCGCTTTGGCGACCACCGGAATGGTGTTGATCACCACCACAACCGGAAAGAAGGCTTCTTCCAGCGTCTTTTTATGCACAAAGACCGTGGCAATCACGATGGCGGCCAGATTGCCGAGCAAAAAGCCGGCGACAGATTCGATCATGGTTGGAACCAGATTGGTCCAGAGCAGGCCCGATTTCTCCCACAGCGTGACCGCCACCATTTGCGGCGAAGGCGCGATGAAAGGGGGCACTTTCAGCCAATAGACCAGCGCCGCCCACAGCAACAGCACCGAGGCCACGCCCAAAACCGGCATGATCCGGCGGCGCAACCGCGCTTTCTGTCTGGCTTGCGCAAACGCCATTTCATCGGCCGACAGACCCGAAAGGGCAGAGCTTGCAGAAGGATTGACGGACTGGCTCATGGTGTCACCTTACCCAGCATGGCGCGCAATGCGGCCGCGATCTCGACAAAATGCGGCGTGTCCCGCAAGGCCAAAGACCGTTCGCGCGGCAAATCGACCGTCACCTGTTGCACCACCCGTCCGGGATTGGGCGAAAGCACCAGAACCTGCTCGCCCAGATAGGCCGCCTCGTAGACAGAATGGGTCACGAACAGAATACTGGTTCCGGTTTCAGCCCAGATCCGGCGCAACTCCTCGTTCAGACGGTCGCGTGTCATCTCGTCCAGCGCACCGAAGGGCTCATCCATCAGCAACAGACGCGGACCACCCAACAAGGCGCGGGCAATGGCCACCCGTTGGCGCATGCCACCCGATAATTGATGCGGATAGGATTGCTCCCATCCCGACAGACCGACCAGAGCCAGCAGATCACGCGGCGAGGTAAAGCGGCTGTCCGGCTTCAGGCCGCCTCCCACTTCGAGCGGCAGGGCCACATTCTCCAATGCGGTCCGCCACGGCAACAAGGCGGCATCCTGAAAGACAAAGCCCAGCGAGCGATCCAACCGCGCCTGTTCGGCGGTCTTGCCCAAAACCTCGACCGTGCCACTGCTCGGCGTTATCAGATCAGCCACAACCCGCAACAAGGTGGATTTTCCACATCCCGACGGGCCCAGCAGGGTGAGAAACCCACCCGCAGGCACCGTAAACGAGACATCTTCCAGCGCTGTCACAGCCCGTTCCTCGGTCACGAAACGGACTGTCACATTCTGGCACGAAACAGCATGCTCAAGCGGAGCCATTGCTGCACCTTGTGCGGGATGGCTCATGGATCAACCGAACTTCGGACGGCTGGCGCTGGACGCTTTCAACACATCCAGTGTCATCACTTCATTCAGCTTGGGCACACGTTTGGTGAACTGTCCCAATTGCGCATAGAGATCGATCTGGTCCTGCCAGACCTGCGGATCCATCGCGCCCCAGCCTTCCTTGGCGGTCAGCGGCGAGAAGGAATATTGCAACATCACATCCAGTGCCTCGCGCTCGTCCTTGGCATTGAGGTTCGGGAATTCCTTCACCAGATGCTCGACCGCCTTATCACGGTTATTGGCGGCATAGACCCAGCCTTTGCCGGTCGCCGTCAGGAACTTGGCCAGCACATCACCCTTTTTCTGGATGGTTTCGGCTGTCGCATAATAAGGCAGTGCGTAGAGTTTCACGCCGGTATCCCACAAGCGCAGATCAACACGCTGGTCGCCCAGCACCTTCATGGCTGTGGTATTGGTCAGCCAACCCGTCACCACATCGACCTGACCCGTCAGCAAAGGCGCCATATCGGCACCGATGGTGACAATGGTCACATCCTTTTCGGGAATATTGTTCTTGGCCAGCAAAGCCCGCAACAAAATCACGCCGGTGGCCTGAATCCCGACCTTTTTGCCAACCAGATCTTTGGGGGAATTGACCGGATTTTTCTTCAGCGAGAAAAAGGTATAGGGATGCACCTGCGCGCCTGTCGCAAAGCAGACCACCGGAATATCCTGCGAGGCCGCCAGCATCAGCGAGGGCGAGGAGGACACCTGCCCGGTCTCGAATCGGCCCGCGGCCACCACCGCCACGCCGTCGATATTGGGACCGCCCGCCTGGAATTTCAGATCAAGCCCTTCGGCATCGTAATAGCCCATCGCCTTGGCGCAGACCTCACCGATCTGGTTGCCCGACAACAGCCAGCCCAGTTGCAGGTTCAGCACTGTCTTGCCTTGCGCAAAACCGTCGATGCTCAGCAAGGGAGATGCCGCAAGACCTGTGGCAGTCGTTCCCAAAAATTGACGTCTGGTAAAGTGTGACATGATCTTTCCCCGTAATGACACTGCACGATGGTCCGAGCAGAGCACAAACGAGGTGAACACAAAAGATCAAATTATAGGCTTATCCGCGCAAAAAATTAGTTCACGCCCACAGGGGTGACCATAATCTCCACACCGCCCTCTTCCAGAATGATTTTGGAACGGGCAAACGCCTCTCCCCAGACCGGATCCTCATAGGCCGGCGCAGGTGTGGCGACGCAGACAAAGCCGCTTTGCACAATCGCGCGCGCGCAATCGATACAGGGGAAAAATGTGGTGGCGATGCTGGCCCCTTCCAGTCCATGCCCCTGTCTGGCGGCCTGAAAAATCGCGTTGCGTTCGGCATGTTCCATCCAGACAAACCGCCCGTCGCCCTCATGTCGCCAATCGAGATCGGCAACCCCGTCGGGAAAAGTATTGCAGGCGGCAATCGAGGGTGTTCCGTCAGCCAGCACAATGGCCGCCCCCACTTGTCGCACGCGATTGGGGCTGGCCTGGGCCGCTTCCAATGCCCGCCCCATCAATGCGTGAACAGCCGGTGACTGATGATCGCTCATGGCTTTGCGCCCCTTACATTTCCAGTCCGGCCTTGCGGCGCTGATAAGCCGAGATGGCATGAAAACCGATGGTGCGGAACGGCTCCGGCGCAATGCGGTTGGCGCGGCCATAAACAGCCTGCAACCTGTCTTGCGGATCCCCCGTCACAATCATCTCGGCCAGGCGCTTGCCCAGCAAAGTGCCTTTGACTATGCCGGATCCATTGCACCCCGCCGAGCCGTAAAGATGGGGCTTGATCCGGCCCCAGCGCGGCGATCCGTTCATGGTCAGCGCCGTTGTCCCGCCCCAGATATATTGCAAGGGCACATGCGACAGGTCCGGATAGCGGCGATGGAAACAGCCGGTCAGCGCCTCTTGAACCTGCAGGGGAGCCAGCGGCTTTTCATAGGCATAGAGCGAACGCACCATCAGGCGGTCAGCCCCGACCCGACGCACCGTTGTGCCAAGCCGGTGGGCGGGCAACAAGCCCCAAGGCTTGGTGCCCAACCGCGCCGCGTCACGCTCCGCCATCGCATGTGAAATTCCGGCAAAGGTATAGATGGTCACCAACCCGTCACGCCAGAAGCCGAAATGCTTGATGGCGGCATTGGTGGCCAAAATCACCACATCGGCCGTCATCACCGCTTCAGGTGTGCGCAACACCCATGGCGCTCCGTCCTGAAGCTCCAGCACCGGCGTGTTTTCGTAAAGACGAACGGCGTCCGGCAAGGTGTCGGCCAAACCGCGCACAAGTGCCGCCGGTTGCAACAAATAGCCTTCCTCGATCCGCAAGCCGCATTGATAGTAACGACTGCCGATCAATCCGGCCAAATCCTCTCGGTCAAGGGCCTGATGGGCAAAACCATGGCGCTTTGCCCCCTCGACCATCGAGTGGATTTTGTCCGCTCCCAAGTCCGTCGCCGCCGCAGTCACCCGCCCACTGCGCTCCAGATCACAGACAATGCCACCCGCCTTCATCGCATCCGTCAGATAGGAAAATCCCTCGGCGGAAAAGGCATTCAATTGCTCGGCGCGGGCCATTTCGTTCGTCGAGAGGCCGATTTTGGAATCATTCGGGGTCATAAAACCGGAATTGCGGGCCGAGGCCCCCTCGCCCACGCTGGAGGCTTCCAGCACGGCGATGGAGGCATCGGGGTCCAGCTCATGCAAGCGCCTTGCCGCGGCCAAACCCGTATAACCCGCACCGACCACCGCATAGCGGACACGGATGGACCCCACCGCATGAGGGCGGGCCTGACGGGGTGGCAACATCGCATTCCAGCCACATTGGTCACGATAGGCCGGAAACGCTGACTGACTCATGATTAGCCCCTGCTGGCGGTATGCATCTGTACGAAAAGGATCACGTGTTCCCATGCTAACGGGGGGAGGAGTGTGACACCAGCCCCCCTCAACAGGTTCCCAACAGCGCCACCGAACAGACATTCTGCGCAGGCCCGCCACCCAGATTGTGCGCCAGAGCAAAATGAGGCGAAGCCAATTGCCGTGCGCCGGCCTGACCGGACAATTGCAACCAACATTCGTAGAGCATCCGCAAACCCGATGCGCCGACCGGATGGCCGAAGCATTTCAGCCCGCCATCGATCTGGCACGGCATCCGCCCGTCACGGTCAAACCATCCATCCAGCATGTGCCGCCACGCCTGCCCCTCGTCGCACAGACCCAGATCTTCCAGCGCCACCAATTCGGTGATGGAAAAGCAATCATGCAATTCGGCAAGCCCGATCGCAGTGCGCGGATCGCTGATCCCTGCTTCCTGATAGGCGCGTTTTGCCGCGATGCGGGCGGTGTGGAAATAACTGCCATCCCAATCCGGTTGTTGCGCCTCCCAACCGTTCGATGTCACCAGTTGGATCGCCTTGATGGTGACCAGCGGAGCGCGGCCCAATGCGCGCGCGATATCGGGCGTGGTGACAATGGCACAAGCGGCCCCGTCCGACACCGGACAACAATCGAACAGTCCGAGCGGATCAGCTACCATCGGCGCATTCAAAACCTGGTCGATGGTCAGCGCTTTGCGCAAATGGGCATTGGGGTGGTCCACCGCATTGGCATGGCTTTTGACCGATGTATGCGCCATGGCCCGTTTCAGATCGGTGCGGGCAATCTGGTGGCGGGCCGCATAGGATTGCGCCAATTGCGAGAAATTGCCCGGATTGGTGTGGGTCGGCAGATACATCGGCGAAAAGGTGCCGCGCGAGGCCGAAGGCAGACCCGCAAAGCCGGTGTCTTTCAGCTTCTCGACACCCATCGCCAGCGCGACATCGACAGCGCCGGAAGCCACCGCATAGACAGCCCCGCGAAAGGCCTCTGTCCCGCCTGCGCAAAAATTTTCAACCCGCGTGACCCCGATATCGGGCAAGCGCAAAGCCTGCGCCATCGGTGTACCCGCTTTGCCCGCGCCGATATCGTCATAATGGGAGGAATACCACGCCGCACCAATCAGCGCGGGGTCGATTGCGGCGCGGGTGAGCGCCTCGCTATAGGCCTCGACCATCAATTCTTCCTGACCGACATCCCAGCGTTCGCCAAACCGCGAACAGCCCATCGAGAGAACCGCAACCCTGTCTTTGATGCCGCTCGCCATAGCTGGCCCTTCTCTCAATCACTGGTCGTTGGAGGCGCAGGATGCGCCGATACCGCTTTCCAGAAATAACGACGGTAACCGGTCCGCTCGTCCATATCCTTGATGCGGAACACAAAGCGCACGTCATCCCCGCCGGACAGACCGGCCGCATCGGGATCGGTAAAATCCATCATCAACCGGCCGCCCCCGTTGAAATCCACCAAGCCGTAGCAATTGGGCGGATGACGCGAAAAGGCCAGACGGTCTGCCGTAAATGTCGCCACTTTGCCGCCGGCATCGGCCAGCGGATAGGGGTCCAATGTATCGAGATGGAAACCTGTCCCGGAAGCCGACAGTCGGGAGGGCGGAAATTGGACCCGCCCGGTCTCGCGGCACCGTCCACCGACAAAACCCAACAGGGCCTCGTGATAGCGATAGGAGGTCGACAAAGCCTCGTTGACGGCGGTACGGCCGCGCAAGCCGCGATCCCATGCCAACTGGCCTCTGAACATCACCAGTTTCAGATAATTGTCCTCGACAAGTCCATGGGACAATTGCGCGGCAAGGCCGGTCTTGAAATCGGCAATCCCTTCTTGGGCCTGCACAACCAGCACGGTGGCTCCTTGTCCCAATTGCGCCAGCAGGATTGTTTCACCCGCCTTCATCCCGCCCAGCGCATGGGCCAGCATCAGCAAGGCATGGCCCGAACCCGTATCTCCCGTCTCCTGGGCGAGGGTTGGGGCCAGCCGGGCTTTGGCCAGTCCCGCCGCCTTCAGCACCGCCGGGGCACAGCCCGCAATCGGGCAGGGCATCACCAGACAGTCGATCGCATCGGGTGATAGATTGGCCCGCTGTAGGGCCGCGGCAATGGCTTGCGGCATCAGGGTCATAAACCCTTCTTCGCGCAACCAGCGTTCTTCCCATTCAACTCCCGCCTCGTGGCCGCTCGCCTGATAACGGTCGACCAGAGGGGCCGCCATCGAGACACCCCCCAAATAGGACAACAAGGGTTGGCCCGCTCCCACCAGCACAGCGGCCGCACCATCCCCCGAACGGGCTTCGGCCGCACTGGCCGCAAGCGTAACCGGCATATCGGCCGCCACCACCAAAGCAGGCGAGGCTTGCTCCAGAGCCTGATGCAAGGCCAACAGGCCGGACCGCGCGGTGCCGCCCGCATCCTGCGTCAGGCAATCGGCCTGCAAACGCAAGGCCGCATGCACAAAGCTGGCATTTTGCGGCTCGCGGAACACCGGTGTCGTCGTGGCAAAAACCAGTTGGCGGAGGGCGGTTTGATCGGCCCCCCCTTGCGCCAGACATTGGCGCGCCGCCTCGACGCCCATGGTGATGCTGTCTTCATCCCAGAAGGCCAGACTGCGCGTGCCCTTGCCACCCGACCCGCCGCCGAGCCAGCCGACAGCCGAGGCAATCGCCGAACGCGAAAGGCGCAGACGCGGCAAATAGGTTCCAATGGCCGAAATATACGTCACGATCGCGTCTCCGCTGGCCGGAAATTGAAGACTTTTACGCTGACACAGGCAGGAAACCCGATCAAGAAACCGACTTTAGGGGCATTTTTTGATATGTTCACCCGCATTGCCAGACCTCTTTAGCACCGTTTTAAGCACCTATGTCATCACGTGTTTCATCGCTTGCAAGCCATCAATCCTGCATATAATAGTCAGTCCATTCGGTCAAACAATCATGCGGAATTGAACATGGCTTGCGATCCCATTGCCATTATCGGGGCCGGACAGGCCGGAGCCTCACTGGCCGAGCAGTTGCGCCACAAGGGCTATCAGGGGACCATTACCCTGCTCGGTCAGGAAGCCTTCCTGCCCTATCAACGCCCGCCTCTGTCCAAAAAATACCTCGGTGGCGAATGGGACATCGACAGGCTGACCCTGCGGCCTGCCGCGCATTGGCAGGAGCTCGGGATCGAGATTGTTACCTCGGCCCATGTGACCGCTCTTTCACCTGCCGGCAAAACCCTGACAGTGGATGGCCGGACCTTCGCATGGAGCAAGCTGGCCTTGACCACGGGGGCCGCACCGCGCCCTTTGCCGGATGGATTAAAGGGGCTCGGCGGTGTCTATGAAATGCGCACACTGGCCGATGCCGATGCTCTGAAAGCGGACTTCCGCTCGGGGCGCAGAATGCTGGTGCTGGGCGGCGGCTATATCGGGCTGGAAACGGCCGCAGTGGCCGCCAAGGCCGGGCTTGATGTCACTGTGATCGAACAAGCGCCGCGCATTTTGCAACGGGTGGCCTGCGAGGCCACGGCAAGCCTGATCCGCGATCTGCACGTCCGGCATGGAGTGCGCATTCTGGAAGGCCGTTCTGTGGCCCGTTTCATCGGTCCCAAAACAATCTCCGGCGTGGAACTGGACGACGGACAGATTTGGCCTGCCGATCTGATCGTGGTCGGCATCGGGGTTCTGCCCTGTACCGGACTGGCGCAAGATGCGGGACTTGACTGCGACAACGGCATCCGTGTCGATCTGTATGGACGCAGTTCCGCACCCGATATCTGGGCGGCAGGCGATTGCGCCAATTTCCCCTATCAGGGGATCCCGACACGGCTCGAAAGCGTGCCCAACGCCGTCGAACAGGCCGAATGTGTGGCCGATGACATGCTGGGCCTGAGCCGTCCCTACCAGCCGATCCCCTGGTTCTGGTCCGATCAATATGACATGAAACTGCAAATTGTCGGTCTCAATCGCGGCTATGAAACCGTCCTGACAATCGCGTCGGAACGGGGACATTCGTTGTGGTATTTCAGGCAGGGCCGCATGATCGCCGTCGATGCCATCAACGATGCCCGCGCCTTCATGGCGGCCAAACGCCTGTTTGAAAAGGACATATCCTTGCCGCTGGATGAAGCCTCAGCGCCCGGTTTTGATCCGGTGGCGTGGGTGCAACAGGCGCTCAAAAAAGGATAGGCTCAGGGCTTGTCGATGGTCGCATAGCCGTTGACGAACAGCTGGACGACACGGTCGGCCAGATCCTGCGGCGAGACCTGACCATCGGCGCGGTACCATGTATAGGTCCAGTTGATCATGCCGAAAAACAGCATCGTATCGACATGCGACAGATTGCCGTCCGGCACCAGATCGGGGCGCATCTGCAACAGGATATCGCGGACATAGGCCAGCAATTCGCGCTGTTTGGCGATCAGGATCTTGCGCTTTTCGGGGTCCAGAAATTCCAGACAGGTCAACAGGACCACATGGCGGTCGCGCGAGACGGCATAGACATCCAGAAACAACCGCGTCAACTGCCGGAAGCGTTCCTCGGGGTCGCTGAAGCCGTAAAGCGTATGCCGGCATTTGGTCAGCAAGACGTCGACATGGCTGGTCAGCATGTCCGACAAGATCGCCTCTTTCGAGGGGAAATAATGATAGAGACGCGATTTGGAACAGTCGCAGGCTTCGGCAATATCGCCGATCGATGTCGCCGCATAACCACGCCGTGCAAACATGGTTGCCGCACGGTCCAGAATGAGATCCTGAATATTCTCGTATTCAGCCGAACGTTTTCTCGCCAAGGTCGCCCCGTCTGCAAAAATGCCAGTTTGATGGTTTACATAGACCAATCGTTTGATCTATTAAATAAACTTATAACATAAACGGTTTTAGGAGCACAGCCTCAAAATCTGCGCCCGAACATCCAGCCAAAAATCCACGCCGGAGGACCCCATGAAGCATCCAGAAATCGAGCTCCTTGATCGTGACGGAATTCTGAAAATCCAGCAAGACGGTCTGGCTGATATGGGGAGGCGGTTGGCCGAAAGCGAGAGCTGGCGTGCCCATTTCGCGCAAGCGGGCATGCGGCCCGAAGATCTGGCCACGCCGGACGGGCTGGCCAACGCGCCGATGATGGAAAAGAGCCTGTTGCGCGACCATTATCCGTTTCCCTTCCTGACCACCCCGATGGAACAGGTCGAACGCTTTGTGGCCACCTCCGGCACGACCGGACTGCCGGTCATGTTCGGGATGACGCATCAGGATTTGCACAGCCTCTTGCCGTACCAGATGGAACGGCTCCTGACCGCGGCGGGCGTGAAGCAGGGCTATCGGGCCTATCAGGGCTATGGCTACGGGTTGTGGATCGGCGGTCTGGCACTGGATCTGGGCTTTTCCGCACTCAACTGCACCAATTTCCCGATCGGACCGGGACGCGGCGAACTGGCGGCGCGCTGGTTGCGCGATCACCACTATGACGTGGCCTCGATGTCTCCGCTCTGGCTGATGACGCTGGTGCAGGCGGCCCGCCAACAGGGCATCAACCCCAAGACAGACTGGCAACTGAAAGTGGCCATTCTGGGCGGACAATCGGTCTCGGCCGAATTCCGTGCCCAATTGGAAGCGGAAATGCCCGAAGGATTCATGAGCCACAATATCTACGGCACCACCGAAGCCGGTGGCCCCGTGCTCGCCATTTCGACACCCTATACCCATGCCGATGACGAGCTTCACCTTCTCAACGAAGACACCATCATCACCGAAATTCTCGATCCCAATACCTTCAAACCGGTTTCGGAAGGGGAAGTGGGTGAAATTGTCATCACCACCATCCGCAAGCAGGCTTCGCCCGTCTTGCGCTGGCGGACGCGCGATCTGGTGCGGCTGTCGAAGACCCCCTATGACTGCCCATCGGGACGGCGCGGCATGCGCAAGATCGGCCGCATCATCGGCCGCAGTGACGACATGATCAAATTCAAGGGCGTGATCGTATTCCCGTCACAGGTCGAAGACGTGATTGCCGGTGTCAGCGGAGTGGTCAAAGAGGCATGGCAGATCTATCTCGACAAAGAGGCCTCGACCATCGGCACGATGACAGTGGCGGTTGAAGCAACCCATGCCGACCAGCGGCCCGCCGATCACATTGTGGCCGATATCAAGCGCGAGATTAATGCCCGTCTGGGCATTACCATCCATGTCGAATGCCATAGCGAGGGAACCTTGCCCCGTTACGAGGCCAAGGCCACACGCGTGTTGCACCGTGCCGAAAACCGCTGAGACCCGACAGGCCATACGCGTATGACGGACCATGATCCCCATCACCGTGCCCGTCATGCCATCCGCGAGGTAACGGCCTCATGGGCCAGCGGCCTGTCGCTGGCCGACATCCGCACCAGCTTCGAGCAATTTCTGGAGCAGGCCGGTGGTCCGCACCCGCCTGCTGTCTCAACACGGTCATTGACCATCGGCGACATGCCCGCCTGCTGGTTCGTGCCCGACCGGACCACGTCGGACCACTGCCTGCTTTATTGCCATGGTGGCGGTTATCAAATCGGCTCCATCCGCTCGCATGCGTCCCTGATGGGGCGATTGGCTGAAGCAAGCGGCCTGCGCGTCCTCGGCTTCGACTACCGACTTGCGCCCGAACACCGTTTTCCTGCCGCCGCACAGGATGCACTGGCCGCCTATCAATGGCTCTTGCAGGAAGGTGAGCGGCCTTTGGCCCTGATTGGTGATTCAGCCGGTGGCGGACTGGCCCTCGGCACAGCCATCGCCGCGCGCGATCTCGGCCTGCCCTTGCCGAAAGGACTTGTGCTGTTATCGGCCTGGCTGGATCTGAGCCTGAGCGGGGAGAGTTACCGCACGCTGGAAGAGCAGGATATTTTTTCAAAGCCCGGCCAGTTGCGCGCCATGGCGCGAACCTATCTGGGACGCGGGGCCGATATAACAGATCCCAAGGCATCGCCGGTGTTTGACCATCTGGCGGGATTGCCGCCGATCCTGATCCATGCTGGCGGCTATGACATCACACTGGATGATTCAAACCTGCTTGCCCAGCGCGCCCGCGCCCAACAGGTGCATGTCACTCTGAAAGTGTTCGAGGCAATGTATCACCATTTCCAAGTTTTCTCGGACCTGCCGGAAACGGTGCAATCTCTGGCCGATATCGGCGCGTTTTTGCACGCTCTCGCCAATGGCACGGCGATGCAACCGAATGAAAATGCATCGTGACGGGACATGGCTTGGATTACTGTCCCTGGCCTGCCGGAAGGGTGACAACGAGGCCATCGAGTTCCGGCGACACCTTGATCTGGCAGGATAGGCGCGACAGGGGACGGACCTCGTCGGCAAATTCCAGCATATCGGCCTCACTGCCGCTTGCCAGCCCTGTGACATGGCTCCAGCTCTCGTCGACATAGACATGGCATGTCGCGCAGGAGCAGGCCCCGCCACATTCTCCGACAATGCCGTCAATGCCGGCGCGGCGAGCGGACTCCATCACATTCAACCCGTCGGTTGCATCGATGGTCAGGCGTTGGCCATCGGGGGTAACAAAGATAATCTGTGTCATCGTCTTGTCCTTCCTGACTGTCAGGCACCGCAACCCATGCCACCCGACACGCCCAGCACTTCGCCCGTGATAAATGATGCCCCGCGTGAACACAGGAAACCGACAGCGGCGGCCACCTCGTCCGGTTCGCCCAGCCTGCGCATCAGGGTCAGCGCCGCCATATCGGCCAGAATTTTGTCGCCCAGTTCCGCCACCGCCCGCTCGACCATCGGCGTACGGATCGGACCGGGGGCGACCGCATTGGCGGTGATGCCATAGCGGGCATTCTCGCGGGCAATCGAACGGGTAAACCCGATCAGGCCCGCTTTGGCCGCCGCATAGACCGCCCCGCCTTTCGAGCCGAGCCGTCCGGCCTCCGAGGCAATATTGACGATCCGTCCATAACGGTTTTTCTGCATCCCGCCCAAGGCATATTTGGTAAAGGCAAAGGCGGTTTCGAGATTGACCGTTAACAGATACCGCCAATCGCTTGCATCGGTATCGGTGAAAAAGCTGTGCTGGTCCACTCCGATATTGTTGACGAGCACATCAAAACCCTCGCGGGCGGCAAACAGGGCTTCGACCGCGCCGACATCACTGCCATCGAGAACCACGCAGTCGGCCCCTGTCTCCTGCGCCAGCGCCTTGCCGGCCACGCCGTCAAGATCGCAGAACGTGACGGCAAAACCGTCCCCGGCAAGCTGTCGGACAATGGCGGCACCAATGCCCGCACTGCCGCCAGTGACCAGAGCGCGTTGATGTGGCCCGCGCACGCTCAGGATCCTGTAAAATGCGGTTTGCGCTTTTCGATCACCGCCGCAAGACCTTCACGGGAATCGGCGGTGGCCGACAGCACCGATTGGGTGCGCGCTTCTTCAGGCAGAGCGGCTTCGACACCCAGCGCATTCCACAACAGGCGCTTGGTGGCCGACAGCGCCAAAGGCGCGCCTTTGGCATAGAAGCGGGCGGCCTTGAGCGCCTCGTCCTGCAAGTCGGCATCGGGAACCACTTTGGTGATCAGGCCGATCTGTTGGGCCTCGCCAGCCTCGATCACCCGATTGGACAGAAAGATTTCGGTGGCCCGCCGGAACCCGACCAGATGCGGCAGAATCACCGAGGCCCCGGCATCGGGCACCATGCCGACACGGGTTGCGCCTGCCAGAAATTTGGCACCGTCACCCGCAATCACGATATCGGAGGCACAGACCAGACCCAAGCCGCCGCCGCCTGCGGCATAGCCCTGCACTTCAGTGACCACAATGGCATTGAGCCGGATCAGCGCACCGACAGCCACCTGCAGATAGGCGGTTACCTCGCGCAGGAAATCACCCAGCGCCTCGCCTTTGGAGGCAAATTCGCGGACATCGCCGCCCGCGCAAAAATGCGTGCCCGCACCGCGCAAATGCACAACCCGCACCTGCGGCTGGCCATGGCAGACCATCACCGCCTTGTGCAAGGCATGCATGAGATCGAGATTCATACCGTTGGAGACATCGGGACGGTTCAGGGTCATGGTGGCGATATGGTCGGCATAATGGAGCAGAACCGGACCTTCACCGATCCAGACTTGCGGCGCGGATTGCGCGCCCGATGGTGCAGACATGAACGTCTCCTCAGACCAGAAATGACAGGGTGAAAATGGGCTTGTGATTGTTGACCAATCCCACCTTTTTGCGGACGAGTTTGAACGCTCCGTCCACAAGGCGCAATCGATATTCATTGCGTGCGGCCCAAATGGTCTCGCCGCGCATATTGTCCTCAAAGATGACCGCATTGGCGATCACATCCAGCTCGTGATCCGCCACCGACACCAGCTCGATGTTGGAGATGGTTCTGGCCAGTTCCGAACGGGGCGTCTGGGTATGCCTGCGGCCTGTTTTCAACTGTTTGACACGGATGCCGATGCGCGAGCGGTTGTCGTAAAGGATCGACATCTGCAATTCGGGATCGGTGTCATGTCCATTGGCGGGCACCCAATAGGTGGCATCATCGGTCCACAGGGCTTCCCAATCATCATAGGCATGGGTATCCTGCAGGCGCGCTTCCTTGAACAGGAATTGCGAGACATGATGGTGCAAGTCCAACAGCGACAGCGCCGTCAATTGTTCGACGGTGCGGCCATCGGCATGGCGCAGGAGCGACAGGCTGTGTGTTGCGGTCATGGCTGTGCCTCCGTCATCAATTTGAGATAATGCCGCCAAATGCCACGTTGGGTGGTTTCGTCGGTAGAATGGGCAATCCGGTAGCCGTTCTCGTCCAGACGTTCACGGTGCAGGCCGCGCGTCAGCACCAGCCATTCGGGATCCCTGATTTTCGACCCGCGATGGTTGCGCTCGTACATTTCGGTGTCATCGGCCAGCAGGAAACCCGCCGGACCGACCGAGCCCATGGTCTGCTGGCGCAAGCGGCGGTTGATATCCTCGCCCCCTTTGAATTGCAGGGCTGTGACATGCTGGATCGACTCATCGACCGAAATCGGCTGGATCACAAACAGCTGGATTTCCGCGATAAACAGATTGGGAAAAATCATGATATGCGGCGTGCCGTCGATCATGATCTGGCGGGCGCGGTCGGCACCGTAGGACTCGTTCATCGCCTTGACGTAAGCGGGCAACCGGTCTGCCGTGGTGCCGAACCAGCCCAGCGGGGTATCCAGTTTGCGCCATTCGGGGCGCAGATCGAATTCGGTATGCCCATTGCCGAAATCGCGGGTCAGGGCGGTGGAGTCCGAGCCGTACAGATTGGCAATGCCGCTCTGGGCCACCTGGAAAATCGAGCTGTGCACGAAACCGGGATGATAACCGTCGGTCTCGTTTTCGACCATGAATTTCCAGTTGGCTTTGGTTCTGTGCTGGAGGAAGCCGACCGTCAGATCCAGCTCGCCGGTCGGGGAATTGTCGAGCAATTGATCGAGCGAGGCTTTGGCCCCTCCCAGATGTTCCTCGATGGTCGGTCCCTCATGGGCCATCGAACCGAAGATGAAGCCGCGATAGACCGCAATGCGCGGAACCTTGCCAAGGCCGAGCCCCTTCTTATCGGTGCCCTCATAGCCTTCGGGCAGGGCATAGCCCATCAGATCGCCATTGGTGTTGAAGGTCCATGAATGATAGGGGCAGGTAAACGTGGTGCGGTTGCCCTTCTGATAGGCGCAGAGCTGGTTGCCACGATGCGGACACTTGTTGAGCAACAAGCGGATTTCGCCCTCGCGGTCACGCACCATCAGGATCGGCATCGGACCGATGGATTTGGTCACATAGTCATTCTTGTTGGGGATTTCGCTGGTATGGCCGACATAGACCCAGGTGCGGTACCAGATCTTTTCCAGCTCTTCCTGAAAAATATCCGGATCGTAATACAACCGGCTGTGCACACGGGTCGGTTCTATCAGCGCGGAATAATCGGTCTGGCTTGTTGTCTGCGACATCGCGGCACCACGGATCTGGATTGACGTTAATTAATCGAACGATCGTTCTTTATATCGCGCCCCTGCATGATGCTGTCAAGCCGCAAGACCTTTGCCGGACAATTTGACTTGGCAAGGAATTATTGGCCTCTAAATGACCGAATTAGAGCCTTAAAGGCCAAAAAATGCCAGAATATCAGCATAATGGCGCATTGCTTCTGTTTTTTCTTGCTGTAAATTTGCGCTAGGAATGACTGGAATTTTCAGTTAACCTGAACGCATGGTCTAATAAATTGGGCCACACCGTGCAGAGCAGACTGAGACACCAAAGCCAAGGGACATTGACACATGTCCAAGCGCTTGCACGGAAGAACATATCTCTTTTTGGGAGGATCCTATGAGGACCACTTTAACAAGCGCTGCCGTTGTGGTTACCGCCGCTCTGGCCTGGACCACGGCGGCCCATGCCGAGATCAAGATCGGCGCGACAATCTCCGAAACCGGACCGGCCTCGTCTCTGGGTGACCCCGAAGCCAAAACCCTGAAGTTGCTGGTTGAAGAAATCAACGCCAAAGGCGGCATCAAGGGCGAGAAGATCAAGCTGATCATGTATGATGACAGCGCCGATCCCAACAAGGCCAAATCTTTCGCCACCCGCCTGATCGAAGACGATCAGGTCTCCGTCATCATCGGCGGCACCACAACCGGCACGACCATGGCGGTCAGCCCTGTGGCGGAAGAGGCCAAGGTGCCGTTCATCTCGCTGGCTGGCGCAATTGAAATCATCGATCCTGTCAAACCCTACACCTTCAAGACCCCGCATACCGACCGCATGGCCTGCGAAAAGATCTTCGAGGATATGAAGAAGCGCGGCTTCACCAAAGTCGGCATCATTTCGGGCACCGATGGTTTTGGTGCCTCGATGCGCGGCCAGTGCCTTGCCGTGGCAGACAAATGGGGCATGTCGGTTGTGGCCGATGAAACCTACGGCCCCAAAGACAATGACATGACACCGCAACTGACCAAAATCCGTGGCGTTGCCGGTATCCAGGCCATTCTGAACCCCGGTTTTGGCGGTGGTCCGGCGATTGTCACTCGCAATTATGCCCAGTTGGCGATGACCCAACCGCTCTACCAGTCGCACGGTGTGGCTTCCAATGCCTTCATCGAACTGGCAGGAGCAAAAGCCGCTGAAGGCGTGCGCCTGCCCGGAACCGCCCTGCTGATCGGCGATATTCTGCCCGCCAATGACCCGCAAAAAGCAGTCGTCATGGCCTACAAGACGGCTTTTGAAAAAGCCGCCAACATGCCCGTCTCGACCTTTGGCGGCTATGCGCATGATGCGATCAAGATCGTGTTCGATGCGATCACCCGCGCCGGTTCCACAAAGCCGCAGGCCATTCGTGATGCGATTGAAAGCACCAAAGGCTTCGTCGGCACGACCGGAACCTACAGCTTCTCCAAAACCGACCATCTCGGTCTGGACCTCTCGGCATTCCGTATTCTCGAAATCAAGAATGGCGGCTGGGCTACCGTCCAGTAATCCCCCGGACCTTTACCTGCAGACAACAGCAGGCCTTCTCAGGAAGGCCTGCTTTTTTATGACCACACCTTCAGCCCTATTATAGCGCCTGCCCTGACAGGCTGTGCCCGCGCAGATGATCGCAAGCGGGTTCGGCCAATCCGGCCTGTGCCAAAGCATCCAGTCCGGCCACGACCACGGCCAGACCTTCGGCCTGCGCCCAATGCATCGGGCCACCGTGCCAGCGCGGAAAACCATAGCCGTGGATTTTGACCAGATCGATATCCGAAGCCCGCAGGGCAATGCCTTCGGCCAGAATTTTTGCGCCTTCATTGACCATCGGCAGAACCAGAGCATCGGTGATCTGGCGGGACGTCCATGCCCGTTGTGGAACGGCATGTTCAGCCACAGCCAAGGCTATGGCATCGGTCACCGCATCAGAGGCCTGTCCCTGACGACTGCCTTCGGGATAATCATACCAGCCCGCTTTGGTTTTTTGCCCCAACCGCCCCGATGCCACCAGCCGGTCGGCCACGGGGGCAAAAACCGGATCACCCCGCTCGCGCGCCGCTTTGCGCTGGAAGGCGGCAATATCCAGACCACCGAGGTCTTGCGCTTCGAACGGACCCATCGGCTGGCCGAATTCGCGCATCGCGGCATCGACCATTGCGGGTGTCGCACCGCTGAGCAATACGCGTTCGGCCTGTGCCCGCAAAACTTTCAACATCCGGTTGCCAATGAAACCGTCACAAATGCCTGCGCGCACCGGTATCTTGTTCATGCTTCGCGCCAGCGCAAAACCCGCCGCCAAAACTGCCGGATCGGTCTGCTTGGTCGGCACGATTTCCAGCAGTTTCATGACCTGTGCCGGACTAAAGAAATGCAGGCCCAAAAACCGCTCTTGATGGGGCAAGCCCTCGAAAATCATTTGCGGATCGAGATAGGACGTATTGGTGGCAAGCACCGCATCGGGGCGGCAATGGTCCGCCAATTGCGTAAACACCGCCCGTTTAACCGACAAATCCTCGAACACCGCCTCGATCACCAGATCGGTATCGGCCAAAGCCGACATGTCGGTCTGTCCGGCCACGCCCTTGATCTTGTCTTCGGCCTGTTGCGCGCTGATGCGTCCGCGACTCACCGCGCCCTCGAAAATGCGCGACAGATTGGCAAGGCCGCGATCCAGCGCCGGCTGGTCCTGTTCGATCATGATGACAGGCAGTCCGGCATCACGGCACGCCGCGGCAATGCCTGCGCCCATCGTGCCGCCGCCGATCACTCCGACGGAGCGGACGGAGCGCGGGGTCACGCCGTTCAACTCGCTCGGGCGTGGAGCCGCCCGCTCGCAGAAAAACACATGCCGCAAGGCCGCCGCCTGCCGCGAGCCACGCAAATCCAGAAAGGTCTCGCGCTCGAAAGCCAGAGCTTCGGTAAAACTGCGCTCGGTCGCCGCCTTGATACAGGCCAGAGCCCGCAACGGCGCCACCTCACCGCGCACGCGCTTGATCAGGGCCGCTTCCGCCGTTGCCCAGAATTCAGGATCCATCGCATCAACAGCACGGTCTTGCGCCAGCGCAGGAAGTTGTTCGAAATCGCAACCACGCGCAAAAGCCAGACTGCCTTCGAGCAGATCACCCTCGATCACCGCATCGATCAAGCCCATCTCTTTGGCCTTTGCGGCGCGGACCGGCTTGCCACCGGTGACCAGTTCGACCGCAGGCCCGACACCGGCCAAGCGCGGCGTGCGCACCGTTCCACCCGCCCCCGGCACAATACCGAGATTGACCTCCGGCAGACCGACCGAGGCCGAAGCCAGCGCCACGCGATAGCGGCACGCCAGAGCAATCTCGAACCCGCCACCCAGAGCCGATCCATGTATGGCGGCAATCCACGGTTTGCGCGCGGTTTCGATCCTTTGCACCAGATCGGGCAAAAGCGGTTCCATCGACGGCTTGCCGAATTCGGTAATATCGGCTCCCGCGATAAAGGTACGTCCCGCACAGATCAGGACCACCGCGGTCACATCGGCTTCATGGTCGAGCGCATCCACCATGTCCCAGAGGCCTTGCCGCACCGCTTGCGACAGGGCGTTGACGGGGGGGTTATCCACACTCACAACGGCAAAGGCACCGTGACGGGTCAGGCTGACAGTCATGTTCTGTTATATTCCCAGATAGGCTTCACGAATACGGGGATCGGCGATCAGTTCTTCGGCCGTACCCGACAGCGAAATGGTTCCGGTTTCCATGACATAGCCGCGATCGGCAATCGACAAGGCACCAAAGGCATTCTGCTCGACCAACAGCACCGTGACATCCAGTGCCTTGAGGCTTTTGACGACATCGAAAATCTGCGCCACCAGAATCGGGGCCAGTCCCATCGACGGCTCGTCGAGCAACAAGCAGGCCGGACGTCCCATCAAGGCGCGGGCGATGGCCAGCATTTGCTGTTGCCCGCCCGACAGGCCACCCGCGGCGAGATTGCGTTTCTCGCGCAGGATCGGAAACATCACAAAGGCCTCTTCCATGTCGCGGGCCACGCGGTCATCCTCGAAAATATAGGCCCCGAGCCGCAGGTTTTCCTCGACAGTCAGATTGGTAAAAATCTGGCGGCCTTCGGGCGATTGCGCCAGCCCGCGCTGGATGCGTCTGAAGGCAGGCACCTTGGTCAGCACTTCGCCGCGAAAGGTGATCTGGCCCGCAGACACCGGTTGCACGCCGGACAGGCAACGCAACAAAGTGGTCTTGCCGGCCCCGTTGGCGCCCACCACCGTCACGATCTCGCCGGAGCCGACGGCAAGATCGATGCCGTGCAAGACTTCGATACGGCCATAGCGCGACCGCAAACCCTCAACCGCGAGCATCGGCCGCCTCCTTCGCTTGAGCACCCAAATAGGCTTCGATCACCCGCGGATTGCGGCTGACGCTGGCGGGGTCGCCCTCGGCGATCTTCTCGCCGTAATCGAGCACGACAATGTGGTTGGAAATCCGCATCACCATTTTCATGTCATGCTCGACCAGCAAA
>CANGOE010000006.1 GCA_947455455.1 Hyphomicrobiales bacterium
CCTGACGCACGGCTTCAACCTGATGGTTCCAGCCCTGCATATAGGTTTCCGACAAATGGCCGCCGCCGGTATTGACGGGCAATTTGCCTTTCAGCGAAATGCCCTCCTCGGCCATGAAGCGGCCGACATCGCCGGTCGCGCAATAGCCATACCCTTCCAGCGCCAAAGGCACATGGCAGGAGAAGCTGTCATAGATTTGCACGGCATCGATATCTTTCGGACCAAGCCCCGCCATATTGAACACCTGCTCGGCGCACCGCTCCTGTGCCGGACGGTAGAAATCGAGCAAACGCGGCTCCAGACTGGTTGCGCCCTTATTGGCATCATAACGGCCGACACCGTGGATCAGCACCGGCTTTTTCTTGGCGTTGCGCTTGGCATAATCGGCCGAGGTGATGATCAGGGCAACACCGCCGTCATTGATCAGGCAGTAATCGAACAGATGCAATGGCTCGCAGATATAACGCGACGCCATGTAATCCTCGATGGTGATCAGCTTCTTCATCAAGGCGTGCGGGTTGAGGCTGGCATGCAGACGCTGTGCCACCGCCACTTCGCCCAACTGCGCCTCGGTACAGCCGGTCAGGGCCATGAACCGCTGGAACATCATCGCATAGAGCGCGCCCTGCGAGGTAAATCCCCATGGCGCGTGGTAGATGTAGGACAGGAACATATTGCCGCCCATGGCCTCCGGTCCGCCATACTGGATGGCGGCAGAGCGCTGGTCATTGCCATAGACCAGAGCCACCACTTCGGCCATGCCGGTTTGAATGGCCATGCAGGCTTCGATCACCGACAGCATCGCATCGGCTTGCGAACCCCAGGTCGGGTTGATGCCCAGCAACTCCCCCATCCGCTCATAGGCAATGGTCGGCCCGACGATCAAACCGTCGATGTCATCACGCTCGATGCCCGCA
The DNA here is from genome assembly GCA_947455455.1 of Hyphomicrobiales bacterium. Lineage (GTDB taxonomy): Bacteria > Pseudomonadota > Alphaproteobacteria > Rhizobiales > Beijerinckiaceae > CAIYZJ01. Next base: position 918 of record CANGOE010000006.1, read on the forward strand.
TCCTTCAAGGCCTTGTTGAAAGCAATGGCCGCATAGCCATAGGAATCATGCGGACGCTCGCCAGCCCTGACACGGGCATGATCCCCCACATAATCGCTTTCACCGATGCCGATGACTGCGGCAACCTTGCTCAAGTTTTTCGCTCTCGTCATCCGTTCCACTCCCCGTCCCGCTGAAGGCTATTCATAGACATTCTCATTCCAGCACACCGTCGTCCCGCAAGGCCTGCACCTGCGCGGCCGAATATCCCAGCAACTGTTGCAAAAGGTCTTCGCTGTGCTCGCCCAGAAGCGGCGGTCGCCTGAGATTGACGCGCTCGCCATCCAGCAAGAAAGGCGGCGAGGTAAACTGGCTTTCCCCGATTTCGGGATGATCGAGCGTCTGCCAATAGCCGCGATGGCGCAGCTGGTCGTCCTCTTCCATCAAGTGGCGCGAATTCATCACCATGCCCGCCGGTACGCCTTCGGCCTGCAAGCGCGCCATCACATCCTTGGCCCCATGCTGGCGGGTCCATTGTGTCACGGCCTGCTCGATCCGCTCGACCTGTTGCAACCGTCCTTGCGCATGGGCAAGGGCCGGATCAGCGGCAAGCTCCGACAACCCCGTGACCTGACACAGCGCTTGCCATTGCCGGTCCGTCTCGACCGCAATCGCGCACCAGTCATCGGCCCCCGCACAGGCAAAGATATTGTGGGGCGCATGGAAGGGCGAGCGATTGCCCATCCGCTCGCGCTCCTGTCCGGTCAGGGCATATTCGAGAAACGGCAGGCCCATGCAATTGATGGTGGATTCCACTTGCGAGAGATCGATTTTCAACCCGCGTCCGGTCGCCCGCCGGTGACGCAAGGCCGCCATGATCGCAAAGGCGGCATGATAGGGATTGGCGGCATGATCGGGAAAATGCGTGCCGGGTCCGATCGGCCCTTCCCCCTGATAGCCGGTCTGCCACATCAAGCCCGTCACCGCCGAGATGGTCATGCCCACCCCCAGCAGGCTGGCCAGTGGTCCATCCTCGCCATACATCGGCATCGAGAGGTAGATGATGTCGGGTTTGATGGCTTTGACCTCGTCATAGCCCAGGCCCAGACGCTCCATCGCACCGGGTCCGAAATTATTGCTGACAACATCGGAGGTGCGGATGATGTCATACAGAATATCGCGGGATTTCCGGCTTTTGAGGTTCATCGCCAGACTTTTTTTGCCGGTGTTGCGCGATGCGAAATAGCCGGACCGGTTGATGCCGGCGATCCCGTCCCTGAACGGCCCGCCCGCCCTGACCGGATCGACCCGCGAACCGCTTTCGACCTTGATGATCTCGGCCCCGAAATCGCTGAACAGTTTAGTCGAGAACGGACCGGCCCCGGCCCATGTCAGATCGGCAAACCGGATGCCTTTGAGAAATTGCGGAAACATCAGGCCTGCCCTCCCGCGGTCTTTTGTGATGCGGCAAGTCCGGCCAGCACGGCTTCACTGTCCTGCCCCAAAGCGGGTGCACCGCGTTCGATCTGCCATAAAGGTTCGGACAACCGGTAGGGCGCACCGGGAAAGGCAACCGGATGGTCGAGACCGGCCATGCTGACCTGCTGGAAATACTGGCGATAGACCAGTTGCGGATCATCCTGCAGATCGGCCAGCTTGCTGACGGGAGCCATCACCAGCTTGCGCTTGAGGGCGTTGTCGCGCATCTCCTGCTTGGTTTTATTGGCAACAAACCGTTCGAACAGCAGTTTGAACTCACTGCGCATCGCCGCCTTGCAACGGGTGGCACGATCGGCCCAATCGGCTTCGTGCAAACGGGACACGCCCTCGAACCCTTCTTCGGTCATCCATTGGATGATCCCGTTCCATGAAGCCGGCAAAGCGAGAGGGGCGGCCAGAAACACATAGCCATCCTTGCAGGCATAGGCCGCCTCGGTCGCATCGCGCACGCCCTCGCCGCCCCGGCTCGAAACGCGCTTTTCAAGATCGTAAACCTGAATGGCATTTTGCAGGGAATGGGCAATGGCCTCTTGTGCCGAGACATCGAGCACATGGCCGTGACCGGTTGCCTCGAGGTCCCACAAGGCAATGGCCGTTGCGGCGGCGGCATAGAGGGAGGTCACAAACACGCTTTGCTGTCCCGCCAGTTGCAGGGGCGGTTTGTCAGGTTCGCCCGACAGCCACGCGATCCCGCCCAGTGATTGGGCGATCAGATCCGTCCCGACATATTGGCTATAGGGACCGGTCAACCCGAAATAGGAGACCGAAGTGACAATCCGCGCACCGGGCACGGCCAGAAGATCGGCCAGCGCCACATCGGCCTGCGCACCCGCCTCGTAAACCACAATCTGCGCATGCGACACCAGATCGGCCAACACGTTTTGGCCTGCGGCAGTAGCGAGATCCAGCGTCAGGCTCTTTTTATTGGCATTCAAAAACGCATAGGGCACACCACCGAAGCGGTGCGGGTCCAGACCGGCCACACCGGGGGGATTCTGCCGGTCGGCGCGTCCTTGCTTGCTCTCGACCCTGATCACCTCCGCGCCCAGATCGGCAAACAAGCGGGTGGCATAGGCCCCCAACTCGCGCGTCAGATCGATGATGCGTATTCCGGTATAGGGACGAAGCGTTTGCGTGCTCATAACAATTGCAATCTGTCGCGAGGGTGAAACATCAATCGGGGCAGTCTTGATCCTGCAGTCTTTATTCTGGGCCGTACGGTCTAGGCTCATCGGTCAGGTCCGGCGGTGACGGAACGACCGATCAGCTCTGCTAAAATAATGCATCATATAAATAATATAGCAAGTCAAGATTCGGCAAATCGCTGACATTATCTCAAAATTTCAGTGAGATAGGCGTTGAAGGCCGGTGCATCCTCATAGCTGACCCAGTGGCCGGCGGCAGGAATGAGCTTGAAAGTCAGGTCGGGACGCACCGCCCGCAACACGGCTTCGCGCACGCCGAATTGCCCTGCGGCCACCGCATCCTGTTCGCCCCAGATCACATGCAGATGGTCGGGACGGGATTGCCGCAAGGCATCCGTGATGTTCTCGGTATTGGCAAAGCGGCGGCTTTTGACACGCGCCATGCCGACATTGATATGCTGGATGGTCACCGCCAGTTCATCGACATGCTCAGGATCGGCAATCATCAGCATGCCGAGATTGAGCTTGTGCAGGGCCGCCCGCTCGCTCTCCTCCATCTCGTGATCGGTGCGGTGCAGGATGATATTGGTGCGCGGCAGGCCCAAGGCCCCCGCTCCTACCAGCGTCAACGAGGTCAAAGGCGAGCGGTAGTGGCTGGCCGCATAGGCTCCCACCAGCGAGCCGAACGAAAAACCGACAATATCGAGCCGCTCGACCGGCTTGACCAATTGCGCCAGTCCTTGCGCGATCACCTGTCCGATCCCGTCGGGGGTCGGATCGGGCGCATCATCGGAATCACCCAAGCCCGGAATATCGGGAACCAGCACACGCCGGAACTGTTTGAAATGGTCGATATTGCGCACCCAATGCCGCCATGAGCCGTAACCGCCATGCAACAGCACCAGCGTAGGTCCGGCCCCCCATTCGCGCCAGACCATCTTGCCGTCCCCGCAAGGGGTGGTGTGCCTGTCGGCCTGTTCCTCAAGTCGATCCAGCACGGCAGGTGCATTCATGGCAGATCCCTTGTCCATGTCAGGACTGCTCGACAACAAATTTGGGCAAAGTGAAGTGTTCGGTCATATCCTGAAACACCGCACGGACGGGCAATCCTTCGGCCAGATATTCCGGCTTGTCACCGGCAAAATTGGCAACGATCAGCGGGCCTTCCGCCAGACGGACCAGACAGCACTGATAGGGCAGATCAGGGATAAACCCGCCCCAATAGGCGCGATGGAAGGTCACCCAGGACAGCAAGGTCCCGCGCCCGCTGACCGGCTCCCATGTTTGCTCTTCCGACAGGCAATGCGGGCAGACGGGGCTGGGCGGAAAATGCCCGTCCCCACATGCCTCACAGCGCTGGATCGAGAGCCGATGCGCGCGGGCATTCTCCCAAAATGGTTGCATCAGCAGATCGTCGACTGGCGGAAGCGGTTTTGTATAGGTCATGATCTCACCCTCCTCACGCGCGCGAATAGATGATGGAACGGGTGCAAGGCGTGACTGCGACATATTGGATGATGTTGCAGTCCTTGATCTGGCGGGCTCCACTTTCGCCGCGCAACTGGCGGACGGCCTCCACATTCAACGCCCAGCCCTGCATGTAGGAATTGGACAAATGCCCGCCATCGGTATTGGTCGGCAAAGCGCCGTGCAGGCCGAGCGTGCCGCCTTCGACATAAGGCCCGCTTTCGCCGCGCCCGCAAAAGCCGAAGCCCTCGAGCGAGAACAGCACGGTCGGGCTGAAATTGTCGTAACACATCAACCCGTCAATATCCCCGGGGCCGACACCCGCCATGCGATAGACCTGATCGGCGGTATCGCGGGCCTCGGCATACCAGAAATTCTCGTCGAAATTGGAAATGCTCGATTGGCTGAAGGCATCGCGCGCACCGACACCGGAAATCAGCACCGGCGGCTTTTTCAAATCCCTGGCGCGTTCAGCGCTGGTCATGATCACGCAGACCGCACCATCATTGATCAGGCAATAATCGAGCAGACGCAGAGGTTCGACAATCGGGCGCGCTTCCTCATGGTCCTCGATCGTCATCGGCTTTTTCATCACCGCATCGGGATTGAGCAAAGCATGCTGGCGAAACGCCACCGAGACTTCGGCCAATTGGCGGGTGGTCGTGCCGTAACGGTTCTGGTGCATCTGGAACATCATGGCATGGGCCGCACCGGGCGAGGTGAACCCCCACGGATCCCAGATGCTGGCCGCCTCGTCGCCCCCGTAATTGACGCGGCGGGAGCGCCCGATATTGGTATAGATGAGGGCGACATAATCGGCCGCACCTGTTTCAATCGCCAGCATGGCCTCGATGATGGCCATGCCCGACATGCGGCCATGCGGCGGCATTTGCAGGGTCCAGCGCGGATTGAGACCGAGCACCTCCCCCATCCGCGCATAAAACGGCACACGGCAACAGACCAAACCGTCAATCCGGTTCTTGTCGATCCCGCAATCCTCCACCGCGGCCTTGAAGGCCTTGGCACCCAGCGCGTAATCGCTGAATTGCGGAAAATTGCCGTATTCGGTCGTGCCGACACCGACAATGGCAATCTTGTTTTTGAGAGCATCCATAGATGTCATAGTGAACCCTTCAGACGCGGCGGGCACCGCGGGTTTGATCGGTTACGGATATTGGGCACCGCGTGTGCTGACATAGAGCGTAAAGACCGACGAGGCGCAGGTCATGAACAGGCGGTTGCGCTTGGGGCCGCCAAACACCAGATTGGTGCAGACTTCGGGCAGTCTGATCTTGCCGATCAATTCGCCGTCCGATGCAAAGACCTGCACGCCATCTCCCGCACTGGTCCAGACATTGCCGTCGATATCGACACGGAAACCATCGGAAACACCGGGATTGATGACAGCAAAGACCCGCTGATTGTGCAGTTCTTTGCCCACCACATCCCATGCCTCGATATGGTGGTAGCCGGTCTGGCTGTGCGAGCTGGAAGTGTCGGCCACATACAGGATGGTTTCATCGGGCGAAAAGGCCAGACCATTAGGCTTGATCATCCTGTCCGTCGCGCTGGTCAATTCGCCGGTGGCCGGATCATAGCAGAACACATGATTGATCCCGATCTCGCTTCGGGCCTTGTCACCGGTATAGTCGCTCAGGATGCCGTAATCGGGATCGGTAAACCAGATCGTGCCGTCCGAGCGCACCACCACATCATTGGGCGAGTTCAAGCGCTTGCCCTGATAGTGATCGGCCAGCACGGTGATGGTGCCGTCTGCTTCGGTACGGGTCAGCCGCCGCGCACCGCTTTCGCAGGTCACCAACCGCCCCTGCCGGTCGCGGCTGTTGCCGTTGGCGTGATGCGAGGGGGCGCGAAAGACGCTGACACCCGACCCTTCGACCCAGCGCATGATGCGGTTGTTGGGAATATCGCTCCACAGATAGTAATCCCCATCCGCACAATAGACCGGCCCTTCAGGCCAGCGCATGCCGGTATGCACGGTTTCCAGCCTTGCACTGCCGACAATATAGGGCCGGAACCGTTGATAGTTGATCACCTCGACTTCAGGCGGCATAGCACTCTCCCCAATTCCCGCGCAGATGGTGCGGCACAAGCCGCAAAGGACAACGCACCGATGGCCAATCAGCGCAACCGGTAGAATTCACGCGCCGCGCCGTTGAACATGCGTTTGCGCTCGTCCGCGCTGTAGGAGGCGGTGATTTTCTTCAATGCATTCCAGAGCGCCTGATAGGTACAGCACTGCTTGTCGACCGGAAAATTACTTTCCATGATGACGCGCCGGGGGCCGAAGGCATCAATGCCCGCCTGCACGAAAGGCGACCACGCATTGACCAGATCATCGGAATTGAGCGGCTTGTATTCGGTATGGAACCCGAAACCGCCATAGACCATGCCAAGCCCGCCGATTTTGACAAAGACATTGGGGCATTGGGCCAACCGCTTCAGATCGGCCTGCCATTTGACAAATTCATCCTTGAACCGGAACGCATAGGAGCCAATGCCCAAACGGCCACCGATATGGTTGAGCACAATTCGTGTGTCGGGGAAGGCATTGGCCAGTTCGACCAGCTCGGAAATTTGCGGGTGGAACAACCACGCATCGAAACTCAGATCACGCGGGGCCAGTTGGGCAAAGCCCTTGCGGAAATCGGGATCCGACATCAGATGGTGCTGGGCAACCGAAGGCAGGAAATCGGCGATCTGTTTTTCATCCGTCCATGTCAGCCCCTGCCGGATCCCGCGGAACCGCCCGCCGCTGATCGCCATATGCTGGTCGAGAATAGCCCCGACACGATCCCCCAGACGGAAATCGACATAGCCGACAATCCCCTCGCATACACGGGTTGCCCCGTAACGACCGCTGTCGGACATGGCGGCAATGCCGCTCAGAAATTCGGTCTCGCCGAGGCACTTCAACTCTTCCGGCCCCGAGGCGCGCATCATCGAATGGGCCTGCACATGCACGGTCGAAATCACATTGTGACCGCTACGGCGGATATCGTCGGTGATTTCGCGGATCAGATATTGGCCATTGGCATTGTCCCACAAATGATGGTGGGCATCGACAATCTCCAGATCAGGATCGACGACCGCTTCGATATCGGCCTTGCGTTGCCATACCTCCATCTCCTCGGTCGAACGCGGATAATTGCCTTTGAAGACCGGTGATTGCTCGGGTTGGTAACGATAGTCCGACATCTGTTTCTCCCATCACATCTGTTAGGCTTGAACAGGAGCCGACAACAGCCATCAATGCCGCGCGGACCCTCTCCGGTGTCATGCACATTTTTCAGGATATTCGTCAGACCAATACTGCCGCAACCCTTTTAATTATAAAAGATATGATGCATTATTTTTAAAGCGTGACAAGAAGCCAAAAGGAATAATTTTGTGAAAATCAGTGACTTAGCTGGAAAAACAGCCCTGATAACAGGCTCTTCGACAGGGATTGGTGCCACGCTTGCCCGTGCTTTTGCGGCACAGGGCGTCAAAATAGCCCTACATGGCTATGCCAATATCGAGCAGGCCGAACAGGTGGCCAGCGAGATCCGCAATTTGGGCGGCCAGGCCCATGTGATCAAAGCAGATATCAGGACATCGCAGGAATGCAACCGTCTGGTGCGCGAAGCCCATGCCGCCTTGGGGAGCCTGGATATTCTGATCAACAATGCCGGCGGGGTCGTCAACCGCGTGCCGATTCGTGATGCCGATGATGATCTTTACGATGCCGTGCTCGATCTCAATGCCCGCTCGGTGTTTGCCTGCAGTCGTGCGGCTCTGCCGATCATGGAAGCACAGGGAAGCGGCGTGATCATTTCGACGACATCGCTTGCGGCACGCAATGGCGGCGGCGGACGCTCGGTTCTCTATGCCGCCTCAAAGGCGTTTGTCTCGACCTTTACCCGTGGTCTGGCCAAAGAAGTGGCCCGCTACAACATCCGCGTCAATGCCGTTGCACCGGGAGTGATCGACAAGCCGAATGTGTCGTGGGTCACCCCCCAGCACCAGATCGAAGCCTCGATCAAGGCGACACCGATGCGCCGCACCGGCACGCTGGATGAATGTGTCGGTGCCTATCTCTATCTCGCCTCAGACCAGATGTCGTCCTTTGTCACGGGCCAGATCATCGAGGTCAATGGCGGCATGCTTATGCCGTAAACCCTAGAGGGAATGGCGGGCCAGAAAGTCGCGCACCAAGGCGGCAAATTCCTTCGGGAACTGGTAGGGAATGAAATGCGCCCCTTGCGGCATGACCACCAATTCCGACTGCGGGATCAGCGGCTTGATCTCGTCGCCGTGATCGGGGGTAAACAGCTTGTCATTGCCGCCGGGCACCATCAGCACCGGACAGGCAAGGCTTCGATAGCTTTCGGTCAGATCGGCCTCCAACACGCTATCAAGGGTTGCGGCATAGTTGGACGGATTTTGCGCCCGAAACACCGCCACATAGGCGGCTTTATGGGCATCATCGGGACATCCGAAAAAGGCGGCATCGGTGGCGGCCGGTATCACAGCATCCATGCCTCCTTCGCGCACGGCGCGGGCCCGCAGGGCCAAAGCCTGACTGGCGGCTTCACGGGTGCGCAAACCCGGATTGGGCATGATCAAGGCCCTGACATGATCGGGATACAAGGCGCTGTAACGCGCCCCGATCATCGCGCCGATCGCGCATCCGATCACGACCAGCCGGTCAATCCCGAGGTGATGGCGCAGTGCTTCCATATCCTGCACATGACCCTCGATCGATATCGTCTCGGTCACATCGGGAGCAACACCGGCCCCGTATTGGGTGGCCGCCACCAGAAAGAAATCATCCCGCATCGCTTCGCAGAACGGGCCCCAGAACGACTTGTCCCCGCCCATCGGATGCAACAGAAACAGTGCCGGTTTGTCGGGAGATCCGCTGGTGGTGTAATCAAGCAATCGGGTCATGATGTCCTCGAACGTTCAACCGGATGACGGTTGGAAAGGGTGGGTCAGGCTCCGCGTTCCAGCCGGCCTGTCTTGTTGAAATAGTTTTCGACAGCGGCCAGCGAGCCGACATGATTGGCCCGCAAAATCGCCGAGGCCAGAAACGGGTCACGGTGTTCATAGGCACTGACAAGGCGGATATGGTCATCCAGCGACTCTTCGACCCGCGAAGGCAATGACAGGCTCAACCGCCGGATCACCAGCGTTCTGAGCAACAGGGAATCGATGATGCGTTTGACCGTACTGTTGCGGGCAATGCGGGCATTGGCATCGTGGAATTCGACACTGAGCCAAACCGAGGCGCGCAAATCGCGTTGCGTGACGGCCGTGCGCATTTTTTCGAGAATGGCTTTGAGCACGGCAATATCATGCTCGTCGGCGAGATTGGCCACATCTGTGGCGATAAATTCCAGCAAGGCGGCACGGGTCCGGTAGATTTCGCGGATTTCGTCGATCGACAGCAATTTCGCATGGGGTCTTTTGCGGGGCGGAATATCCACCAGTCCCTCGGCCTCCAACAGCATCAGCGCCTCGCGCACCGGTGTGCGACTGCTGTGATGCTGTTTGGACAATTCAACCGTATTGAGATCCTGCCCCGGCTTGATCAGCCCTTCGATGATATCGGCCCCGATCTCGCTGGCGATGGTGGAGACCAGCGAAGGGCGGTCATGGCCGCTGGCGACAATACCGCGGATTACCCGCCGTGCTTCCAGCAATGATTGCTCCGGTGTCATCATCGTGCATGATCCGCGACGCAATCGAAACAAGACATTGGCTTATCCATCGGCATCAATCCTGTCAGTCCGCTCCTGTGGTCAACCATTGTCATGCCACTTTTTTCTTGCGTGTTTGTTAAAGCCGAGCGGTTTGCAGACAGGCTCAGGGGATCAGAACACTTGCCCCCAGCGTTTTGCGGCTTTCAATCGCCGCATGGGCTTTGGCGACATCCGACAGTGCGAACCGCTGGTGAACCGGCACATTGACGATACCGCGCAGGACCACATCGAACAAATCGGCCGCACGCGACAGCAATTCAGGCCGACTGCGGAAAAACCATGCAAAGGCCGCACTGGTCACCGTCAGCGAGCCCATCTTGTTTAACCGGAACAGATCGAGCGGCGGTACGGGACCGGAGGCTGTCCCGAACTGCACCATAGTGCCACGCGGACGCAGGCATTCCAGCGACATGTCGAACGTATCGCGCCCGACCGAGTCAAATACCACGGGAACCCCTTCACCAGCCGTCAGGGACCGGACGCGGCGCACAAGATCACCCTCGCCGAGCACCAGCGGATGATGGCATCCGTTGTCTTTGGCAAGGGCCGCCTTTTCGGCGGTGCTGACCACACCGATCACCCGCGCACCGAGATGGCGCGCCCATTGGGTCAAAATCAGACCGACCCCACCGGCGGCCGCATGCACCAGTATCGTATCACCGGCCGAAACCGGATAGACACTTTTGAGCAGATATTGGGCGGTCAAGCCCTTCACCAGCACGCTGGCGGCGGTGATGTCGTCGATCTCGTCGGGCAGGATCACCAGCCGGCTGGCATCGAACAGCCGCGCCTCGGCATAGGAACCGGGCGGAAAGGCCGGACCACCGGCCGCATAGGCCACGCGGTCACCCACTTTCACATCCGTCACGCCCGCCCCGATGGCTTCCACCACACCGGCGGCCTCGCCCCCCAGAACATGCGGCAAAGACGGCAAAGGATAGCGCCCTTCCCGATTGTGCAGATCGGCAAAATTCAACCCGATGGCTTTATGGCGGATCAGAGCCTGACCGGCGGCGGGGGGGCTTAATTCGATTTCTTCATAGCGGAGCTGGTCGGCTCCCCCATAGGCATGCACCCGCACAGCTTTGATCCGCATCTTTCATCCTCTCGTCGTCACCAACCGCATCAGATGCAGTCCGGTGCGTCAGTTAATCCGGTAAGGGCGGTAATGGGCCAACAGATCGATTTTATCGGCCAAACCACCAAACACCGCACCATTCACACTCTCTGTGCGGTTATCATTGAATTCAAACAGCACAAAGCCATCCTGCCTTGTCTGCTGGTCGCAGACAAAAACCCGATGCTGGGTGCAATTGTCATGACGGGCCGAAAACCCGTCCAGAGCCTTGATGGTCGCCGCCATATCGGCCTCGCTGACATCCCGCAACCGCACCAGCACCATGCGGGCGCACAGTCCCGTCACGGCCTGACCGGGAAACATCTGCACGCCTGTCAACCGCGCCGGATTGACCCGCGAGGTCACACGCCGCGTCCAGGGCGAGAAATTCACGCCGTAAACCGCCTGATAGGCCGGACTGTCGAGCACCGCCAGATCATCGAGATCATAAAGCGCCATATAGGCCGGGCCATCGCCGAGCGAGACAAACCGCAAGGCCGTGTTGAACCCGGGGATCACCGCCCGTTCGGGCACATGCTCGGTATCATACCAGGCGTTGAACTCCTCCTCCATCGTCGGAGACGGATCGGCCACCACCAGCAAGAGTGCCTTTGACATGCTCAGCTCCCCATATGGTCGAGAAAGTGCCGCACCGCAGCGGTGAACACATCCTGATTTTCAATCTGCATCATATGCGGCGCGCCTTCCAGAATCACCTTGCGGCCATCCGCGAAAGCATCAGCCAGCACAGCAATCGCCTCGACCGAGGTCGCCAGATCGAGACTGCCGCCGATCACCAGCGCAGGCACTGTCACCTGTTTCAACCGGTCAAGGGCCTGATGCTCGGAAATCGCTTCCCAGGCGGCGGCAAAATCGGAGGGTTTGTCGGCCAGCAAGCGGGCGCGGACTTTTTCCACGTCCGGCGAGGCCATGAATGCGGGCGTGAACCAGCGCTCCAGTGTTGCGGGCGTGATCGCCTGCATCCCGCCTTGCTCGGCATCCGAACCACGCGCCAATATCGCCTGTTTGAAGGCCGGAGGGATCATCGCGCCGCATCCGCAGACCACCAGTCCGGAAACAAGTTCGGGGTGCTGGATCGCCAGATTCTGGGCCACCATGCCGCCGAATGACAGGCCAAGCACAACGGCCTTCTGATTTTCCTGCCCCTGCCCCTGTCCCTTGCCCGCGTCCCTGATCACGGCCGCGACATCGTCCACGCAAGCCGCCATCGTGCCGGGGCGCGGGGCGGGTGACGATTGGCCATGCCCGCGCAGATCGACACAGATCACGGTGTAGCGATCGGACAAGCTCTGCGGCAGATCACGCCAGAACGTGCCGTCCAGTCCGACAGGATGCAACAGGACCACCATCGGTCCATGCCCGTGTCGGGTATAATGCAATAGCGGTTGTGTCATGATCCCACCCCTTGTCCACACGAGCCAGAACAGGTGCAGGCGACCCGAAAAGCCACCTGCACCCTGTGATTACTCGGCTTCGATGGGCACGAGGAAGCGGCCATTGTCGATCTTCATCACACCGTCGACATAGAGGGTCGGCTCCAGAATCACCCCGTCGAGATGGATTTTGGAAATGATCGAACCGCCGACATCGACATTGGTGCCCAGACCGAAATGGAGGGTTCCGAGGATGTTCTTGTCCTCGCGCTGGATCCCGCGCACCACCGCCTTGGCATTGACACCGACCGAGGCTTCGGCGGGGCACATATAGGCATTCTCGTCGCCATATTCGATCAGGTAATCGCGCAGGATGCGGGCTTCGGCACCACCGGCAATATCGACCACGCGGCCATCCTTCACGGTCAGGGCAATCGGCTCATAGATCCGGCCGATATGGTGCATGGTCAGGTCGATCACCAACTTGCCATTGGCCGTGCCTTCGACAGGGGCCACGTTGAATTCGCCGGTCGGGAACAGGTAGTAATACAGGCCGCCTTCGCGGTTTTCATCCTTGCCGAAATCGATGATTTTATAGGGATCGAAGTTATCGCCCGGCATCGGCGGGAAGGTGATGCGGTTTTCAACGCTATAGGTGAAATCGGTCCCGTAACGCGATGTGACGCGGCAGGTTTTGGCATTGGGGCCAAACACGTTCTTGGCGACGAAATGCTTGCGCTCGGCCACTTTTTTCATGTCTTCGGTGATCGCGCCGGACTGCAACTGCTCCAGCGTCATGCCCCCGTCCAGACAGATGGACGGAATACGGGCCTGCATCGCACGGAAGCTGGCAGGCGAATGCAACATGCCGGTCGAGCACAGCAAAACGTTGACATCGGATTGCATCATCGCTTCGCACACGGCCGCAGGCGGATCGTAATAGTCGGCCGGACGGCGCTCGAACAGCGCAAGGGTGGTATCCGCCCCGATTTCCTGACAGATGCTCATCACGGCCTGCCAGACCCGCGGATCATGTGCGGTGTCGGACAGAATCAAAACCTTGTCACCGGCTTTGATGTTGCGCACAAACGGACGGCGCAGATAATCCATGCTTCCGGTGATCAAACCACTATTGCCCGACATTCCAGTCTCTCCCTCTGGTCGTGTTATGATGCATGATTTGCCAAACCGGATTGGACCCTTGACCGAATGGCAACCTGTCTATTGTCGACACTTTGTAACGCGCCCGATGAAATCCCGTCAAGTGCCGCACTCGTTTGGAATCAAAATCAAAAGTATCAGGCTATTTTAATCAATAATAACAATACAATAACCAAGCAAAAATCCTGTAACAGCCTGCAAACCCGACTGCAGATCAACGCCATCCAATCCCGAAACGATGTCGACAATCGACAGTTTTGCACTGTTTCTCTGCCCAGCACCCGACAAAAAGCGACCATTCATCCTCTGGAAAGATCCCTCCAGAAGGCCGGCTCACATCAGACAGATTGCATTGAAGATCCCGCCGAGTGATCGCCGTCACCGTTTCCATTGCGGGCATCGACAGTGTTGAAGCCCCTGTTGGCCTTTGGGACAAAAGCGCAACACCCGCCAGGGACGTGGAGCGGGTTATCACATAGTTCCGTTTTTTGATCATTTCCGGCAATTTTATCAAGCGGAACCGTGAGATAGCAAAAAAGCATAGCGGCTATGAGCCCCTTGGCTGAACCACCGCAATGGTGCATAGACCGGCCCCGATGTCACAGGCCCACTCTCCTGTTCCGTTCTGCCGCGGCCGGCAAATCCGGCCTAAATCCAGCCCTTCTATTGCAAAAAACAGTGCGCCCCTCCCAAACAGCGGATCAGATTGCATCATAGTGGCAGGACCCATGCTCCCCGTCCCAACAAAGGCATTTTATTTTTTACCTGTTTAAAGTGTCGACAGATATTGACGTATCTTCAAAAGGGTGAAACGCTAGAGCCTAGAATTCAAAAGATTGGTGTCAAACCGCAACAGACGACCAGCTAAAAAGGGAAGAGACGAACATGTTGAAGCAACTCAAAATGACCACCGTGGCATTGACGGCAATGGCCTCCCTGATGATGGGTGCGGCACAGGCCGATCAATTGAAATATGGCGATTACACGCCGCAAGGCGCCAACGAATATGCCAAGAGCGCCGAATGGATGGGCAAGGAATTGCCAAAGCGCTCGAACAACAAACATTCCATGCTGATGCTGTGGGGTGGCACCGTGGTGAAGGTCGGTGAAGTGCCGACTGCGGTGGAAAACGGCGTGATCGACCTTGGTCCCCTCGTCACCCCGTATTTCCCCGACCAGTTCCCGATCAACAACGCCATTCCGTTTTTCTGGCCACAGCCGAAATCTCAGGCCCAGCTCGGTGAGTTGATGCTGAAATGGCATGACGAGCATCCGGAGTTTGCCAAGGAACTGGCCAAATTCAAACTGAAGATGATCTCGGTCCGCCCATTGCCGTCCTATGGCATGATCTGCTCCAAGCCGATCCGCACCATGGAAGACTTCAAGGGCAAGCGTATCCGCTCTTACGGTGTGGCCCTGCCCGCCATGCTGGAATCACTTGGTGCCGTGCCTGTTTCGATGTCGGATTCTGAAGCCTATGAAGCCTTGGGCAACGGCATTCTCGATTGCTCGCCCGGCGATCCTGCTTTGACAGTGGGTTGGAAATGGGCCGATGTCGCCAAGTATTTCATCGATGTGCCGATGGGGGCATCATGGGGGCACATGGTCATCATGAACCTCGACAAATACAACGCTCTGCCTGCCGATCTGAAAAAGATCATGGATGACATGAAGAAGGATTATCTGGTCGAATTCCTGCGTTCCTACGAAAAGGCCACCGCCGATACTCTGGAATCATGGAAAAAGTCCGGCAAGGTTGAAATCATCAAGATCAATGCAGATGAATTCAACAAGGTCACGCTCGGCAATGCCAAGGTCCAGTCCGTCCGCAACAGCTGGGTTGACCGCGCTGTGAAGGCCGGCATGTCGGAAGCATCGGCCAAAAAGGTCGTCAACGACATCAACAACTAAGCTCTGACAATAAAACCGGAGCGGGCTTTGTCCGCTCCGGTTTTCGCGTTCAAAAGCAAATGGGAATTGGGTGGAGGCCGATATGAAGCACGGGTTTATCAAACTATACAAAAAAAGCGGGAAATGGATGGAGTTTGCCGCCGCTATCGCTGGTTTTCTGACCTTCCTGATGATGTGGGTGATTGATACCAACGCCATCTCGCGCAAGCTGTTCAACGCGCCGGTTCCTGCCGGTGTGGAATTCACCCAATCCATTCTGACAGCCGTCATCATGCTCCCCTTTGCTTACACGCTGTATAAGCAGGAGCATGTGAATACTGTGTTTCTGACCTCGCATTTCTCGCCGGAGTTCAACCGCTGGCTTCATTGCTTCTGGATGACAGTCGGCATGCTGATCTTTGCGGCGGTGGCCTATGCCTCATTGCAGTACACGATCCGCTCCTACAACATGAACGAGCAGGTCTGGGGTGCGACCATCCGCTTTGCCGTCTATCCGGCCAAAGCCGCGGTGGCTGTCGGTGCCGCGCTGATTTCGTTCCAATTCCTGATGGAAGCCCTGCATGCCATCATCATCGGTGGCTCGCCCTTGTCGGAAGCTGCCGCCGACCACTATAAGGTTCATTGACATGTCCTCCATTACAATCGGCTTTTTAGGGATCGGCATGCTGCTCGGCTCGATCTTCCTTGGCGCTCAGATCATGATCGCCATGACCACGGTCGGATTTGTCGGGCTTGCATTGATCACCAATTTCAATGCCGCTTTGTCCATCCTCGGCACGATCTATTTCGATGTGACCAACAGCTTCCACTTCAGCGTCATCCCGATGTTCTTGCTGATGGGCTATTTCGCCATGCATGCGGGGATCGGCGACGATCTCTACGATGCCTGCACCAAATGGCTCGGCCGCCTGCCCGGCGGTCTTGCTGTGGCGACAACCGGTGCGGCGGCGGCATTCGGTGCGGCCTCCGGCTCATCGGTGGGTTCGGCGATGCTGTTCACCAAGCTGGCCCTGCCGGAAATGGTGGCGCGTGGCTATGACAAGAGCTTTGCCAGTGCCTGTATCGCCATTGCCGGCACTTTGGCCGTGCTGATCCCTCCCAGCGCTTTGATGGTCGTCTATGGTATTCTGACCAATTCGAGCATCGGTGAATTGCTGATCGGCGGGATTATTCCCGGTCTGGTCTTTGCAACCATTCTCGGCGTGTTCATCATCATCACATCGATGATCTATCCTGAAAAGGCCCCGCGCCCGACCGAGGTCTATACCTTTGCCGAAAAGATGTGGTCCCTGCGTCTGGTGGCCCCGTTGCTGGTGGTCATCGTGGTGATGATGGGCGGCATCTATAACGGCTACTTCACCCCGACCGAGGGCGGCGGGATCGGTGCTTTGGTCACCTTCGGCATGACGATTGTCCGCAATCGCGGACTGAAGATCAAATTGCTGACCGATACCCTGCTCGAAACCGTAAAGCTGACCGCCATGATCTTTGCGATTGTGGTCGGCGGCTTGATCTTTGCACGTTTTCTGGCGCTCAGCGGCGTGTCGCAAACCATTCAGGACTTCCTGACCAATAACGGTTTCCCTGTCTGGTTCATTGTGACCATCGTGACGGTGATCTATCTGATCTTCGGCATGTTGATGGACTCCCCCTCCCTGCTGGCCATTTCCTTGCCGATCACCCATCCGGTGATGATGGGTCTGGGCTTTGATCCGGTCTGGTTTGGTGTCTATGTCATCATCCTTGCCGAAATCGGGGCGATTACCCCGCCGGTCGGCATGAACTGTTTCGTGGTCAAAGGGGCATCCAACGGCTTGGTGACACTGGAAGAAGTGTTTGCCGGTATCTGGCCCTTCCTCGGCGCATCCGCGGTGATGCTGGGGGCCATGTTGCTGTTCCCCGAAATGGCAACCTATCTGCCCGATCTGATGAAATAAGCAGACGGTCTCTTGCACAGAAAAAGGGTGGCTCGCGCCACCCTTTTTTGTTGGAACGCCCGGAGGCTTCGTCCGTGCCCCTTGTATCTTAGCGAACCGTATCGC
This sequence comes from Hyphomicrobiales bacterium, assembly GCA_947455455.1. Classification (GTDB taxonomy): domain Bacteria; phylum Pseudomonadota; class Alphaproteobacteria; order Rhizobiales; family Beijerinckiaceae; genus CAIYZJ01. The sequence goes on from CANGOE010000006.1 coordinate 18,402, forward strand.
CCGCTTTGGGTTCGCCGCTCAATTCGCCCACCGGGACAGCCACAGAGAACTTGGGACTGATCCGCTGGATTTTGATCTTGCCAAGCGATTCCTCGGCCGCGCCCAACGATTTGCCGGTGCTGGGGTCGATCATGTCCTCGCTGGTGGAAAAGACTTCCTTGATGTCACCAACCTCCAGACCGGCCCCTTCACCGCGATTGATGAAGATTTGCTTGTTCTGGAAGCGCACGACCAGCAAAGGAAATACGCGGTCGCCGATGCTGGAGACCGATTTCTTGGTGATCCCCTGCACCAGCTTTTGCCAGCCCTCATTGCTGAATTGTGTATCGGCCTTGTTGGCTGTACTGCCCTGTGCCTCGATCTGCGCATCGACATTGAGCGTGAACTTGATCTGCATCGTGGTGGTATCGAGCACTTTATAATTGATGGTGATCGATGCCTTTTCCTGCTTCGCATACCGGCCCGGATTTTCATCCATCTCGCGAGAGCGAACCTCGGCCTTGAACAGGGTAATGGTCGGCTGGACAATCAGATTGACGTTTTTGAGCTTGCCGAATTCGGCGGCATTGCCTGCCGCTTTGCCGGATACGGCAAAAGCCTGCTCGGCCAACACTGCGGCTTCATTGGTCTTGTCGCGGTCATAGACAATAAAGCGGCCGGAATTGCGCAGGCCCTCTTCAAGCAGGCGCACAATATCCTGCGTGTCATAGCCACGCGCTTTGATGTCTTGCGCGGCGGGCGCAATGGTCGGCGTGATGACGGCTATGCTCATTTCATCATCGGCCCGAACCGGACCGGAGAGGCCCACAGCCAAAACAAGGGCGGTCACAAAACGACGGGTCAAAGCGGTCATATCACCACTCCTTTTTGGGCGTAACGGGGGAAGGCACGGCCTGGATTTTTGCCGCATCGGGACGAAGGCGGCTGATCTTGTCGTGCAATTCGCGGGCGGCCAGTTGCAAGACCTCGCGCACATAGGGAGGGGCCACCATCTCCGGGTCCGCCGAGACCGGAAAATTGCGGAACTGGCTGACATTGGAGGTCACCACCGAGCCATCATCGCGGCGGGCCTGCAGGGAAATGCCGACGGACAAACGCTGGTAATCACTGGAACTGGCACCATTCTTTCCTGTTGCCAGAAAATCGGGTTTGACGATCTTGTTCATATCGCCCCAGTCGATCCGTTCGATCTTGGCGGAAATCTGCACATCCGCCATGTCGTCCTCTGTCTCCACCACCGCAAAAGCCGGCGAGGCTGAAAAGACATCGCCGAGGCTATTGCGCAATTCCGGTAGATCGGCTCCCTGAATATTGGTGGCCGAGACGATCTGGACCGTCTCCTTGATGATCAGGGACGGCTTTGGCACGCATACCGAGGCTTTGGATTGCAACACCAGCATCTCGCGACTGCCCTCCTTTTCAACCGCTTCTGTGGCGTCCTGCTGTTTGACGAAGCCTTGCGCCTGAGCGCGGATGCGGTTGAACAGACGTTCGTCGATTTTACCGTTTTGCGATTGCAATTCGTAACTGGTTTTCGCCGACACTTTTTCGCCGATGGTTTGCCGCAAGGCCGATTGCGAGGCCATCAATTGCAACCGGCCCCGCGCTATCGCCATGGGTTCATTGGCACGCAATTCATCGCGCACCGTCACATCAACTTTCAGCACATCGGCACAATCTTTGGCAAAATCCAGCGCAAAGACCTGACCCGGCCCTGCCAAAACCAGCAGGGCCAAAGCAACACCTAACCGCAAGCTCATGGACTTGTTCATGGTCTTGGTCTCCCAACCCCACACTGGCGGTTATCCGTCTCGATGCAGGGGCGATCAATCATCGCTATAGCCCCCGCCGGTGCGTGTGCCTCCCGGGGCATTGCGGCCATTGACCTTGGCCCCGTCCATCAGGCCGCCCGCAGGAGCAGGAGCGGCTTTCGGGGCGGCGGCAGGCGGCGGTGCCGCTGGAGTGGTCATCTGCTGGCGTTCACGGGCGGCCGAGGCGGCCGAAATCGCCTTGGCCTGTGCTTCGGCATCGCCCTGTGCGTCCTTCATGCCCTGCACCTGCCCTTGCAACCCCGCCTGATAGCGCGAAATATCGATCACACTGGCAAAGGATTTGCGCAGATCATCCAGACTTTTCTGCGTGCTGGTCGCATTGACGGCGATCACCACCAACCAGACTTCCTGTCCCGTCACATCATTGGTGGCGGTACGGTTGATCAGCACACGCTTGTTGGGAATGGCCGTCGCGCCGATTTTGGCCGACAGACTGCGTTGCAGGCTCATGCTGGACTCAAAGTCCTCTTTACCGGCCGTCCCGCTGATATTGGTCTGGCCCTGCATTGTCTCGTGTGCCGCGGCATTGGCGACCAGTGCGAACATCAGAGCGCGGTCGGCCTTCACGGATGCGGCCGATTGCGCCACGGTGCTCTGCAGGCCGCCCCCCATGGTCGGGTGACTGCTGATGCCGATGAACCAGCGGTCGCCGTTTTCATCGGTAAAGACACGACTGCCGGCAATGGTGCCGCGCTCGATACGGGTCAGCCAATCCGGCAGGCTCCGGCCGGGTGCCGGATCATCCTTCAAGGCCTGCCCCATCAAAATGGCGCGGGCGAAGCGTTCGTTTTTCTTGCTCCACTTCATCACAAGCGCAATCTGATATTTGCCGTCGATATAGCTTTCGGCCATGTCGACCACGGTGGCTCCGAGCAAAGGCATAGATGCCGTGCGGGTGGCTGTTGTGGTCAGCGTGGCATTGACCTTGGACATTTCGGCCTTCAGCTCGACATTGAGGGCATCAAGCTGTTGTTGCAGGGTTTGCAACAGGGTCTTGGTCTCTTGTGTGATGGCTGAAAGACTGGCGGCGCGCTTGCGGGCCTCATCATCCTTGATCTGGGCCAGACGCTCGACCGAATATTTCTCGTCAATCGAGGTGATAACGGCATCCATGAAGGCATTGGCCCGATCAACCAGTCTGATTCCTTCTGCCGCCTTCATCTTGTTGCTGATTTCGGCACTGACAGCCTGATCGACATTGAAGGTGGAGGCACGGATGCGTTCCTGCAAATCCTTCATCTGGCTTTCGATTTTGTCGCGCTGGTCCTTGAAGCGGTTTTGGAGCGGATTGCCCGGCATTTCAAACACCGTGCTGGCTTCGAATGTCGAATAGATCGAGCTAATCAACTGCCCCTGCGCTTCCAGATAGGCAATCTGGACAAAGTCATCACGCGACTTGGTCAATTCCACCGGGTCTTTTGCCATGATTTCAAAAAAGCCGCTGGCAAACAGCTCGTCATCCTTGCCTTTCATGAGGGAGGCGGCGTTGAGTTGCTCGACACGGTCAGCCATCAAAACCTGTGCGGTCTTGCCTGCTGGGGCACGGGTAAATGTCTGGTCGATGGCAGGAGCCGCTGCTACCGGAGCCGCTGTAGCCGGAGCCGCCCCCGCGGCAGGGGCAAATTGCTGGGCATTGACATGGCCCGATACCATCGCAAGGCATGTGGCGGCACATAGGGTCTGGCTCAGTCTCTTGCGGAAATCCATATTACTCTCCCTTGAGGATCATTGGCTTTTTGATGGCGAAACGTCGTTCAGGCGCGCGGTGACCTCGCCCCTGATATTCTGGATGAATTCGGCATTCTGTCCGGCCGCAAGGCGGGCCAGAATGTCGTGATAAAGGGCTTTGGCCAATGTTGGCGCACCGAGCCGCCGGTAACTGTCGGCCAGATTGAGCCGCGCATCGAGCGAGCGCGGATCCAGCAACACACTCTGTTGCAAAGCGGCCAGCGCGGCTTCCTCGCGCTTGAGATAGACAAAAATACTGCCCAGATAGGACCAGGCGCGGGCGTGACCCGGATCCTGTTCGACCACCTGCAACAGCAAGGCCAGAGTGGCTTGCGGATCAGTCCCCTTGCGGAACGAGGCCTCGGCTTGGTCAAAAGCCTCTGTGGCCCGGCGGGACGGCACCGGCCAGTACAGCCCGCACCGCGCGATCACCAGACCGGCCAATGACGGTTCCTGTCCGGCTTTCTCGCACTGTTTCATCAAGAGGTAGAATTCACTATGGGCCTGATCAGCCGCCCACAGACCCTTCAGGGTCGCATCGGCCTCCTGACGGATTTTCGGATCCGCCGTCCAACGGGCCAGCAAAGCATGGATCGAAGCCGTATCTGTCGCCCCCGTCAGGCTTTTGGCCAGTGCCAGATGGGCTTGTGGTCGCAAGGCGCATTTGGGCTCGGTGCAATAGAGTTGCAAAAGCGCATCGCGCTGGGCGAGCAGATCGGGATTTGCGGGGGCAAGTGTCAGCAAATGGGCCGGCTCGACAGTCTCGGCGGCAAGGCGCAATTCGTCCAGCACCTCGCCATTGCGCGCGGCAAACAGGCGCAAAACAGAAGCGTCGGGTTTGGACAAAGAGGCCGCCTTCACCTCCTGCGCCACGGCCGCCATATCGATGGCCGCAACATTGGCACGGCTTTGTCGGATCAGCTCGGCACCACCGGGAAATTCAAGCACCAGCCTGCCCTGATTGGGTCCGAGCTGACGGGCCACCTCACGATTGGCTTTGGGCAAAATCTCGGGACGCTGGAGCACGTGGGACAATAAAATCTGGCTGTAGCGGTCGGTTGTTGTGGCCGTTCCGGTCACATAGGCCTGCATCAGCGTGCTGACACGCAAGAGCAAAATCCCGATATTCTGGCTCTGGTTGGGGCTGGCGGTTTTGTCATCGTAACGGGCGACGACAACCAGATTGCCCTCGCGTTCATAAAGCCCCTCAGGCGCATCCCACAGCAGGATATCGCGTCCCTCGGGTGCGGCTGGAAAACGCGTTTGCGCACTTGCCGTTTCCACAAATCCCAAGACAAGCCCAAACCCAAACCACAGCACACACAGCAGGCATGGGACACACCGGCCTTGCCTCTTCTGTCTGCGGATGATCGGGGGCACGGACACAGTGTGATCCTTTGCGCTTAGTCGGAGCCTGCAGGCACGGCTTGCGCCCCTGTCTTGGCAAAGGGATTGGTGCTCTTTTCACCCGTCATCGCCGTTGCAGGCGGCACGCGGCGCTTGTAGGGAACCAGTTGCCCGTCAGGCAACCGGATCGGGCTGTTATCGACCTTGTTGGGATTATAGGGGATGGGCCGTTGATCGATTTCTTTCGGCTTTTGCTTGGCCACAGGCATGCAGACACCTTCATCAAGCCGGACATATCCGGCAGGACAATCAGCCAGCGGAGGAGGTGCCGAGGCACAGCCCGAAAGCCCGATGGCGACCCCTGCAAACAGACCGATTTTGACCATCAACGACATTTTGGTTCTCTCTGTTTGCCGGATCCACAAGGAGCAGGTTAGCACTGTCGGGCTTGGCGCATTTGCGGGGTGCAGGTGGGCTTGGCAGGTGCCGTTTTGACAGGCGCGGCTTGTACCTGTCTCTGGACCGGTGCGGCCTGACGGATCTGTTGCTGTTGCACGGGTTGCTGACGCTGAACCTGTTGCTGGACAGGCGCGGCTGAGCGGGATTGCATGTGCGGAGTGACCTGCGGCGCACCCACAGGCGCAATCCGTTGCTGTGGCGCTGAACCGGCTTGGGCAGGCGTATTCGGCATGACCGGACGGATCGGCTGGACAGTTGCCGAAGGTGCGGCACCGCTCGTCGGACTCAACGGTGTCACAGCCGGAGCCGTACCCGCAGGCGCTCCCAACGGACGCACCGCAGGTGTCGAGCTTAACGGAGTGACCGCAGGAGCCGAGGTGGCTGGTGCCGTTGATGTCACAGCCGGAGCCGCCCCCGCAGGAGTCCCCAAAGGACGCACCGCCGGGACCGAACTCAACGGTGTGACGGCAGGAGCCGCAGAAGATGGCGCAGGTGACGACACGACAGGTGCGACACCGGCAGGCGCGCTGGAAGGGGAAACTACGGCAGTGGGTGCTGTTGGAACCGGCGCAGAGGGAGGCCTTGCCGAAGGAGCTATTGCGCCGGGCACGGCGGACGTTGCCGCGGGAGCCGAAGACAAAGGAGCAGACGGTGTAGCCAAAGGCGCCGCCGAAGCCGGACGGATTGTATTGGACACGGCAGGCGCAATGGCGGCTCCTGTGACCGTTGTATTGACCGCAGGGGTAGCCGCCCATTGCGGCCTGATATTCTGGGCGGGCAAAGGCGGTCGTGAACCTCCACCGCTCATCCCACGGGTGACGGCCACGGCCGCAACAGCCGCAACTGTGGCCGCAACAGCGATCGGTACCGGCGACAGATGCATGCTCGGGGCCATCGGCGGTGCGCGCATCGGCATATAACCGCCCGGTCCCATCAGCTCATATTCGGGCAAAGGCGGCGGGAGATCGCGATAGACAAGCGGCCGGAACGTGCTCGGCGGATTGTAATCCATCTCGCCCATGCGCTCGAGACGATAACGGGCCACCGACACATTGCCGCCGTTGGGATAGGCTTTGATATAGGTCCAATAGGCCTCAGGTGTGTCCTGCGCCAGCGCCCGCGACCAGATTTCGGCCTCGCGCCGCGCTGTCAGATTGTATTTGACGACCTCGGCGGCCTCGTCATTCGGGAAGGCCGTGATAAAGCTCTGATAGGACTGGATGGAGTCGATCGAGATCACCTTTTTATAGGCTTCGTCTCTCGACAGGTTCTTGATATCGGTCACATCCTCGTCACCGATATAATATTGGTCCATCGAGATGGTGCCGTCGGTCGGCTTGTAAAAGGAAAAGGCTTTGATGGTGAGATTTTCGACCGCAAAAGGTTGCATCATGCCTTGCGTCTTGTCGAAAACCCGCCTCTTGATAATCTGGAACACATCGGAGAAATTTTTGGTCGGCGTTTGCATGGCCTCCAGAAAGCCCTCGACATAGGGACTGGTCGGCTCGGCACTATCAACCAACGGGACACCGGGGCGCTGGTTATAGGAAATGAGAAATCCTTCGGGTGCCTCGATTTTGACAAGGCCGGGCGAATAGGTCCGCTCTTTGGAAAGCTCCTCGGGCGGGGCATTGCCGTCAATGATGATCACCCGCGATTTCGCAGGCAGGGTTTTCATCATGTTGATCAACTGGTTCATGCCAAACCCGTTGAGACTGGCACTGGAGGCCGTATCGATTTTGGCGCCAACCGGCAAAAACACGTTTTCGCCGTTGATCTGGGCAAAGCGTCCGCTGAGATAGACCAGAACAGTCGTATCCTCGCCAAGCAATTGGGACTTTTCAGCCAGAACCGACAGTTTCTCCAGGATCGACTGTTTTTCGATATCGCGGCCCAATTCCACCGCGAAACCCGCTCCGGCCAGACTGTCGCTGATCAAATCGGCATCATTGATGTTCTTGAGCGGAGCCCCGGAATAATCCGATTGTCCGATGACCAATGCCACACGGTTCTTGGCCCCTGTGGCATTGGCATCCTCAACCGCCAAAGCGGGTGAAACCATCGCCGAAGACAGCAGTAAAGCCGTCAATACCTGCCTGAGCGAGCCAGCTTCACGCCCCTGTGTTGCGCGTATCATCAGAGTTGACCCTCAAAGTTATTATTACCCATATATTTGATTTTAAAAGTCTTTTTATCTTTGAACACATCATAGATCACATCGATCAGATCTTCGGGATCGAATTTGTCCTTCTGGTCGAAGGTCAACACAATCCCCTTGTCATCACTGTGTTCGGGATCAACCTGGACAGGCGTATCCTTCAGCACCTTCTTGACCGCATCGCGCAAGGCGCGGATGCGCTCGCGCTCGCGTTGCGAAAGGCCTGAGATCTTAATCGCATATTGGGTCGGGGCTTTCACCGAGCCCGCCACCGTGCCGACTGACTGGGTTTGCGCCTTGGCGAGCGTCAACAAACGCTCGTTGACGTTTTGCAGGATCATGCCCGCAAGCTCTTTGCCCTGGGCCTGGAGCAATTCGGTTTTGATCGCCGCCAGCGGAACGGAATTGTTGCGCAGGGTCTGCTTGGTATTGGAGACCGGCACATTGGCCAGATCCTGCCGCTTGGCCGGATCCTTGTTGAACTGAAGCAACTTCAGCTGGGCACTGAGGACATAGCTGACATTGTTCGATTTGGAATCCAGAATACCGTCGACATGCTTGATATCGAGAATGTTCAGATAGAAATCGACAAGTCCTTTTTCTTCGGCCTCGTCCTCGCCACTCTTGGAGATGATCTTGTAGCCGTAATTGATGAAGGTCGAACTGATCTGGGCAATCAGGGCTTTGGTGACCTCGTCATCGCTGTTCCGGTAGCGCAGGATAAAGCGGTAATCATGCTTGTCGTTGCCGACAGTCGCGGCCATCATCTTTTTGATATCGGCCGTCAAAGCCGCCACCTTGAATGTGCCTTTGGTGACCTCGCAGGTAAAACTGCCATTCACTTGTTTGCAGGTTTCAACGGTATCGGATGTAAAATACTGCGCCTTGAACTTGTCGATATCGGTATCGGCATTTTTGCGGAAGGATTTGCCGACATCGCCATCGGCCTGATCACCCACCTGCTCGCGCAAGGGCCGCAACAGGATATCGAAATAGGCATTGGTTTTGGCTATGCGCGCCGTAGCCCCTGCCCCGACCCCGCCTTTCTGGTCTTTCACAATATCCTTGATGTCGATTTCGCCACGCGCCAGCTTGTCGGCCTTGACCTTTTCAATCCGGATTTTCTCGTCACGATCCGCATCGAACAGCTTTTTGATTTCGGCTTCCCATAACAGCAATTGTTCATTGGTGGTTTTGGGATTGGTCTTGGAGGCCTGCAGGGTTTTTTGTAAAGACTGGGCGGATTTGGCGATTTGCTGGTTTTCGATATTGATCAGCGGATTGACCCGAAGCGACAACTGCTCGGCAAAATCGACTTTGCGTTTGGCCTCGGCCGCAATCGCCCGCTTTTCAGCCGCGGCCGCACGGCGCGAACGCTCTTCGGGCAACTCCAGTTGCGCCACACCGATCAGATTGACACGACCACCCAACAAAGCCGTTGCCAGCTGATCGGCAGAGGCGGCCACTGTCGGATTGTTGGTAAAGACATATTCCTCGTTGCAAACCGACTGTTCGCCGTCAATCTGGCAGGGAATACGCTTCATCAATTTCTGCGCCGCAATCGCACTGCACCGGCTGATCACATCGGCAAAGCCCGGATTGGATGCCTCGACACCCTGTTTCACATAGATATCGATACTCTGGCCCTGGCTTTGCAACGACTTGTTGACACACATCGAGACATTGGGGTCGAGCGCATTCCATGTCTGCCGAATGGCATTGACGCGGGCATTTTCAGCCGCCTGCTCGGCGGCCCTTTGCCGCTCGATCTGTAATTTCTGTTGTTTGAGGGCTTCCTGACGCTGGCCTTCTTCGATCAGAAGCTGAAATAAATTCTGGGCCCGAACCGGTTGAACCGTTGAGAGCAGGCCAATGGCAAAGACAAAAGCAAAGACAAACGAAAAAACACGTGAGCGCAGTTTATTACACACGACATAACCCTTCCAGTATATACCGTTAATAATATATTAAATATTCACGTTGCCCCAAATTTGTCAAATTCAAGGCACGCCCCCAAATTCCAAGGCTGTTTATGAATTAATCATTTGAATATTCAGTATAATTTAACGCGATTCCATCCAAACGATTTCCTGTTTGCGCCCGTCAAAACCCTATTTATACACACAGTAATTCTAGGCCCGCGACAAAAGTAGCAGATCAAACTGATCACGCCGCATGGGCCGGCATAAGCCGTTCAAAGGCTGGCGCGACAGTCACACAATCTGGAACTGGAATGTTCTGGAATTGTTGGCTTCGATGCTTTCAGAGATGTAATTGGTCGCATCGGCGGTAATCGTAAGCGTATGTGTGCCCTTGGATACCGCCGCACCCACCGAAAAGACATCGGTAAAGTTTTGCGACGTATTGCCTGCCAGATTTTTGATAATGTCATAATTGACGGCATTGGTATTACCGTCAAAATAGATGGTCGCATAAGAGCTGGACCATGGCTGGCTCGCGCCGGTATTCGATACTGTATAGTTCAATGTAAACTTGCTTCCCGCCTTGACAGTCGCAGGCATATTGATCGCATTGATGACATAGTCAGGCTTGCTCACAACATTGAATGTGAAAGACGACATATTGTTGTTTTCGTTCAATTCGGCAATTTTATTGGTGGAATCGGCCAGCATATACAGGGTGTGACTGCCCACAGACAGAGTGGACGTATCGAGATAATCAACCACCGACCCCCCCGATGAATTGGCCGCAATCGCACCAAAATTATTACAGCCGCGATAAGACGTCGCCGTCGGCATGGCATCAACCTGATAGGCCGCGACCGATGAGCCGGAAGCACCGCCACCGGTATTGTTGAGGGAATAGTAAAAGGCCAACATGTCGCCTTGCACCAATGTATTGGCCGATATCGAGGTCAGACCGGCAATCACCAGATCGGCCTTGGACGATACCGCATTCACAAGGAAGCTGACCGAGGCGGTATTGTTGGCCTCGTTGCTTTCATTGACTTGCCCATAGGCATCGGTTTTTACGCTGAGAATATGTTGCCCCGCACTCAAACCGGCTGTCGAAAGACTGCCGAACGACATGGCAACCGAACCGGCTGTAAGCGAGCCGAGGCTGGTCGAACTGATCTGCCATCCGTCGAGCGTGACCGTGGTGATGCTTGAACCGGCGGCAACACTGCCAATATCCTGAATGGTATAGGAATAACCCAGCGAAGCTCCCTGAGTGACCGCCGCGGAATTGGTCGTCAAACCGCTCACGGTCAAATCTGCAAGCGTGGGCGCGGTAACAGCAAAGGTCAGCGAGGCGGTATTATTGGCCTCATTGCTCTCTGCCACCTGTCCGGTGGAATCCGCCGTCAGGGTCAGCACATGGTTGCCTGCCGCCAGACCGCTGGTAGAGATCACACCGCTAGTGCTGAAACTGCCCCCGGCGACCAGAGCCGAAATCTGGGAGCTGGACAGTGCTTTCCCGTCAAGACTGATCCCGACGGCACTGGCCCCGGCTCCTGCAGTCCCGATATCTTTGATCGTATAGGCAAATGACAGGTTGCTCCCTGCAACCACAGAGGATGAGGGTGATGTCAGACTGCTGACCACCAGATCGGGAGAGGTATTGCCGATGACCGTAAAGGTGATGGCGGTCGCATTGTTGGTCTCGTTGGTCTCGGCGACCAATCCGGTTGAATCGGCTTTGACGCTCAGGCTGTGTTGGCCGATCGCCAATCCGGCAGTCGCCAATGAGCCGCTGGCAGTCGAAGAACCGCCCGCAGTCAAAGCGGCGATCTGTGTGCTGTTCAAGGCGGCACCATCGAGATAGACCGTGGCAAAACTCGAGGCGGCCGCCCCTGTACCGGTATCGGAGACCGTATAGGTGAATGAAAGCGTACTGCCTTGCGTGACGCTGTTAGCCGAGGGAACCAAACTGCTCACCACCAGATCGGGACTGGTTGGAGTCGGCATCGAACCGCTGAGATTGAACCCCATGACATCGAGCGTCCGGATATCGAGCGCGGTCAAAGCATTGGAATTGGATCCCAGATAGGCATTGTTGGGATCATTGAGGGTCGCACTGGTTCTGGCAAAATCCCCGTAATCCGAGGTGTTGTCGTAATAGGCCAGAATGGTTTTGCCACCATCAAATGAAAAATACTGCAAGGCCGACGATGTTGCTTTGCTTCCGTCATTGACAAACACACCGGGAGCCGAAAAGCGGGTCAGGTCCAGAAGGGTCGTATCGGAATAGGTCCCCCCCCAACCGGAATTGCGCCCCATCGCATGGGTGATTTCGTGCAACGCGGCGGCAATATAATCCGTACTTGGCCAGTTGGTGGCGAAGCCAATCTCGCCATCGATCTGGTTGCTGGTGGCGCTGATCAGACCCAGGGCTTTGGCCTGTGCGCCCGCCACATCGAACATGTCCGAGCCGAACGGATTGGCGGCGGGCAAAGCCGCAAGCACGGACTGGTCATCGGCGCTGGTTGCCGTATTGGTCAAAGCCTGCTTGAGCGACGAATAGCTCTGCCAGACACCGCCCAACGTCCCACCCAAAGCCGAATTATCGGGAACCACATAGGGTGTATTTCCGCCAAACCCGCCGACCTCGCCCCAACCCACCGCGATATTGACCGTAATGGGAGTGGTGACATATTGCTGGATCATCGAGGCGGCCGCCTGAATCGCTGTTTTGAAACTCGCAGGCGCATTGGCCACCGAGGCATCCCACAGCAAATTGATGACCAGCCCTGCCGAAGCCGCCGTTGTGGTGACAGGCTTTGTCCCGGTCGCATAGACCGCCGACGCAAAAGTGGCCAGCGAGGCAAAGGCCCCGTCGGAAAAAGTCGACGAGGAATCCGTCTGGCTGATCCCCCCCGGTCCCGTATCGGTATAACCCGTATCGTCCACCAACGGCAGTAATTGCTGGGCACTCCAACTGGCAGAAAAAGCGGCCATGCCATCAGGTGACAGATCAAAACCGGTTTGGGTCATCAAGCCCGTTCCCGCACCGTTCCATTCGGCCCATTCCGAACGCATCGAAGGCAAGCCAGCCCCACTCTCCCCTTGGCTCAAGCCAAAGACCGGACCTGATCCGGTTGTCAGATCGAAGGATTGTGAGCGTGGAGCCGTGTTCTCGCCGGCATCGGTCGACCATGGCGTTGCCGGCGCAGGATCAATCGTCTGCTTCTTGGCAAATGTCGGGTTAAGGGTGGCTCCGCCTTTGAACAGCTTGAACATTCACCCTCCCGATCACGCAACAGGAACAACAAAACACTGTTGATCTTCATAACCCGCCAGATCACGAGCGGGAAACCTTGAGGAAAGGATCCGAACCGGACATCCCTGCGCATCCAAAGATGACACACATCATCACAATAAGATACGGCGCAAATCGGTCAAATTTAAACTATAAAAGGTATAAGTGACCACTTTTGCTGGCCAATAAACCACATTCTATCGCTCATGACCGCTGGTCGACAAAACTTCTTTGAGAGGCGACATCACAAAATCGATTACTTTGCGCTTGCCCGTCAGAATTTCAACCGTGGCCGCCATACCGGCCTGCAAAGGAATGGGCTGGCCGTCAATGACAATCTCGGTTTTGTCCAGCGTCACGGTAATCGGAAACACCAGAGTTTGCGCTGGCGAGAAGCCCGACGTCTGGGGTTGGGTGCCTTGGGGACGTGTTGACGCCGCGGCATCGGACAGGCCGCTGGCTTCACGCGAATCGATTGCCTCGCGCGACACTCTGGTCACGGTTCCGTTGATGGTGCCGAAACGGGTGAACGGGAAGGCATCAATTTTGACGACGGCACGCTGGCCAAGACCGACAAAGCCGATATCGCCATTCAACACCATGGCCTCAACCTCGATCAAGCCGGTACTTGGCACCACTGTCATCAACGCCTGCCCGCTGGCCACCACCTGCCCCAAGGTTGTCACAGCCAGCTGCTGGACTGTGCCCGCAATCGGCGAGCGCAGGATCATATGGCTGGTCTTGGTATCCAGCTTGACCAGCTCATGGAACAAATGGTCCTGTTTGCGCTCGGCCTCGTTGAGCTTCTGGGTCTGCTCGGACAAAAATTCACTGCGCACCTGGTCAAATTTGCGATCCAGCGACAAAATCGACGCTTCGGCCTCGGCCAATTGTCCCTGATCGGTGGCAAGTCCGGTCAGCTCGCGCAGATATTCCTGCAAGGCATCAATCACCCGCGCGCGAAAGCCTTGCTGGCTGTCTTCAATCGACTGGCGGATATCGACACGCTCTTTCAAAATCTTGATCAACTGCTCGCGGCTGGCGATGGTGGTTTTCAATCGGGCGATTTGCGCTGATTTTTCAATCTGTTGGGCTTTAAGAGACTCCAGTGTCGAAGTGAGTTGCGCAAAATCCGCTTTCATCACGCTCGTTTCACGTTGCTGGATCAACTCGCTGATATCGGGCGCGATCGGAGGCAAGGTCAGCGGCAAGGTCAGTGGCCCTTGCGTCTGCGCGGCGACAAACCCGATCAAATGACTGCGCCGGATGGTTTCGGCCCGTGCCGCCCGATAATCGCCCAGCGTGGCATTGCGTTCGGCCGTGGCGGCCGTCGCATCCAGTTCGGCAACAATATCATCGACATTGACGGATTGGCCATTCTCGACATTGAGCTTGCTGATGGCGCCGCCTTCAAACGGTTGGATGACTTTGGAACGACCACGCGGCTGAACCTTGCCTTGGGCCACCGCAAAAATATCGATGTCTCCGACACAGGCCCAGATCAGCGAGACAGTCAGCCCCGCACAGAAAAACCAGATCATCGCAATGGCAACCGGCGAGGCCGGAGTGGCGACGATTTCCAGAGCGGCGGGGAGAAACTCCCGATCGGTAACCCGTCTGGAAGGCCGGTTGCTGTCCAGCAGATCCCTCATTCTGGCGATAAGCGCGGTGATCAAGGCGGGCATCAGACCATCCCCGCGCTGGATTGTTGCGATTGCGCGCGCCATAACCGCGCATAAAAGCCGTCCGGTGTCTTGAGCAAATCATCGTGACTGCCATCTTCGGTGATGACCCCGTCCTCAAGGGTAATGATGCGGTCGCAATGTTTCACGGCGGCCAGACGATGGGCGATGATGATCACAGTCCGGCCCTTGCTGATCAACGCCATATTGGCCTGGATCTGGCTTTCGCTCTCGTAATCGAGCGCACTGGTGGCCTCGTCGAGGATCAAAATCCGGGGGTTCATCGATAGAGCGCGGGCAATGGCAATGCGCTGGCGTTGTCCGCCGGACAAATTGGCCCCGCGCTCCTCGATGAGGGTTTCATAGCCTTTGGGCAGTCGACCGATAAAATCATCGGCTCCGGCCAGACGCGCCAGAGCCATCACCTGCTGGCGGGGCATGGCGGGATGCGCCAGCGCGATATTGTCATGCACCGTGCGGTTGAACAGCATATTGTCTTGCAACACGACACCGATCTGTCGCCGCAACGAGCCGGCATCGACATGCGCGATATCGATGCCGTCGATCAGGATTTGCCCATGTTCGGGCCTGTAGAGCCGCTGGAGCAGTTTGGTCAGTGTCGATTTTCCCGATCCAGAGGGGCCGACAATCCCGACCACCTGCCCTGCCGGAATGGCCAGATCCAGCCCTCTGATGGTTTCCGGACGATCGGGATGATAGCGGAACGATACCGCTTTCAACGCCACGTCCCCTTTGATCGGTCCAAGTCCGGTCGATTGGGCCTGTTCGATCTCGACGGGACTGCGCAGAATATCGCCGACCCGATCAACCGACATCATCACCTGTTGCAAATCCTGCCAGACTTGCGACAGCCGCAATACCGGTGCAATGGCTTGGCCCATGATCATATTGAAGGCGATCAGCCCACCCACCGAGAGCGAACCTTCAATTACCGCCTTGGCCCCGAAATACAACACCAGCGCCGTGGTGATCTTGCTGATCAGTTGAAACCCGCTCTGCCCCATCGTCGCGAGTTTGACAGCTTCAAACGAAGCGCGGACATAGGCCGCAAGCCGGTTTTCCCATTGGATCCGCAAACTCGGTTCAACGGCCGCCGCTTTAAGCGTTTGAAACCCGACCACCGTTTCAACCAGCAATTGCTGGCTGGATGCCCCGGTCTCGAACCGCTCGTTGATTTTATCCCGCAACAAAGGCCGGATGATCACCGAAACAGCGATGTAAAGCGGGATCGACAGCACGACGATCATGGTCAGCGTCGTCGAATAAAACGACATCACGGCAATGAACACCACAGCAAACAGAATATCGAGCACCGAGGTCAGGCCCTGCCCTGTGAGAAAAGCCCTGATGGTTTCAAGTTCTCTTACGCGGGCCACTGTTTGCCCTGCCGCGCGCGTATCGAAATAGGAAATGGGCAGGCGCAACATATGGTCGAACAGCTTGGCCCCCAATTCCACATCGATCCGGCTGGTCGTATGGGCCAGCGCATAACTGCGCAGATATTGCAACGTCACCTCGAAGATCGAGATCCCGATCAGCCCGACCACCACAACCATCAGGGTCGAAAAACCTTTGTGAACCAGCACCTTGTCAATCACGACCTGGAACAGCAATGGCGTGGCCAGCGCGAACAATTGTACGAACAGCGAGGCCACCAGCACATTCATCAAAGCCCAGCGATAACGCCAGACTGACTGCAGGAACCAGGCAAAGCCGAAGGGGGCATTGGCAAACCCCATAAAGCCGGGGCGATAGGCCATCAAAATCATCCGCCCGTCCCAGCCTTCGGGGGCTTCGCCGGCTGGCAGATCAACCATGGACCGTTTGACAGGGTCAATGATCCGCAATCGTCCGTCGCCGAAGCGCAGAGCGGCAATCACAAACCGGCCGTCTGCAAGCGGCAGAATGGCAGGCAAAGGAATGGTCTTGAAACGGTCTGCTGTTTGATGGTCGATCTGCTTGGATTTCAGTCCCAAACGGGTCGAGATCCGCAAAATATCATCACTGGTGCAAGACTGGTTCGACAGGCCGGCATCGTGAAACACAACATTCAAATCAACATTGATCTGAAAATGGCCCGCCACGAATGCAAGGCACAGCAAGCCCGAATCCGCTTCTCGGGTCTGCCCGATGCTCTGGTCCTGCACGCTCGACGCATCACTCACGGCTCTACCGGTCCTGTCCGCAATACCAATATCGGCAAACCCGCCAGCCCCTGAATAATCCGGACGAACATGCCTGAAGCAGGCAGTCTATAAGAAAAAACATTAATGAACGAGCAATAAATCTATAGATACGAATAATCACATGATGACAGTTTTCCAATACATGTCTCAAACAGGAGAGCGGCATCAGGGGATGTAAAGAACAATCAGGCTTAATATCAGATGTGACTTCGCCCGCAGGACACGAAATCAAAGCATCGTCTACCGGAATTCAGGCATGTACGATCATCCTGAATCCAAAGGATCCCGTTAAATGCGGAACACCAGATTGAGAATTTGACCGCGCTCAGATTGCGTCAATCGAACAGCTGACTGCGGCCACCCCTTGAAATCGGCGTATCCGCCAGAATTTTTTTGATTTGACCCTTTCATGGTGGGTCAAACCGCAAAAATTTAGGGGAGGATGCTATAGCCTCCCTAGGCCTACCCACTCTATCAATAACAAAAATGACCCAACCATGCCCCATAAACGAGGGTGACAGTTGATTGAAGAGAGACAGTCGCCATTTGGTAACCCGCGATCTATTTTGGATTAAACAGGTGTGAAGCTGATCACGCCACTAGATAGATCGGGGTTCTGTGGATAATTGACGTTGAAACCCACATTGGTCGTTTGCGTTCCATTGCCAAGAATATCGGCTGTACCTTTCAATTCGTAATAGAAGCCCACACTCATGTTGTCATTTTTTGCATCCGTTATTGCGGAAGAAAAATCACCCGCAGTAGAAGCCGAAGTGATAGCAGAGAGTTTGGCGGGATAGTCAACGGGCAATGGGCCGCCATCATTTGAAGCCATCCAGACGGTGAGAGTACCCGCCTCTTGGCTTGTGACAGTATAATTGCCATTTACACCATTATTGCCATTCATTCCCCAAGCATTAGCTACCCCAGGGATTAGTTTCAGGAAAGGTTGCGACAAGGGGGAAGAATAGCTTTGTGGTATCGGAGACAGAGTGACGCTTGTATCATTTGGACCGGGATTATAATAACACAACTGGACATTAACATTTGTGTCGTTTTTGCCATCACCATTAATATCAACGGGGTTGGTCAACGCCATTGAAAAATCAACCCAGAATTGCCCATTGCCGACAGACCAATAGTCTTGCATTGCCTGCTCAAACAACTGCGGTGTGGTTGCTGTTGCAATATTTGTCGCTAATTTGAAAGCATTGGCTGTTATGGGTTGGGTGCCATCATTCATACCCATCCGCAATTTGATTGTGCCGGGCTCGGTACCGTTAAAATAAAATGAATTACTACTGATGCCATTGCTATTGGCCCCGCTTGTTCCCCAAGCTGAGTAAGCAGGCCCACCACTGAGATGCAAAAAGTTTTGGCTGAGCGACAATGTAACTTGTTGGGTTATATTGTTCAGTGAATGAGGTGTTAAACTGACATCCCCGACAGTGGTGGATTGCAAATTCACGTCCAATGGAACCCGCACACCAGTTTCTTTGACCCCATCGGCATTGATATCAACTGGTGTGCTCAAGGTTTTGGCAATTTCAAGCATAAATGGCGGGTTTGAACTGGCCCCATGGCTTTGAGCGGCTTGCACGGCATTTTTGAAAGCAGTCGGCGTGGCCGCGTTGACAATAGCATCAATCAGGGCTGTTCCATTGGTTGGTGGACTACCATTCCCCGACAAGAGACGGACTGACAGAGCCCCGGTTTCGGTTCCTGTCAATGCAATAAAGCCTCTCGCATTGGCACTGCTGGCAGAGGTAATGCCCGGACTGGCCGCCAGGAAATTTTGGTTCAGGGCTTTTTCAGGTGTTGCCTGAAGCAATGTGACTGTTTTGTCAGCGAAACGCAGAGCCAAAACATTGGTTAGTGTATCGGTGCCATCAGGCGAACCGTTCCGCAAATCCTTCACAACAACTTTGAACATATCATTGACATCAGTTGTGATGCTGTAGTCGGTCGACTTGCCCAGATAAGAGACAACGTCCTTACCTCCCAGCAAACCTTTGATGGTATCGTTGCCCGGCCCACCAGAAATGACATCATTGCCTCGACCAAACAGCGTGTCGTTGCCCGCCGCGCCTGCAATCAGATTGAAGGCATTCCAGCCAGTGACCGTGAGCGGCGCAGTCCCTCTACCGTCATAGATCCGTGATTTGATTGTGGTTTCGCCTGCCGTACTGCCTGAAACCGGCTCGCGCCAAATGAATTCATATAGGGGCAGATAAGGAGCAGTAGGATTTGTAAACCCTAAGGGGCGATAACGGTCAAAGGTTGCACCCTCCGGAATGGCAAATTGATCATCGGTAATGACCTTGCCGTCAGAACCAACCTGAACAGCATGAACGACATTACCGTCCTGGAACGCGAAAAGTGTCGTATTGTTGCCAATACTGGCTTGGTTCCACATGGCCTTCACAGGATTGTTAAAGGTCAAGCTATCGGTTGCAGTGATGTTTGCCGTTCCCGCTGTTCCGGAAAGAGCTGTATCACCTTTAAAAAATTGTAGTTTATAAACCGGCTTATCGGCTGATGTGGCCGCTGGCACAGTCGTTGAAGCAGCAATGATTTGGATCGATGGAGTTGAAACGGAAGCATCAGCTGACACCCCGCCAAATTCAAGGGCATTGACCTTAATGCCTGAAGCCAATGGACCCAAATCTAAAAAACGGTCGCTATTTGCAACAAGGCCATTGGAGGCATCCAGATTGGAAATCAAAAGACCGGATCTATCGCTTTTTGTTGTTTCCTGAACAAACATGATGCTCGCGTCGACAGGATTATTATAAACGGTTGTAATAGCTGAGGAATTTAACCCGCTTACGAGCAATCGTGCGCCGGCATTGGAGCCTGAGACAATTTTATTGGTTGTCGTTGAAGTCACATTATTGCCGGCACCACCGACAGTGAATGTATTGACGTAAATATCTTTTTTGTCGGTCGATCCGGGCGTAAGCGTTTCATATTCCATCAGAAATTTGTTGCCGCTTGAATTAGTAACCCAATTAAAGCCAATGACTCCTGACTCAATGCCAGAGACGAGTGTGGTGGCAGACCCCGTTGTGGCTAAAGGTGACACCGTTGAACCAGCGGCGGCCAAAGCAGGACTAAAGCTGTAGGGCAGATATTTCATTGCATAACTGTTGTCAGGCTGTTGCTCCATCCAGACTGCCAAATGGTTATCCACCATGTTTGGCGAATAACTTGCCGAATAAACATTCGGCTTCAACAAATATAAGGCACCGCTTCTTGGGGTCCCGGGGGCACCTAGTGACGTATTGAAATCAGCAATTTTCAGGGGGGCAGTTGTATTGCCCAAGCCATCCTGCGCCATCAAATATAAGCTGACAGCATTTTGTCCTTTGGAATTATAGGTCGAGGCTGGTGTCACGATATCGGCAATCATATTGCCCCAACGATCTGCCCGCATATAGGGACGGAACTGGTATGATCCATCAACAATCGTGCCCAGCGTTGTTTCGGCCGACCATGCGGTCAGTGTTTTCATTGGTGGTAAAGTTGGGCCGATAGGCGCAGGTACTTTTGGTGGTGCGATGACGGGGGTCGGCAATGTCCTTTGCGAAATGATCTTTCCAATCGCCTCGGCATCATTGAGCAGTTGGGCTGATGTCAAACCCAATTCGCCCGATGGCGTATCGGTAAACGTAATATCGGCAATCTTGCCAGCCTTGGCGAGAACCTCCAACTGATCCAGCTTGGCCAGAATATTGGCGGATGTATCCACCACATTGACAGCATTGGCCTTGGCGAGAACCGTCTCACCCTTGACGGCGGCTTGGGCCAGGATGTTGTCTGCCGTGTCATTGATCGAATAGACGGTGCCTTTGTCGAGCGTCTTGATGCCGGTGACGGCCTTGGCTTGGGCAATCGAGAAGTTCTTGTTGATATAAACCGCCGCTGCGCCAGACAGGATCGTCTCGTTGGCCGTAGATGCTTGGGTGGCAATCACATTGCCGCCATCGGCCACATTGTATTTGGTCTTGGGATCAAGCGTGGTAAGAGCCTTCAGCGTCTTGGCATCAGCCAGTGTCAGATTGGGCGGTGTCTTGTCGGTCAGGATGACCTTACCCGCACCACTGAGGACATCCCCTAAGTCATAACGGGCATGGGCGATGAGGTTGCTGGCGGTGTCGGCAATGATCGGCTTGATACCTGTGGGAAGCGTCACATTTGGCAGTGTCGTCTTCAGCGTGAAGGCTTCGTCAATGCTCAGGGTTGGTGCGGTCTTGTCTGTCAATGCAACGCTGGCCACCTTGGCCGCTGTCACCAATGGTGCGATGGTCTTGATCCCCGCCAGGACATTGTCGGCTGTATCCTTGATGGCCATGCTGTAGAGTTTGGTGGCTTTGGCAACAGTCGGAATGTCTTTGGCCAGCACATCCGTCACAGCCAGCTTGTAATCACCCTGCACCAGTTTGAGCGTATCGCCATTGGCGGTGAGTTGGGTTGTTGTCAGCGTCAGGGCTTTGCTGGTGACATCACTCAGGCTGATGCTGGCCATGGTCTTGCTTTTGACCAGTGCCGCCAGCTTGTCGATGCTTCCAGCCACAGCGGTGGTTGTATCGGTGATGGCGAGCGACAGCGTGGCGTCTTTGCTGGGCGCCTTGATGGCCAGTGCCTGTGCGACCGTGATATCCGTGACCTTCAGCGTGTAAGGCCCTGTCAGGACACTCAGCGCATCGAGATCAGCCACAACTTTGCTTTGGGCCAGTGTCAGGGTTCCCTTGTCCGACACAGCGACATTGGCCAGCGCAAAGTGACCGCCAGCAGAGCCCGTGGCTTTGCCAGCCAGTGCGGCGGCTTCCAAGCCATCGATACCGGTTTGAATGGCAGTGGCCTTGTCCGTCACGCTGACCTTGGTCAGGGTCAGATTGGTATTGTCTTCGATCTTGGCTTCAATCCCCGCGACATCGGCCACAGTCACGTCTTCAGCTTCAATAGACACCTTGCCTGTGAAGCCCTCATTGAGGACGTGGCTGGAGGCTGTAATCTGTGCGCCGGTCAGCACCAGTGCCTTGCCGTCCGACACGGTAATGGTATCAATACGACCCGCCACAGACAGAAGCTCCAATGCCTTGATATTGGTGGCCAGATTGGCGGCTGTGTCCTTGATGGAAATGGTGGCTTTGGCATTGGTCTTGTCAGCCGCGGCAAGCAGTTTATCAGCCGCCGCAATCACCTTGGCGCTATCAGCAGCCGCGACATCGGTGACTGTTATGTCCAAGCCACCCTTGATGAAGGCCAAAGCATCGGGATTGGCCAGCAGATCGGTGGCAGAAATCGACAATTGCGGCTTGGCACTGCCAATACCCGTCAAAGCAACACCCGTCAGGCTTTTAGCCTTGGTCAGTGTCTGGATTGCCTTCAGGTTCGTGACAAACTCATCCGGAGTCGCTTTGACCGCCAGGGTCAGGCTGGAGGTCTTGGAGACCGCCTTTAAACCAGCGGCATCGGCGGCTGGGACATCGGTGACATTCAGCACGAAGGACGACGTGATCTTTTGCAACAGCTTGACGGTCGCATCCGTATTGGTGGCATCGGACAACACGCCCGGCACATCGGAGCGGGCAAAACCCAGCGTTGGGGCTTTGGCATCACTCAACGCAATGTCAGTGATCGCCCCCGCTGTTGCCATAGTCTCCAGATCGGCCAGAGAAGCCTTCAGATTGGCCGCACTGTCCTTGATCGACACCGGCGAAGGGGTGGCATTCGGATCGGCAAGAATGGCATCCTTGAAGGCTTTGACAGCATCAGACACGCTGACAGGTGTCGGGGCAACAGTCACTGTCCCAACCTTGGACAGAGTCACCTTACTGCTGTTGCTTAAAGTGATGGAAGGTGAAGCCTTGGTGGCCGTTGCATTTTGAACAGCACCAGACGCCCCAGTCGGGGCCGTCAAAGACACTGAATTGGCCTTATAGGCATTCAATCCACTCGAAATCACCGTCATCACGCCACCCGATGGTTAATCAACGATTACGGGACTCGCAAGACTCATGCCGAAAATGGGATGTAAGTATTTTGAGATGAACAAAGTGAGAAAGGACTATGCTGGCAAGTTTGCAGGTTGATGCGGTGTCCACACTCAGAAGCGCTCATTTCAAAACAATCAATGATCAACCATGATCGCGTTTCGATTTTTAACGGAACACTGCATGGCTAAAAATAACCGCAATCGAGATCTGGGGTACGTGCTCGTATAAACAATAAATTTTGCGGGGTTGTGTGCACTCATTGAGCGAAATCGCTGGCGCGCCCTAGGGGAATCGAACCCCTGTTTTCGCCGTGAAAGAGTGAAATCATACACATTTAGACACAGTCTGGGACGCAATACCTGCAATAAAACTCTTATTTATCAATGATAAATATCTCTGTGTGTCTCTCGATGTTTCTGCGTGACTTTTCCGTACAATTTCCGTACGTTTTGAAAATCACGAATTTGAAAGGTCCCTGCATGGCCCGCAGCGTAAAAGACCCTCGGCTGAATACTCGAACGTCACGGATCACCTTGACGGCACGTCGCGAGCCTTACTGGCACGTGATTTCAACCGGATGCGCCCTTGGCTACCGTAGAGGTGCAAAAGCGGGAACGTGGATTGCACGTTTCCGCGATGAGAACGGCAAGCAAAACTATGAAGCCATCGGCGCGGCAGACGATATCCGCGACCCAGATGGGTCGTCCTGTCTTTCATTTACGCAGGCACAGGAGAAAGCCCGGACGTTTTTTACCCGTAAGGGACGCGGTGAGGATATTTTGAAAGGGCCTTTCACGGTTTCAATGGCTCTTGAGGACTACTTTAAAGCCCGTGAACGCCGTGGATCGAAGGGTGTGAAAGCAGATCAATATGCGGCAAATGCCCGTATCCTCCCCGAACTGGGCAACATTCAGATCGGGAGGTTAAGTTCGCTTCGTATACGGGAATGGCATTTTGACCTTGCAACGGGTCCCAAATTGATCCGCACAAGGAGGCTGGCCAAGCAACAAGCTGTTTCCTATGTAGAACCGGAGGATCAAGATGCTGCGCGCGCGCGGCGCTCAACAGCGAACCGCGTATTGACAATTTTGAAGGCCGCCCTGAACCATGCCTTCCATGAGGGTAAAGTTGCGTCAGACGACCCGTGGCGGAAGGTTAAACCCTTCAGAGGTGTTGATTCTGCCGTGATCCGTTATCTGACCACATCCGAGGCCGAGCGGCTCGTCAATGCCTGCCCCCCCGACTTCCGCAATCTCGTTCGCGGCGCTCTATTGACGGGTTGCCGCTACGGAGAATTAACACGCCTCCAAGTCCGAGACTTCGACGTCAACGCCAGGACTATTGTGGCGAGGGTCACAAAAGGCGAAAAACCGCGTCAAATTGCTTTAAACGATGAAGGCGAAGCGCTGTTCAATCAATTAACAGCGGGGCGGTCGTCTGCTTCACGCATTTTCAGTAGGGAAGATGGAGAAAAATGGGGCGCATCACATCAACAACGCCCGCTGATTGAAGCGTCCAAAATCGCCGCCATCGACCCACCCGCCACTTTCCATACCCTTCGCCATACATATGCGAGCCTTCTTGCAATGGCCGGTGTCCCAATGGGCGTCATTGCGGCACAGTTGGGGCATTCGGACACACGGATGACAGAAAAGCACTATGCGCATCTTGCGCCTTCATATGTGGCGGACACCATCCGTGCCTCATTGCCCAAATTTGGAATTGTTGAAGACACAAATATTGTTCGAATTGGCTGACAAACAGAAAGTTTAGGAAGATGACGAGCGGTACCAAAGCTGAACACCAAAATACCCCAGAACCGATCAAATCGGAACAAGAAGGGGTGCATGCCCGCGAAAAAGAGTGGGTTTTTGTTGAGACTGAAGTTGCGGAACTCGCAGACCGTTACATGGATCTTGTTTTTTATTTAAATGAATTAAATCATAACTTGGAAAATTCAGAAAATCCGCTGGAAAACTGCCTTGACTCTCTTGTAGCTGTAAAACGATTTTTAGAGATGGACACCATAATTGCTCAAAGCGGGATTGTTCGACCCCTAAATATACTGGCAACTGTTATCCGCGATGTGACACTTGGAGCAAAACCCAAATTCCTTCGGGCAACCCTAAAAACCAAAAATCGCCCGAAATCTTTGTCCGGCATAATTTCTCTACAAGCGACAGGCGCTGCCTGCGTAGAGGTACTTTTCCATTACGGAATGCTTGTTGAGGATGCTTGCGAATTTGTCCTGCACGAACTTGAGAAAGCAAATCAAATCAACACCAGCGGCTCCAAATTTGTAAATTGGAAAACTGTAAAGCGGTGGCGGGACGAAATGGGCAGCAGAAACCCACCTGAGTCACAAAGTATTTACAAGGGCATTGAAACCGAATTGAAATTGGCGCTTGGACCCAATGCAACACTAAAATCTGCCATGAAAACCGTCCCGAACTGCATCTTGGGCCTCAAACACAGCGGCGCAGTTGCTCCGAAAATCTGAAAAAGCCCCCCACTTAATCGGATGCATCGGTCCTTAAATTCCAAAACGCACGAGGGAGTCCACGGTGGGTTCCCCAAGCATCCTTGGAGTTTAAGATATGCCTGTTTTGAAAAAACATCAGCCGATGCTGTTTGAGTTGGGCGAGGCAGCCCTCGTCTCAATTGAGGAAGGCCGCCGTATGAGCGGCAATGAAAGCCGTTCATCCTTTTACCGCGCACTCGCTGCCGGGGAAATGGATGCTGTCAAGCGTGGACGCCGGACCCTTGTAAGCGTCGATAGCATTCGCCGCCGCCTTGATGCACTGCCAAAAGCCGCATTTGGCGCTTCAAAACCCGCAAATTCAAAGTTGGAGGCATGATCATGACCGATAACATTAAAAATCCGGGCTTTGATGAAGTTGTCAAACACGCATCCTCCGCTCCTGCTTCGGCGGTTTCCTCTGCGGAGCCAGCAACATTGACACCTACACTTCCTGCACCGGATCCATTCAACGTGTCGGCGCTTCGTTTGAATAGCAAAATTGCTGACGATGCAGGCGCTAAGAAAATTCTTGCGAACGTTCGTGTCGGCAAGCCGGACAAGCAGTCCTATTTCCGTATCAACCCCGACCCGGAATACCGCATTATGATGGCCATCCTTGAACTGAAGGAGGAAAATGAAACTTATGCCGTTATTCCGGAAATCGCCGCCCAACTCCCAGGAGAAATCAAGCAAGTCCTCATGTCGGCCGGAGTGACCACGCAAGCTGTACCGTTCCTGTGGCCAGTCCCTCTGCCTTCTGCCGACGGCAGGGAGAACCCTTGGCACCGGACCGCGCGCATGGCGGCTGAATATGCTGAGAAGGAATGGGTGCGCATGGTCTCAAATCGGGGTGCCGGATGCTACGACATCAAGATTGCTGCTCCTGGCCTCCCCGAACCCCAATGGCCGTCTGAAGACCTGTCGCAACTTCTCCGGGTTGCGTTCAGCGGGGGGAAACTGATTGACCGTATCGACCACCCGGTCGTCAATCGGTTGCTGGGCCGGTAAAATGTCGGAATCAGCCGCAGAATATTTCGGCCAGCATGGCTTTCGCCATGCTTGGTCCGTGGATTTCGAGTTTGTGGTCCTTCCGGGCCACAAACCAAATCCGTTTTGTATGGTCGCAAAGTGCGCCATTACTGGGAAGACAATCAAACTCTGGGGCGATGAACTCAATCATTGCCCCTTTGCATGCGATGATAACGAGTTGTTCATTGCTTACTATGCTTGCGCCGAAAGTGCTTGCTTCGACGCATTGGGTTGGCCTCAACCGCGCCGGATGCTCGATCTTTATGCCGAATTCCGCCTCGCAACCAATGGCGTAGGATCGAATTTCGGCAAAGGATTAATCGCCGCCCTGCTCCACTACGGGCTTCCGACCATCGGAGGCGAGGAAAAGGACGCCATGCGCGCCCTGGCCATTCGTGGCGGCCCCTGGAGTGATGAAGAACGCGTCAGTCTATTGGACTACTGCGAAAGCGACGTGGACGCTGTTCTGAGGCTTCTGGAGCCACTCCTCGGAGCCATTGGCAGATCAGGCGAAGATTTTGGCAGAGCGCTCTTGAGAGGACGCTATATGGCCGCATTGGGTATCGTAGAAAACAACGGCATCCCGATCGATACCGAACTCCAAAACCGTATGATCCATCACTGGTCCGCAATCATGCAGAACCTCATCAGTGAAGTGGATGAAGATTTCGGGATCTATGACAACGGCCGCTTTGTTCAAGCGCGATTTGAAGCGTATCTGTACGATAATAATATCCCCTGGCCGCGACTCTATACTGGTCGGTTGAAACTGGATGATGAAACATTCCGCCAGCAGGCCAAGGTCTATTCGTCGATCGCCCCCCTGCATCAACTTCGGCACGCTCTTGGTCAGTTGCGTTTGAATGGCATTAATGTGGGGCCAGACAACCGTAGCAGAACAATGCTTTCACCCTTCGGTTCGAAAACAGGCCGCAACCAACCATCGACCAGTAGCTTTATTTTCGGGCCTTCGGTTTGGATCCGCAACCTGATTAAACCCGAGAAAGGTCGGGCTATTGCCTATGTCGACTGGTCGTCGCAGGAAATCGCCATCGCTGCGGCCCTTTCGAATGACGCCCTGTTGTGGGAGGCTTATGAAAGCGGCGATCCCTATCTGGCCTTTGCCAAGCAGGCAGGGATTATTCCTCCAGACGCCACAAAGGACTCCCACCCCGAAGCCCGCCAACAATGCAAGGCCATCGTTCTGGGTCTGAACTACGGCATGATGCCCCAGAGCATGTCGGCACAATCGGGCGTCCATATCGAACGCGCCCGCCAACTTCTCAATCTCCACAAGGCCACATACCGTACCTTTTGGGCATGGGGCGAGGCCAATGTGGACCATGCCTTGATGGGTCTGCCGCTTTCAACGGTTTTCGGGTGGCGAATCCACTTTCCGCACGGGCGCGGCCTTGAATTGAACCCCCGCTCGCTTCTCAATTGGCCCATGCAAAGTCATGGCGCGGAAATGATGCGGCTGGCTGTCTCAATGGCCGTTGAGGAGGGCCTCGTGATTTGCGCTCCGGTGCATGATGCCCTGCTGATCGAAGCCCCAATCGATGACATCGAGCAGCACACTGCGCGACTGTCCGAAATCATGGCCGATGCGTCCGAAATGGTTCTGGGGGCAGGAAAGCGGTGCCGGACCGATGCAAAAATCACCCGCTATCCTGACCGTTTTGAAGACGAGCAACGGGGAGCACACATGTTTTCAATCATCATGAAGCTGCTGCACCGGGCTGAAAACCAGAAGTAACGACCTCCCCCCTGCATTGGGGGGAGCCATACCCCAAAACAGGGGGGTGCATGGAGCCTTATTTAAGGATTTATCTTAAACATTATGGAGACAAAAGATGGATGCGCCTAACCTGACCAAGATGCTTGGTTTAACAAGCCAACCAGCAATATCCGATAGCCATCAGCCAGAAACCAGAACAGTCAATACAATCGGAGCAACGGCTTTCATTCCCCCACTGGCATTGCATATTGTCATAAGCATTGTGGAGGCTAAGGCCGAGAAAGCGCTGCCCCTTGTCCTCGCTATCCACCGCCAACTGCACATGACCAAGCGGGAGACAACACCCTTGAATGCCGCAGTCTGGAAAGCGGCTGGTTCCCCGTCTTCACGGGAGAGGGAAAGCATCATGCGCAAACTGAAGGATTTGCCGGGGATCATCCGGCTGGAGAAGGACAGAACAACCACATCGCATTATCGCGTGGGCCGTGGATCCGAATGGATCAGCGATAAAAAGCCCATTGAATGATCAATACTCCAAAAAACATCCTGTTTCAGGTCGCGCACGCGCGCGCATATATGTCTAAAAAGGCCACGGAAGCTATTATGCCCTGGGCGGTGACCCGTAACATTGCCGCTTCATTGAGGCGACACGTCACACAACCTGCACCACCCCGACAGCGGGGTGTGATGTCATCATGACACCATGCGCCTCCAGGGCTGTGATGATCGCGGCACGTTTTTTGGCAGATGTCGGGATCCTTCGCTCCCAGAACCTGATTTGCCTTTCATCAACCCCGATCACCTGACCCAGTCCGCGCTGCGTCAGCCCTGCCAATGCCCGCGCGGCTTTTAACTGGCGACATGAAACCAGATCGCCGCCCTGCTTCATCACAAAGCCCTCCGGAACTGGGCGAGGGTCACATCCAGAAAGCGGTGGAGGCCATCACGGATCGCCAGAGTTGTGTGGCGGTCCTGCTCGGCCAAAAAACCGCGGATGACAAGTTCTGACACCTCGGCATCCCTCACTTCAATGCCGACATAACGAAGCCCACGCTTGCGGCGGGCACGAAGGAGAGCCATTCGATCGCTGGAGCGGGACATTCAAAACCTCCTATAGAAGGTAATAGAATACCGCAAATAACCGATTTTTTCTACCTCAATCAAGCTGATGGAGGAAGGTTAAAATCCGTCTACATGAGCCATCGGCCCAATCAATATAAGCAAATCTGAGAACGGAGCATTTTTAGTCATTGGAAGTTGCCACTAACAACCTCTCGAGCTCAGCGATATCATCACGGAACGACTGAGTAAGCCTGCTGTAGCCAAGCTCTTCAGCAACCGAACGTGGCAAATCCAATGGGTTCTGGATTTTCAATGCCGAAACCAATCCCAATCTTTCTGGCAACGGCACTTCCTTCCATAGCCGGTCACGCCCGTTAAACTGAAGTCCACGGAAGTGCACAAGATTTTGAGGTTGAGTGTCCGCTGGCCAATAAACAGTGTGCCCGTCAGACACTCTCGTGGAATTGGGAATATTTTTGATCGCATCCCAGACCGTTGACGATATTTGGCCGCCTGTCCGCTTAAAGCCATGTTCGCGGGCTATAAGGTCACTTAGTCTTTTATAGGTAATGGGCGCTTCAGCCGCTATATGCGCGAGTGCAAGTTGCCGAATTGTTGCCCGATAACTAGGTTCATGGAACCGAGGTGCATCGTCAGCAAGAGGTGCGTGTTCGCCCGTGATGTCAAATGTAGGCTGTAATTCTTGAGGCGCTGGCGCAACAGAACCTGTTTGGTGGGCACCCAAATCAAAAGCAGGTGTGGAAACTGGTATAGATATCACTACAGGTGACGGCCGTAGGACATCCACTGCTTCATGCTCATCCTTGATGTTTTCAAGCCACACGCCAACCTCGGGTAAATCAGGAGCTTCTTCTTGTGATGGCGAATTTGTGTCCCGTTCGGCCAAAATTTGCCTATCCTTTTCAAGGAGTGCGAGTAGATCCAGATTTAGTTTCTGAAGGCGCGCCTCAGGGTCAATGAACCAGTCCGTCGACCAAATTCTAAACAGTTGCCAGCCAAGGCGCTCGAGAATAATGTGCCTTACTCGGTCGCGATCGCGTGCTGAGGGCGAGCTATGGTAAGTTGCGCCGTCACATTCGACGCCTGCCAGAAATTTGCCTGGAGCGTCCGGATGAATCACACCCAGATCAATACGGAACTTGGACACACCGATCTGTGTCCGGACTGTCCAACCAAGCCTGCGCAGACCTTCGGCGACTGACATTTCGAAATCGGAGTCATAGTCGTTCGTAGCTATCGAACGGATTGCGGCACCCAGCGCGGATGGACCTTGCGAAGCAAATTCAAGATAGTGCTTTAAATCGCGAACCGCTTCGGCCTGTGTGCGCGTGAGATCGATCATGGATGGATCGAAACTTGTGAAGACCATCACTTCGCTTGTAGCACGCGTGATAGCCACATTTAGGCGGCGTTCACCCCCTTTGCGATTGAGCGGGCCAAAACTCATCGACATGGTCGCTGCACCAGGTTCCGTTGGCCCATAGCAGACGGAAATCATGATCACATCCCGCTGGTCTCCCTGCACGGTTTCGAGATTCTTGACAAAAACGGGCTCTCGAGCGTTGTGATTGAAGAACCGCTCGAGGTCGGGCCATTTTCTTCGTTCGGCATCAAGCAAATCTTCGATAAGCCGTTGTTGCTCAGAGTTCATTGTCACAATGCCAAGCGACAATTCATTGCGATTGGGGTCCGATAAGAGCTTTATCGCTGCATTAACGACAGCTTGTGCCTCGATCTGATTTGTTCGGCTTTTTCCCCGCGAATAAATGCCGTCAACCTTGTGTAATACGACAGCGGTGTCACGTGTATCTGCTGATGGAAACGTTACCAACTCACCCTTGTAGTATGCGTGATTTGAAAACGCGATCAGGCTTTCGTGTTTGCTTCGGTAGTGGCCTGTCAAACGGTGCAGGGGGACGCGCGCCGCAAGGGCCTCATCCAGAATGCTATCAAGATCCGGTTCGGTATCGCCATTTCCTCCATCATCAATCCCTGGTGCCTTATCGAAGAAACTAGTGGGTGGCATCTGACGCGGATCGCCCACGACAATGCATCGACGACCTCGTGCAATTGCGCCGATTGAGTCCGGTACTGTGATCTGACTTGCTTCGTCAAATACGACAAGATCAAAAAGCGAAGTATTAGCTGGCAGGAATTGCGCCACCGAAAGCGGGCTCATCAACATGCAAGGCGTAAGAGTGGTTAACGCTTGCCCCATTTCACCCACTAACTGACGAACAGGCATATGGCCAATCGTCCGTTGAAGCTGCCTTGAAAGAACCCCAAACCCCTGATCAGCAGTGAGATCATTCCGCCCTGGCACGGCTCCTGATAATTTGGCACGGATATAATCAGCGGTCATTCCTGACATCTCTTCATCCAGCCTTCGAAAAGTTCGGATTAAGTCGGAGTGTTCTACAGCTGAAAATCTGTTGAGTTCCGGACGGGCGTCAATTAGCTCCGGAGCAACCCATCGACAATAAGCTGTTCTCAATCCGTCAACAACTTGATCATGCCTGATCGTTCCCAATTCTAACCCGGTTACGAGAGTAGTGAGACCCTTGGCCTCAGCCTCTCGCTTGACCATGATCCATCCACACCAAGGGTTAAGTCGGCGTTCGCGTTCGACTAATCGGGCTGTTAATTCTGTCAGTGGGGCAATCTGTTGTTCTTCGGGCGTCAAGGACGGCGCCCCCGACAATTCACGGAAGTCGGACAAAGCAGTCTCAAAATCGGCCAGTGCCAAAACTAATCTGCGCGCTGCTCGATCAATAGTGCTACCGGGTTCAAGCATATCCCTGCCGTCGCAGAGCTTTCGGTTCAAAGTCGCACGCAAGGTGATGAGATCTCGCCCTTCACCTGCCAGCCGTTGAACGGCTGACCGCAAACCCTCCGCGGCAGCTAAGTTGCTTTCAAGAGCAGCAATATCTGTCTTTAAGCCTCGCCAAGGAGTGCTCGCTGGAAGTCCATCCTCAAGTAGTGTGAGTTCTTCCTGAAGCGCTCTCAAATCGGCGAGCGTTTCCAGATCTTGTTCCGGCTTAGGGACATGCGTTGCTGTCAGGCCGAAGGCATCCCAAATTGCAATTCGGAGCTTTTTGACATAGCCACCTTTGAAAAGGAAAAATTTTCCTTCTGCTTCTTCGCGTTCTGCTATCCATCTTTGGAGTGGCTGAATGGAAATTTTTTCTTCATCGTAAAAGGGCGACAGTGATCCGCACCTTTTTCGATAATCGGCAAGTGCATGAACCAAGGCTCCGAGCTTTGCAAATGTCTCCTTAGTCTCCGCTGTCAGGGCGAAGCTAAGATTGGCGCGTTCGCAATCAGGTAGAAGTGCGACAAGATCCGACAAAGCCCGCGCTTCTCCTAGCGTGGCTGTGGATTCATCAAGCCCAAGCTGTCCGATGAGATCAATTCTCGATGTAAGCAGATCCTGTGATGCACTGCCGAGCCGTCGAGCTGAAGCAATCAATTTTGACTGCCATGCGAAAGACCACTCCCCATGAAGGACTGTGGGGAAGGTATTTATATCATCTTGTTCAATCTGGCTAAATTGTTGACCTAACCGCTTGGCGACTTCGCACAGGTCTGTAAATGCTTCAGCGTCCGGCGCGAGGCCAACCGGCCCCTGGTTCTTTGGCCAGTCAAGCTCTACTCGATGCAAGTCGCCGTAGCGAAGGCTTCGACCAATTGCATCCCTTGCGCTGATGCCTGCTGGACCGGGTTGGTGCAGCGCGTCAACCAGCCCATTCAATCGCCCACGCAAATCGGCAAGACGAGTAGCTGTCTTTTCCCATTCGGCCGGGCTGTGCTCGCCGCGCCGCTTCCAAGCGGCATCTAGTTGATCAAGTAAGGCCCGTTTATTTGCCTTGTTGGAATGAAGTTCCAAACAGAAGTCGCCAAGACCAGCTGCAACTAAGCGTTTATAGACAACCTCCAGCGCGGCCATCTTTTCCGAGACAAACAGAACTTTCCGCCCCAGAGCGATATTGTGAGCAATAATATTGCCAATTGTCTCGGATTTTCCGGTGCCTGGCGGGCCTTCGAGTACAAAATCACCATCAAGGCCAGATGCATGAATTGCAACAATTTGGCTGGAATCTGCGTTCAGAGGTGCAAAGATTGAAGAGGCTTGGATCTTTTTATCTATCTCCTTTGGATCTAGGAACTTCGTCCCGCTTGGGTAGGGGTCGCGGGGTGTATCAATGAGATGTCGAACGAAAGGCGTTTCCTTTAATGTTTCAGTCCGATCCGTCAGGTCTTTCCACATTAAATATTTTGCGAAGGAAAAGGTGCTGAGGAAAACTTCTTCGACAACTTCAAATCCAGGGACGTCTTTTACCTTTTGCCTAACGTGGTTCCAGATGCTGTGAACATCAATACCGCTGCGGTCTTTCGGTAATTCTCCAGACAATTCGGAAAGGTTGATACCGAAATCCTGGCGAAGCATCTGTAAAAGAGTAAGGTTGAAAACAGTGTCGTCGTCGTGACGCAGAATATAGGGCTTTGACCTGGCGCTGGCGCGTTCGAGCCGTACAGGCATCAGGATCATCGGTGCGCTGTACCTGGTTTTATCGCCAGAGGGGGCCCACCGCAGTATGCCGAGTACAAGAAATAGCGTGTTACTGCCGCCTTCTTCAAGATCCACCTTTGCCTTGCGGTAAAGCTCAATAGTTCCCTTTTCGAGTTGCTTTTCATCTGTATTGGCGACGATCTCTTAGCGATCCATGGCGTCACGAGCGAAGTTCACGGACCAGTCATCTCCAGTCCGGAGACGGAAGATTGTCTCATCGGCTTGCGCCGCCGCATCACGTCGTTCAGGGGGGACTATGATGCGTATATGCTTCCCTTCAGCGATCTTATCTTCCAATACGGATGGGTCGGGACAAAAAATCGGTATAGCTGAAGCTGAGTGCTTCAGGTTCAAAAGGCGATTGCGTTTTGAAAGGTCTAGCAGACTGCGGCGCCAGATTGCGAGGCGCTCCTCTGGTGTTCGTTCTGTATCGTCCAACTCCACGGGCGGATCGAAAAGGGGCAAGTCAGGCGGTGCGTCCAAGGGCGGCATTGAACCGCGTGGTTTATCTGGTCCTGTATGGGTATCGGTTGTGTCAGCAACTGATGATAGTGGTTGAATTCCTCGCCGACGGGCCTGGCGAACATCAACGGCATAGATGAACCGCGAATCGTTCTCTTCTGCGAGCTGGCGCTCCGCCTCTGCGATTGCTTTTGTGAAAGGAATAGGGTGGCCGGTTGTGGCCAATGTCGTTTCAAAAATCACCAACTCTTTCAGGGCGATAGATTTTCTGACGACGATAGGATCATCAACTGTCAGGGTAGGAAAGTACTGAGGCTGCAACCAAGCACCCACCAGCGCATGCTCCTCCGTGAAAACAACTACGGGGTGGAGTCCTGCCTGCTCGAACGCAGCAGCAAACAGAAGCGCTGTATCGAGACATGTAGAAAGTCCGGTTTTCTCGATCTCGGAGGGTAATCGGATCTTCTGGCCTGTGGTTTCGAAACTGGCAGGAGGAACGGCATATGTTATGGAGCGCGCCGAGACTGCCGCCCAAACACCAGACATTACCTCCCAAACACGTTTCCTTGACTTTTTTTGGTAACCATCGATCGAGCCGTCCCTACCACTGCTAGTCAGAATGCCTGCGCTTTCCTTCAACAGAAGCTGAACTGTTCCATCGTTCGGCGTCACAAATGCTGCCAGCAGTTCCGGCATGAAGCGGGAGCCACCCCATTCGTTTCGCGCCAGTGCTTCGACAGTCATACATTCTTCAGCCAGCACCAACTCGCCTTGGCGCAAAGTGAATGTCACGTCGGAACGAAGCCTATCTGTAAGTTTGTCGAGCAGTCCGCCGGCCAATGGCACACGCACGTCCTTTGGTCGGAGTTGAGACCTGGCAGATATCCGATCAATAGTCCAAGTGCGTTCACCCAGGACTGCCGGATCCGAACGGACCGTCAAGGTCAGACCTTCAAGGTCGTTGTCGGAGTTGTTCTCTACGGCCAGGTCCAAGATCGTCGGCACATCGTTCTGGTGCGATGCAAAGGTGATTTTAGGGGCCAATGTGGCGCGAATTGAGGCTACTGAAACTTGGGCGGGCACGGCGGACTCATTTGGTTGATCAATTAATTTATTCGTCACAATCCGCGCCTCGTTAAAAATTCATGTGTCTTATTGCCGATACATCATAAGCGGCTCCCGAGGGCTTCCTCAACCTGTTATTTTGAAAATGTGATGCAACCCAAGTAAGTGCTATACCAAATGCCAGTACATGATTGGCCAGCTTTAGTCCTACCCTTAATTAGGGGCATGACAAAAAATGGGGTTATCCCGGCAAGATAGACGGGGGGTATAAAGGCTAATCGATTTAGGAGGTGTCAAATATTAGGGATCTTTGAGCAAGCTCCGGGCTGGCTAACGCCGATCGATCTGGCGATAAAATTATCCCGAAAGGCAGACCACACCAGTTCTGATTGATTAAAGAAATCGCAGCTGAATAGCAGAGGCATGTTGGATCTTAGGTCAAAATACGGACGTCCGTGCGAAAGCACTTTTCCGTATATTTTCCGTACAAACGCTGATTTTTCGGATTGGGGGTTGCTAACCCATTGAAATCGCTGGCGCGCCCTAGGGGAATCGAACCCCTGTTTTCGCCGTGAAAGGGCGACGTCCTAACCGCTAGACGAAGGGCGCTTGCGATGAATTGGCTTATAGGGGCTTGTGAGGCGTTCGACAAGCACATGTTGGGGGTCTTGAACGCTTTTTTTACAACTCTTTTGAAAATCAGCGCTTTTTTAGTCCAGCCGCCGCGTCCAATCGAGAGGATAACCGGCCGATTTTGCCGCTAAGGTGTTGATAATCAAGCCTGCCCAAGCCATTGGCCGGATCGAAAGCCCGCAATCGGTCCGGTCTGTTTTTCCGATCATCGCAGATGATTTTTTGGGACACGATCCGCCAGCAGGCGGAATTTATGCCGCTCATCCCCTTTGCAGACCCGCCAATCGTGCTAAAGCATCGCCCTAACTTGCAACTCCATCACGGACAGAGACAGCGTGAGCGATCAAACCGGAATCAGCCAGACCAATGCCCGCCCCTCCACCGTTCTGGCGGGGATCGGCATGATGGCGCTCGGGATCTTCCTGTTTGTGGTCAATGACGTGCTGGGCAAATGGCTGGTGGCCACCTATTCGGTCGGCGAGGTCCTGTTGATCCGCTCGCTGGCCGCTGTGGTGTTGCTGGTGCCGATGGTCTGGCCGATGCTGAAGCGCGAGGGGCTGGCGCCGTTTGTCAACGTCAACCGCCCTGTCCTGCAACTGGCACGGATTGTCTGTTCCACGCTCGAAGTCGCCTGTTTTTATTGGGCGGTCACCGATCTGCCGCTGGCCAATGTGATCTGCTTCTATCTGGCCGGACCCATTTTTGTGACAGCCTTGTCCGTGCCGCTTCTGGGTGAGAAGGTTGATGCCAAACGCTGGTTGCTGGTGGTGTGCGGATTTGCCGGTGTTCTTGTCGCCTTGCAACCCACCAGCAGCGAATTCGGCTTTGGCGGGCTGATTGCCTTGCTGGGCAGTTTCACCTTTGCCTTGATGATCATCCTGTCGCGGATGCTCCGGGGCACGCCCGATCTGGTGCTGGTCTCGGGCCAGACCCTCGGCGCATTGGTGTTCGGCATCTTTGCCGCACCCTTTGCATGGATCGATCCCGGCCTGCTGGATGGGGCTTTGCTGGCCCTGCTGGGCGTTGTGGCGGCGATTGCGCATCTATGCGTGAACCGCTCGCTCAAACTGGCTCCCGCCGCTGTGGTGTCGCCTTATCTCTACACCCAGATCGTCTGGGGCGTGTTTTTCGGCTATGTGATCTTCGGCGATATCCCCGATCTCGCATTGGCGATCGGTTGCGTGATGATCATCGCCTCGGGCCTTGCCTTGCTGATGCTGGAACAAAAGTCCGGCGAGTAACGGCTTATGGCAAAGGCCGGCCTGCGGCATCGACCAGCCGACAGCCTTTTTGCCGCCATGTCTGCGGATCAAGCAACAGAGTGATCAATTCGGGCAGTTCGGCCTTGCGTTGGGCATCCGGACTGTCGAACGGTGTTTTGGCCCGATAGAGATGCACCGTGCCCATCGCGCAAATCCGGTCGACCATCGCCAGTTCCATTTTGCCGATGAACAGCCGCAAAGGCCGCTTCTGGTAAAAGGGATCATTGTCGATAAAATTGAACCCGTAGGGCATGTCGATCGTATCAACGAGAATGAAATCGGCTTTGATCGCCGCCAATTCACGGTCGATCCGCCAATAGTGCAGGTTGTAATAGCCCGACACCGCCACAAGCAGGGGCAACACGCCCAGCAGGGTCAAGGTGCACCAGAAGCGCAGGCTCACAGCCAGATTCTGCACCAGCGGCCGCCAAATCCGCTCCGGCTGTTGCAAACGCCGATAGCCGTAAGCGGCACACAGGCTCATGCCACCGAGAAAATGGTGCAAATAGCGATAGCCCCAGCCATGGCCCTGAAACGGCACGAACAGCGTCACAACCAGCCCCATGGCCAGCATCGACAGCATGATGCCGCGCACCACCCTCACCTGCTTCCACAAGGGATAGCCTGCCACCACCGCAAACCACAAAGCGGGGTTTTGCCAGACCACAAAACGCAACAGATTATAGGGCATCAGTGTTGCCTGATGGGCATGTTCGGCGGGGGCTGTCAGATGCTCCAGCACCAGCGCGATGCTGGGGGCCAAAGCACTGCCAAAAGCCAGCGCCTGCGTCATCAGGGTTTGCTCGCCTTGCGAGGGCATGGCGGCCGTCCAGAATTCGGGCAGGCTGTAATGGCGATAACGGCTCCAGACCAGCACGCCGACCACCGCAGGCAGTGCCGTGGCAAACAGGCGCGGATAATCGCGCCCCCTCCACCATTCCCATGCGAAGCCCAGCGCAAAAAACGGGAAATAGGCCCATTGATGCAGGCCCGAAGCCACAAAACCCAGCACAATGGCGGCCAGCCAAGCCGATCGGCGATCCGACATCATCAAGCGCAACCACAGCATGTCGATGAACAGATGCGCCGTCATCGCGTAAACCGTGGCGCCGGTCATCAGGATTTGCGGCGAGGTCGCCAGCATCACCCCCCCGAACAAGGCCGCATCGGGACTGTCGGGCAGGAGCTTGCGGATGATGTCATAGGTCACAACCACCGTGCCTGCCACCATCAGGGCATCGATCAGGTTGGGCACACCAAGGGTAATAAAGGGCAGATGCAACAGGGCATTGAGCGGCAGATACATCGAGTGATGCAGGGAGTGGTCCGGCGTGGCCTTCACATAAAGCCGCTCGAATATCTGGATCAGATCACGGAACATTTCCGGTATAGGTGCCGCCAGCACGCCTTTTGAGAAAATGGCGGCATCGTAGAACACCATTTTTTCGTCAATACTGAGGGGAAACGAGCGCAAGACCGCGACGCCGATCAGCAGGCTCGCGATACAAGCCGCCGCCGCAATGGCCAGCATGAGGCGATGATAGCCCCTTGCATCGGTTGCCGGACCAACCCAACACAGGCCCGAAGTGGTGATGCGCCCCTTGCGGTGCAGAGAGACAGCGAAAAGCGCCGCCGCCAAGCCCACCATGAACAAGACAGGCAAATCCTGCCCGATAAAGAAAAAAATCTTTGTAATGTCATGCATGGAAACCGGCTCTGGTCAGTCAAAAAAATGATTAAAAAAACAAACGCAACGCCACTCAATTCATAAAACCCCAGACAGGCGAAGTCCAGACGGGGGTATCCCGACAGGCGAAGTCCAGCTGAACGGATTGCTTCCGCTTATTGCGGATCGGCCAGATCCGTCACCTGGATTTGCACGCGGTCCGCCCCGCCCCAGCGATCGGGTGTCAGCCGTCCGGCCACATGCACCATCTGGTCACGACGCGACAGCAAAGCGTCGCCCAACGGCTTGCCGATACAGCGGAAGGCAATGCCCTTGATGGTACGCCCATCGCCCGCCTTGAACTGCATCCGCAAATGGCTTTCGCCGACAGGTGCCAGCTGGATCAAGCGATGGGACGGCAGAACAAACACCGGATCGGGATGGCTGGAACCGAACGGACCCGCCTTGTCGATATCGACCAGCAAGGCCGGTGTCGCGCCGGCGGCCGTCACCGCGGCATCGATCATCAAACTCGGATCCTGCCGCGCGATCGCTACGGCATCAGCCAACCGGCTTTCCAGAAAGGCATGGAAGGGTGCAATGCTGTCTGCCGACAGTGTCACGCCTGCGGCCATGGCATGGCCGCCGCCTTTGAGCGCCAGCCCCTGCTCGACCGCCTGCCGCACGACCTTGCCGAGATCGACCCCGGGGATCGACCGGCCGGAACCTGTCGCCTGCCCCTGCTTGTCGAGCGCCAGCGCAAAGGCCGGACGGCCAAACCGCTCTTTCAGTCGCGAGGCGACAAGGCCGACCACGCCGGGGTGCCAGTCATGGGCCGAGGTCAGCAAGACCGAGCCCTGGCTTTCATCCATCCCGACCTGCAATAGGGCTTCGGCCTCTCCCGCTTCCACCATGCCGGCCTCGATCACCTGCCGGTCGCGGTTGAGCGCGTCAAGCTGGGTGGCCATGGCCTTGGCGGCCTCCTCGTCCGGTTCCAGCAACAGCCGCGCCCCCAAAGCGGCATCGCCGATGCGTCCGCCCGCATTGATGCGCGGGCCCAGCAAAAACCCCAAATGCCACGCTTCCGCCGGACCATCGAGCCGCGAGGCATCGGCCAAAGCGCGAAGCCCGGGGCGCTGGCGCTGGCGGATGATCTGCAAGCCTTGCCGCACAAAGGCGCGGTTCAAGCCTTTGAGCGGCACCACATCGGCCACGGTTGCCAAAGCCACCAGATCGAGCTGGCCAAGCAAATCAGGTTCGCGGCGCCCGGCAGTCCAATGGCCCATCTGGCGCAAACGGCGGTTGAGGGCCACTAGTGTCAGAAACACCACGCCCGCCGCGCATAAATGCCCGAGGCCGGACAGATCATCCAACCGGTTCGGATCAACCACCGCAACGGCTTGCGGCAGGATTTCGGGGGCCTGATGGTGGTCCAGCACCACCACATCACAGCCAGCCGTCCGGATTTGGGCAATCACCTCGTGGCTGGTCACGCCGCAATCCACCGTCACGATCAGCGCGGCCCCCTGGGCATGCAGTTGTTGCAGGGCTTCAACATTGGGGCCATAGCCCTCGGTCATCCGGTCGGGGATGTGAAACAGACAGCGCACACCGGCCGCCTGCAACCCCTCCACCAGCAGGGCCACCGAACACGCGCCGTCGACATCATAATCACCGAACACGCCCACCATCTGCCCGCGTGTCACAGCCAAAGCCAGCCGTTCCACCGCCTGCTCCATATCGCGCAGAACCAGTGGATCGGGCATCAGATCGCGCAAGCGCGGTTGCAAAAACCCCTCGGCCTGCTCGACCGACACACCGCGCCCCGCCAGAATCCGGGATAAGGCATCCGACAGGCCCAGTTCCTGCACCATCGACAAGGCCCCGGCATGCGCCACGTCATCCAGACGGTCGCGCCAGCGTTGCCCTGTCAAAGAGCGTGACACTTTCAAAAATGTGTTTCCTGCAGAATGGTTGGCCGTCATGGATCGCCCGACATCAGGTTGCGGCGGACATCACCCGCCAATGACCCTATCTACCAGCATTTTCGGCCCGATTCGGCATCTCTGTCTGCGGCAAATCGACCTTACGCGTCCGGCAGGCGGCGGTTGTAATGCAAATCGGCTTTGGAGGCGGCTTCCATCAACCGCTGTTGCGACAAATGCGCATAACGCTGGGTGGTGGCAATATTGGCATGGCCCAACAGCTCCTTGACATCATAAAGGGTCATCCCCTCATTGACGAGCGCGGATGCGAAAGAGTGACGCAGATCATGGATACGCACATCCGCCAATCCGGCCCGTTTGCGCGCGATATCCCACGGATAGAATAGTTGAGTATAAGGCTTACCCGTTGTGATATTCGGAAATATAAATTTGCACTCTCCCATGGTCTTTAAAGTAAATTTTTGAACATCCAACAGGATATTGATAGCCCCCTGCGACAGCGGAATAAAGCGCGGTTTGCCCGATTTGGACACCGGAACCACCCATTGGCGGGTGGCGAAATCCACATGTCCCCATTCGGCCTTCATCGCCTCGCTCTTGCGCGCGCCGGTCATCAGCAAAAACGGGATGATGAATTTCAGCATCGGGCTCTCGCTCTGGTCGATCGACAGCAACAGGCGGCGCGCTTCATCGGGGGTGAGAAACCGGTCCCGATGCGGCGGCTCGCGGAACTGGCGAAAGCCGCGCGCCGGATTTTTGTCAAAGCCCGGAATTTCCATCTCGAACGCATAGGACAAGGTCGCCTTCAGCCGCGCCAGCAAGCGGTTGCAGGTTGAAGCCATGAAACCGGCCTGCCTTTTTTGCAACAAAAACGCGGTAATGGCGGGCCGGTTGATCTCGTTCAACGCCATGTCCCCGAACACCGGAAACAGATGGTTATAAAACAACCCCCAATCCTGATGCGCCGCCCGCCGCGTCGCCAAAGCATGCGGCATGTAGTGATCGCAAACGAAACGTCTGTAATTTAATACACTATCGTGATGACGATGGACTGTGTCACTCATGATAATAATCCACTATGCTTGATAAATTGAGTGTCAACTTTTTTGCATATTAAATTCAAGATCATTTCTGAAAAATTTTCAAAAGTCCCATGTTTGCAACGATAATATCGATTGAAATAATTAAAAATAAATATTAAAATAATTAAATATTTCATATACTTAATCAAAATATGCGACCTCAAATCATGACCAGAAAAAAGACTGTTGAAACCAGTATCGAAAAGAGCAACAGAGCCCACCTGGCCGTCATGATAAGGGCCGGACGCACGGCGTTGGGTCTCTCCCAGCGTGAATTCGGTGAGTTGGTCGGTGTCCATTATTCATCCCTTGCACGGTTTGAAACGGGTCAATTACGCTTAAAGCCGGCGCATATTGAAACGATGCTCAAATTCCTGATGAATTCAGGTCTTGATATCGAGATATCGAAAGACAACGGCATCAACATCCACATCCCGCCCAACATTCTGGATGCGATGGAGACCATCGAGGGGATCAGGATGTCATTGCAATTTTACAAAGCATCCGAATTGGTCGGATTGTAAAAGACGAAACCAGAAAGACTAACGGCATCGTGGACTTGCCCCCATTTCAACGAACACTCAGGCTGTTGCGGTTTGAGCTGATCTGAACTCGCGAG
The DNA here is from genome assembly GCA_947455455.1 of Hyphomicrobiales bacterium. Classification (GTDB taxonomy): domain Bacteria; phylum Pseudomonadota; class Alphaproteobacteria; order Rhizobiales; family Beijerinckiaceae; genus CAIYZJ01. The sequence continues at coordinate 60,713 of CANGOE010000006.1, forward strand.
GCGAGCGCATTTTCAGTCCTGAATGC
>CANGOE010000007.1 GCA_947455455.1 Hyphomicrobiales bacterium
GATTGGCGACCCGCATCAGGCCGAAAATCAGCGAAAAGCCGGAGGAGAGCAGAAACAACAGCCCGCCCAGCGCCAGCGCGTTCAGGCTTTGCAGCAGCCAGAAGCCGATCGACATCAGCGAACCTTTATTGTGCAACGGGTCAGAAGGAATGACGGACCGGACATCAAGACCGGTCCGTCACAGGAGAGGAGAGGCAAAAAGATGGCTTAGCCTTTGACAGCCCATTCACGGGCATAGACAGGGCTTTGCAGGAACACCTTCGGGTCATAATTCCAGAACTGGCTGACGGCCGGATAGGTATGGATGACCTTGTTCATCAAGCGGCCCTCGACCGTCTCAACCTTGCGGATATAGATGTTCATGGTCGGATTGCCATATTCGTCGATCTTGATCGGACCGGCCGGCGTGTCCTTCAGGTCAAGATTGCGCAGGGCTTTCATCAGCGCGGTCTTGTCCTCGACATTGCCGTTGACCTTCTTGACGGCTTCTTCAAGGAACATCCCCGACAGATAGGCGCCCAAGGTGTAATAGCCCGGATCGGCCTTGTATTCGGCGCCGCAGGCGGCCACGAAGTCCTTGTTGGCAGGGGTGTCGATGGCGGCAGAATACCAGCCGGTCGAGACAACGCCCTTGGCCTCGTCACCCATGTTCTTCAGGATGCCTTCATCAATGGTCGTCATATGGCCCAACAGCGGGATCGTGCCGGACAGACCGTATTCATTGTACTGCTTGATAAAGCGCAAGCCGTTGGCCCCGGCAAAATTGGCCAGAACCGCATCGGCCGAACGGTCGATCTGGGTGATGTAGGAGCCGTAATCGGCGACGTTCAGAGGCGACCACAGCTTTTGCAACACTTTGCCGCCGTTTTCCTCGAATACGCGCTGGAAACCGGCAGAGATTTCATGACCGAAGGCGAAGTCATCCGCCACAATGGCGATTTTCTTGTATTTCAGGGTCTTGGCGGCGTAATCGGCCAGGGCATGGGCAGGCTGGGCCGAGCTGGACACAGCGCGGACAAACCATGGATTGAGCTTGCGCTGGGTCAGGTCTTCGGCGGCCGCCGAGTCCGAGATGGTCGGGATGCCGACCTGCTGGATATAGTCATTGATGGCGAGCGCCTCGAAAGCCGCCAGCGGGCCGATGATCACATGCACATTGTTGCGCTCGATCAGCTCCTGCGCCTTGGTGCGGGTGTTGGCTGGCTGTCCGGCGGTGTCGGCAATGATCAGTTCGACGGGGCGACCGCCGATTTTGTTATCACGCTGTTTCAAAAACAGCTTGATGCCTTCCTCAAGCTGGCGGCCACCGGCGGCGAGCGCTCCCGAATTGACCGTCAGAAACCCGACGCGGATCGGGCCGGTCTGGGCCGATGCCCCCTTGATCGCGGTGGATGCGCCCGCAACGGCGGCAATACCAAGTGCAAATTGACGACGGTTGAGCATGGCCCACCTCCCTGGATGTGATGTCGATTTTTATAGTTGCTAAGATATCAGTGAATTTGAAAAAATGTCAATTCACCCTGTGGAGTTTTGCAAAAAATGTTTGATTTACTGGAGTGTGGAGGATATCAGACGAATATCAAACATATTACAATTTCAATTAAATCGAACAAAAAGAGATATGACAGAGGCTCTCGATGAAGGGATGTCGCCAGTGACGGGGCTTCGGCGCGAGGCGGTTTATGCGCGGATCAGGCAGGATATCCTGTCTTGCGCGCTTGCGCCCGGTGCGCCGCTTTACGAAGGCGTACTGGCCGAATCCTATGCGGTCAGCAAATCCCCGATTCGCGATGCCCTGTCGCGTCTGCATGCCGAAAAACTGGTGACGGTGGAGCCGCGCAAAGGCTATCGCGTGGCCTCTGTGTCGCTGGTCGATGCCCGCGAATTGTTCGAATTCCGTGCGGTGCTCGAACAGCATTGTGCCATGACAGCTGCCGAGCAGGCCAGTGATGATGCTCTGAAAGCGCTTGACCGCTTCCGCACCTTGGGCGAGTGGGGCGAGACGGGCTTTGTGGCCTATAACCGGGCCTTCCATTTTGCCGTGCTGGCCCTATGTCCCAATCGTCGGGTGGCCGAAACGGCTGTGGATCTGATCGAGCAATTCGACCGTCTGGTGCAACTGAGTGTGACCGTGTTTGACCGCCGCAATTATGACAGCCTGCTGGCCGAACATACCGCCATCATCGATGCCCTGCAGGCGCGGGACGGACGAAAGGCGGGCAAATTGCTGACCCAGCATGTCGGGCGAGCTGAAAAACGGGTGATGCGGGCTTTGTCCAGCGCATCAATTCTGCCATGAATGTGCCAACAAGGATCTCTCCATGAAAATCGATGTGAGCTTTTCGGTTCCGGTGCCACCGCAACAGGCCTGGCCCTTGTTGCTGGATGTGCCGCGCATTGTGCCCTGCCTGCCCGGTGCGTCCTTGACGGCAGACCTTGGCGACAATCGTTACAAGGGGCAGGCCACGGTCAAGGTCGGTCCGGTGCAGTTGACCTTTGCAGGCGAGGCCCAGATCACCGATATCGATCCGGTCGCCCATACGGCGCGGGTCATTGCCAAAGGTGCGGATGCCAAAGGGCGCGGCAGTGCTTCTGCGACGGCCGATTTCGCGCTTGTTGCCGAAGGTGAAGGCACCACAATCACCGTGGTTACGGATTTGCAACTGGTGGGGGCTGTTGCCCAATATGGCCGCGCGCAAGGCTTGATCAAGGAAATCGCCAACCAGATTGTCGGGCAATTTGCCGCCAATCTGCGCAGTGACATTCTGTCGCGCTCGCAAGACAACTCTCCATCTGAAACAGCAGGCACAACGGATCAGCCAGCCGTTGCGCCGGTGTCGGCCCCTGTTGCACCGACCCGCGAATTGTCGGCCTTTGCCCTGTTATGGGGCGTGATCAAATCCTTGTTCTCCCGCAAAAACCAATCCGGCCAGTAAGTGTCGCGCTTGAAAGGGTGTTACTGATGAAAGCCTCGGCCTTTGCCTATCACGATCCCAAAACCGTGCAGGAATTGAACAGCCTGCTCGGTTCACTGGAGAATGTCCGTATTCTGGCAGGCGGCCAATCGCTGATGCCGATGCTGAATATGCGCTATGCCTTTCCCGATCATGTGATCGACATCAACCATATTGCCGATCTGGCAGAGCTGGCGATGACCCCGGCGGGATTGCGGATCGGTGCGATGACCCGCCAGCGTATCGTGCGTGAACATCCGCTTGTGCTCCAGCATGCTCCGGTTCTCGCCGAAGCCCTGCATTGGGTCGGCCATGTGCAAACGCGCGCGCGGGGTACCATTGGCGGCAGTCTGTGCCATCTCGACCCTGCGGCCGAACAGCCCTGCATTGCCGCGCTTTATGATGCGGTTCTGCATGTCTCAGGCCCGCGCGGAGCGCGGGATGTGCCGATGCGCGACTGGGTTGTGTCCTATATGACCCCCAATCTGGAGCCGGACGAGGCTTTGCTGGGGCTGACCCTGCCTGTCTGGACGACGCAGGGGCAGAATGTGGGCCACGGCTTCCATGAATTTGCCCGCAGGCATGGCGATTATGCGATTGTGGCCGCCGCGGCGCTTGTATCGCTGGATGCAGGCAAGGTGGTGCGCCGCGCCGCCATTGCGCTGGCAGGGGTGGATGTGAAGCCGGTCCGTCTCGACATCGCCGAACAGGCGCTTCTCGGACAGGTGCTCGATCACGATCTGATCGCCACAGTCTCGGCCATGGCCGCAACCATCGAGATGATGGAAGATGCCCATATCACGCCGGCCTATCGCGGGCGTTTGGCGCAAACAATGACCAAACGGGCGCTGACCGATGCCCTCAACCGCGCCACGGGAGGCCGGAATGTCTGAACTCGACCATGCACAAACCACCCGTCACATCCGTGTGACCGTGAACGGGGTTTCTTACGAGCGCGACGTGCTGACGCGCACCCATCTGGGGGATTTCCTGCGGCAGGAACTCGGCCTGACCGGCACCCATCTGGGCTGTGAGCACGGCGTATGCGGGGCTTGCACGATCATTCTGGATGGCCAGCCGATCCGCTCCTGTCTGATGCTGGCGGTGCAGGCCGACGGGGCGGTGATCCGCACCATTGAAGGGCTGGCGCAAGCCGATGGGACCCTGCATCCGGTGCAGGAGGCTTTCTGGGACAAGCACGGGTTGCAATGCGGCTTTTGTACGCCCGGCATGCTGACAACGCTGGCCGCCGTGCTGGAGGCCGATCCGACCATGGATGAAACGGCAATCCGCGAGGCCATTTCCGGCAATATCTGCCGTTGCACGGGCTACGAGACCATTGTGGATGCCGCCTTGCAGGCCGCATCCCGGATGCGGGGAGGTCACTGATCATGGGTGCACGTTATTTCGGGGCCGCCGTCAAGCGGCTGGAAGACCCCAAGCTGATTACCGGTCGCGGCCAGTATCTCGACGATATTCCCATGCCCGGCGTGTTGCATGTGGCGGTGGTGCGCTCGCCCCATGCCCACGCGTTGATCAATGCCATCGATGCGTCGATGGCGCGTGACCATGCCGGTGTCGTTGCGGTGCTGACCGCCGCCGATCTGGGGGAGATGGCGCAAAAGCCGATGCCGATGATGGCGCCCGCCCCGATGGTCAAGACCCCCCTGACCCAAAGCCCGCTGGCAAATGGCTCTGTCCATTATGTCGGCGAGGCGGTGGCCCTGGTGGTGGCCGAAAGCCGTGCGGTGGCCGAGGATGCGGCCGCCATGGTGATGGTCGATTACGATCCTTTGCCCGCGATGGTCGATCTGGCCCATGCCCTCAAGGACGGCGCCAACCTTGCCAACAAGGCTTTGCAAAGCAATCTGGCAGGCACGCTCAAAGGCGGGTTTGGCGATGTCGCAGGCGTTTTTGCCAAAGCGGCGCATGTGTTCAAGGAGACCTTGTCCCTGCATCGCGGCGGTTGCCATGCGATGGAATGTCGCGGTGTGATGGCACGCCCCGATCCTGCGGGAAACCGGATCGATATTTGGAGCTCGACCCAGTCGCCTTATATGGTCCGCCGTGCGCTGGCTTTGTGCCTTGGCATGGATGAAGCCTCGGTTCGCGTGACCGCCCCCGATGTCGGCGGCGGTTTCGGTCCCAAGGCCGTGGTCTATGCCGAGGATTATGCCATTCCGATGGCGGCCCGCCATTTGGGCCGTCCGTTGAAATGGGTCGAGGATCGCGGCGAGCATTTCGTGGCCACCACCCAGCAACGCGACCAATTGTGGGAGCTGGAAGTGGCGGCTGATGCGCAAGGCCGTATGCTCGGCGTGCGCGGCCATTGCCTGCATGATAACGGCGCTTATCTGCCCTATGGCGTGGTGTTGCCGGTCACCTCGATGTCCTCCTTCCCCGGTCCCTATGCGCTTGAGGCGCTCGAGATCAGTCTGGATGTGATCTATACCAATATGGTGCCCAATACGCCGGTGCGCGGCGCGGGCCGCCCCAATACCTGCTTTGTGCTCGAACGTCTTGCCGATCGGGTGGCGCGGGAATTGGGCATCCCGCGTGAGGATGTCCGCCGCCGTTCTTTTGTGCAAGCAAGCCAGTTTCCCTATGAAACCGGCATGAAAGCCCGTGATGGCTCGCCCGTCTCCTATGACTCGGGCGATTATGTGCAGTGTCTTGATCTGGCGGTTGCCAAATTCGGTTCCGATTTCAAGGCTCGTCAGGACAAAGCGCGGGCTGAAGGCCGTTATATCGGCATGGGCATTGCCTCCTATGTCGAGGATACCGGACTGGCTCCATACGAGGGCGCGACCATCCGCGTGCAACCCAATGGCAAGGTGTTGCTGCTGACAGGAGCGGCGGCGCAGGGGCAGGGCCACAAGACCGTGTTTGCGCAGATTGCCGCCGATCAGCTCGGCATCAGCCCGCAGGATATCACGGTGGAAGCGGGCGATACCTCGCTGTTCCCGCTCGGTATCGGCACGATTGCCAGCCGTGTGGCGGTCACAGGCGGGTCATCGGTGCATATGGCGGCGGTGGAAACCCGCGCCAAGGCCATCAAGGTCGCCTCGCAAGTGCTGGAAGCGCAAGAGGCCGATCTGGTGCTCGAAGGCGGCTTTGTCAAAGTATCCGGCACCGACCGTCAGGTCTCGCTGGGCCAGTTGGCGCTGATGTTGCACGGCAATTTCGGCCAGCCTTTGCCCGCCGGCATTGCACCCGGCCTGTCGGCCACCGCCTTTTACGAGGCGCGGCAAACCACTTTCGCCAATGGCACCAATCTGTGCGAGGTCGAGGTCGATATTGAAACCGGCGCGGTCAAGATCCTGCGCTATGTCGTGGCGCATGATTGCGGCACGCTGATCAATCCGATGCTGGTCGACGGCCAGATCCGGGGCGGCGTGGTGCATGGCATCGGCAATGCGCTGTTCGAGCGGATGATCTATGACGAGAACGGCCAGCCGCAAACCACCAATTACGGCGAATATCTGTTGCCTCTGGCCACCGAAATGCCGCGGATCGAGATCGTCCACATGGAATCCCCGTCGCCACGCAACCCGATCGGGGTCAAAGGGGCGGGCGAAGGCGGGACCATTCCGGCGGCGGCCTGTGTCATCTCGGCGATCGAGGATGCCTTGTCGCCCTTCAATGCGCGGTTGAAAAGCCATCCCGTATCACCGCAGGATCTGGTGCAATTGGTGGATCAGGGCTGACCGGCCCCGTTTATGGCCTGACAGGTTCGGGGCGGCTTGGGCCGCCCCGTTTTTTTGGTGCGTGGCTGGTATGCGAAAGCAGGGCTGACGCAACCGCGATTTTGAATTTAGTGAGACTGTGGTCCGGGGCGCATACAAGGTCGCTTTTCGATGGATATCAGCACATCACTGGCAGTGATGATCGGTGCGAAAATGCTGTTGACCATGAGCATCGTGGTCGCGGCCTCGTTGCTGGTTGAACGGTCAGGACCGTTTCTGGGCGCGATGATTGCCACTTTGCCGATTTCGGCGGGGCCGTCCTATGTGTTTCTGGCGATGGATCACGGCGCGGGCTTTATCGCGCAAAGTGCGGTTGCCACCATCATCACCAACGGGGTGAACGGCCTGTTTGTGCTGGCCTATGCGCATCTGGCGCAACGCTTCTCGGTTCTGTCCTGTCTGCTTGGCGCCCTGTCGGTGTGGTTTGTCTGCATCGGACTGGCGCATTTTGTGGATTGGAATATGGCCGGTGCGGTTGTGTTCAACCTGACATGCTTTGGCATGGCCGCGCGCCTGACCCGCCATTTGGAGGCAGGCGAACAGCCCGCCGTGAGGCGCCGTTCGGTCTGGGAAATTCCGGCCCGCGCCATCGGTGTCATGTGCCTTGTCGGCTTTGTGATGATGGCGGGCTTTGTGCTGGGGCCGGAGGCGGCAGGCTATGCCGCTCCGTTCCCGATCGTGCTCAGCAGTCTGATCGTGATCCTGCACAAGCGGATCGGCGGGCGGGCCACGGCTGTCACCATGGTGCATACATTGCCCGGTCTGTTGGGCTTTGGCGCGGCGGTGACCGTGATGCACTGGACAGCCGAGCCAATGGGGGCCGCTTTGTCGCTGGTGCTGGCACTGGCCATGTGCATTGTCTGGAATCTGGGCCTGATGTGGCACAAAAAATCATCCGAAGCGGCCTGAAGTCTGAGGCCTTGGTTGGCAAGCCAGCACATCCGTCTGTGGGCCAGCCGGTCATGCGGGACGGATAGTCCTTGCCTTCGGGAAAAACTACTTTAATCTTAAAATAGTTTGGGAGGCAGTCGGGGTGGCGCAGGCTTTTGCCCTGGGCTGTCTGCGGGCACCACAGCATCGAAAGGCGGGCTTGGATATGGCTGGTCAGCGCCAGATGGAACAGCACAACCCACTGCGTTTGGCAGGGTTGTCTGCTTTGGTCACCGGCGGCAGTCGCGGGATCGGCCGGGCGATTGCGCAAGCCCTCACCCAAGCCGGGTGCGAGGTCACCATCATGGGCCGTGATGCGGCCAGTCTGGATGAAGCCGTCGGTCATGGCGTGGCCGCGCACGCGCTTTGTGGTGATGTAACCGATCTGCAGGCGCTGGCCTCCCTGATGGCGGGGCGATCGGTCGATATTCTGGTCAACAATGCGGGCACAGCCATTTCGGCCCCCTTTGCCCAACAGGACCCTGCCGCTTTTGCCGCCATGACAGCCCAGCATCTCTCGGCACCGGCGGAATTGGCGCGTCTGCTTCTGCCTGCGATGCTGGCCAAGGGATTTGGCCGGATCATCAATATCGGCTCGACGGCTTCGGTGCAGGGCTATCAGGGCGTGGCCGCCTATGTTGCGGCCAAACATGCGATTTTGGGCCTGACCCGCGCGCTGGCTCTGGAAGTTGCCAAAAAGGGTGTCACGGTCAATGCCGTCTGCCCGGGCTTTACCGCCACTGATCTGATCCTCGATTCGATGGCGGATACCGCCCGCAAAACCGGCCAGACAGCCGAAGAGGTGCTGGCCAAATTTGTCTCGAAAAAACCGCTTGGCCGTTTGGTCGAGCCGGCCGAAGTGGCTTTTGCCGTGGTGATGCTGGCCGATCCGCAGGCCTCTGCGATCAATGGGCAGGGTTTGATTGTCGATGGCGGAGAAAGCATTGCATGAGTGACCTATCCCCTCCCTTGCTGGATGCCGAAACGGCAGGAACCGAGGTGGGCCACGCCCATCAGGACGAGTTGCGCCTGTGGCTTCGCCTGCTGACCTGCACCAATATGATCGAGGGGCAGATCCGGTCCCGCCTTCGTGCCGATTTCGATGTCACTTTGCCCCGCTTCGATCTGATGGCCCAACTCTATCGGGCCGCCGATGGCATGATGATGTCGGAAGTGTCCAAACGCATGATGGTGTCGAGCGGCAATGTCACGCTGATTGTCGAACATCTGCTGGCTTCGGGCGATGTCGAACGGCAAACCTCGGCCCATGACCGCCGCGCCCAACTGATCCGGCTGACCGAAGCCGGACGTGTCCATTTCCGCGAAATGGCTTCGGCGCACGAGGCATGGATAGCCGGCATGTTTGACGGGCTGACCCAGAAGGACATTGCCAATCTGATGAAGTTGCTGGCCAAAGCCAAGGCCTCTTTGCAAGCCGATCTGTCGCAGCATGGCTCGTCTGCGGATACCCCTGTTGTCAAAAAACCATCAAGCCGGAGATCACGCTGATGCGCGTAGCCAATGCCGTTACTTTTCCTCTCTCGCAGTTCAAACCAGCGCATTTCGATTTGTCGGTGACGGGCAAAGTGGCCACGGTAACCTTGAATCGCCCCGACAAGAAAAACCCGCTGACCTTTGAATCCTATCGCGAATTGGCCGATTTCTTTCAGGCTCTCAACAAGGATGACGAGATCAAGGCGGTGGTGGTCACAGGGGCAGGCGGCAATTTCTGTTCGGGTGGCGATGTGTTCGAGATCATCCAGCCGCTGATTGCCATGAATACCAAGGATTTGCTGGCCTTTACCCATATGACGGGTGAACTGGTCAAGGTCATGCGGGCCTGTCCGCAACCGATCATTGCCGCCATTGACGGGATCTGTGCAGGCGCAGGCGCGATCATCGCGATGGCCTCCGATCTGCGTTACGGCACGGCCAAGAGCAAAACAGCCTTTTTGTTCAACCGCGTCGGATTGGCCGGTTGCGACATGGGCGCTTGCGCGATGTTGCCCCGCATTATCGGGCAGGGGCGGGCTTCCGAATTGCTGTATACCGGCCGCATCCTGCGCGGCGAGGAGGCCGAGCGCTGGGGCTTTCTCAACCGGTTGATCGAAGCCGATACCCTGTTGTCCGAAGCCCAAGCCATGGCCCGCGAGATCAGCGAAGGCCCGACCTTCGCCCATGCGATGACCAAGCGCATGATGCAGATGGAATGGGCGATGTCGGTGGATGATGCCATCGAGGCCGAAGCCGTGGCGCAGGCCCTGTGCATGCATACGGAAGATTTTACGCGGGCTTTCCATGCCTTTGCCAATAAAAGCCAACCTGTGTTCGAGGGGGATTGATGGCGGACCAGAGTTTTCTTGACTGGCCGTTTTTCGGGCCGGAACACAAGGCCTTGCGCCAATCCCTTGATTCATGGGCGCAAGAGCGCGTCGCCAGCCTCAGCGACCATCACGATGTCGACGGCTCCTGCCGCCAGCTTGTCGCGGCTTTGGGCCGTGACGGCTGGTTGAAACCTGTCGCGCCTGCCGCTTATGGCGGGCAGGGGACCGGCTATGATGTGCGCGCCTTGTGCCTGTCGCGCGAGACGTTGGCCTATCATGACGGGCTGGCCGATTTCGCGTTTGCGATGCAGGGTCTTGGCTCTGGACCGATCACCCTGTTCGGCACCGAGGACCAGAAGCAACGCTTCCTGCCGGATGTGGTATCGGGCAAAAGTCTGGCGGCTTTTGCTTTGTCGGAAACCGAAGCAGGGTCCGATGTTGCCGCGCTTGCCTGTGCGGCGACCCCCGACGGGCCCGATCATGTCCGCATCAATGGCGAGAAGATGTGGATTTCCAACGGCGGCATTGCCGATTTCTATGTGGTCTTTGCCCGCACGGGCGAGGCACCCGGTGCGCGTGGCCTGTCGGCCTTTATCGTGCCTGCCGATACCGAGGGGCTGGAGATTGCCGAGCGGATCGATGTGATGGCCCCGCATCCTCTGGCGCGCCTGCGGTTCCATGATTGCCGGATTGCCCGCGCCAACCAGATCGGCAAAGGCGGCGAGGGCTTCAAGATCGCCATGGCGACGCTGGATGTGTTCCGCTCCACCGTTGGTGCGGCGGCTCTGGGCTTTGCCCGCAGGGCTTTGGACGAGGCGATGGATCGGGTCAGCACCCGCCATTTGTTCGGCCAGCCGATGGCGGCCTTGCCGCTGGCGCAGGCCTCGCTGGCCGAAATGGCGACCGATATCGATGCCGCCGCTTTGCTGGTCTATCGGGCGGCATGGGCCAAGGACAATGGGGCCGAGCGCATCACCCGCGAGGCGGCGATGGCCAAAATGGTGGCCACCGAACATGCGCAGGTGGTGATTGATAAAGCGGTGCAACTGTTCGGCGGTCTCGGCGTGCGGTCCGGCATGCGGGTCGAGATGCTTTATCGCGATATCCGTGCCTTGCGGATTTACGAGGGGGCAACCGAGGTGCAAAAGCTGATCATTGCCCGCGAGATTTTGCGTCAACACGGCACACAAGCCTAACCTGTTCGGAGTTCGCTCATGACGTTTTCAGCGCATCTTGACAGTTTTGCCCGCGATAATCTGCCCACCGCAGAGATGATGCCCGATTTCAGGCTGAAAGAGGCCGGTCTGGCCTATCCCGAGCGGTTGAACGTGGTCAGCGCCCTGCTTGATCATTGGGTCGAGAATGGCCGGGCCGATGCGCCTTGTATCCTGTCGGCGCATAGCCAGTGGACCTACGGGGAAATGGCCGCTCAGGTCAACCGGATCGCCAATGTGCTGACCCGGTCGCTGGGGATGAAAACCGGTCATCGCGTGCTGTTGCGCTCTGCCAATACGCCGATGCTGGTGGCCGCCTATCTGGCCATTATCAAGGCCGGCGGCATTGTGGTGGCAACCATGCCGATGTTGCGGGCCAAGGAATTGAGCTATCCGATCAAAAAAGCCAAAATCCATCTGGCCCTGTGCGATCATAGCCTTCTGGCCGAACTGGAAACGGCCAGGACGCTGAGCCCCGATCTGCAGACCATTGTCACATGGGGACATGCAGGACCGGATTCACTCGAAAGCCTGATGGCCAAGGCCTCTCCCGATTTTCAGGCTGTCGATACCTCGCGCGATGATGTCTGCCTGATCGGCTTTACCTCCGGCACCACCGGCGAGCCCAAGGGCACGATGCATTTCCACCGCGATCTGCTGGCGATTTGCGATTGCTATGGTACAAAGGTGCTGAAGGCCAAAGCCTCCGATGTCTTTATCGGCTCGCCGCCTTTGGCTTTCACCTTCGGTCTGGGCGGGCTGGTGCTGTTTCCGCTCAGGATCGGTGCGGCCAGCGTGATGCTGGACAAGGCACCGCCTGACGAATTGATGGCCGCCATTGCCCGCTTCAAGGCCACCGTGTGCTTTACCGCGCCGACCGCCTATCGGGTGATGCTGGGCAAGCTGGCCGAGCATGATATCTCCTCCTTGCGCATTTGCGTGTCGGCGGGCGAACATTTGCCATTGGCGACATTCGAGGCATGGCACAAGGCCACGGGCATGCGGTTGATGGATGGCATCGGGGCCACCGAAATGTTGCACATCTTCATCGGTGCGCCGCATGAGGCCATCCGTGCGGGGTCGACGGGGCTGGTGGTGCCGGGCTACGAGGCCAAGGTGGTGGATGGTGACGGGCAGGAAGTGCCGCGCGGCACGATCGGTCTGTTGGCGGTGCGGGGTCCGACCGGTTGCCGCTATCTGGATGATCCGCGCCAGTCCAACTATGTCCGCAATGGCTGGAACATGACGGGCGACAGTTTCATGCAGGACGAGGACGGCTATTTCTGGTATCAGGCGCGTTCGGACGACATGATCGTCTCGTCGGGCTACAATATAGCCGGACCGGAGGTCGAAGCCTCCTTGCTGACCCATCCGGCTGTGGCCGAATGTGGCGTGGTCGGCGCGCCCGATGACGAGCGCGGCATGGTGGTCAAAGCCTTTATCGTGTTGAAGCCCGGCATTGCCGGCGATGGGGCAACCGTCAAAACCCTGCAGGATTATGTCAAAGCCGATATCGCGCCTTACAAATATCCGCGCGACATCGAATTTGTCGATCACCTGCCACGGACCGAAACCGGCAAATTGCAACGCTTTGTGTTGCGCCAGCGCGCTCAGGGCAACAGGGCGGGCAAAGGGGCGGGCGACGGGGTTTTGCCCGAGGTCGAACCCGTCTCGCTCTTGCCCAAAGGCTGGCCGCGTCCGCAAGGCTATTCCAATGGCATGATGGCCAAGGGCCGGCTGGTGATGACAGGCGGCGTGGTCGGTTGGGATGCCAAGGAGCAGTTTCCCGAAGGCTTGGTCGAGCAAACCCGTCAGGCTTTGCAGAATATTGTCGACATTCTGGCCGTGGGCGGGGCGCAACCGCGCCACCTGATGCGCCTGACATGGTATGTCACCGATATCGAGGATTATCTTGGCCAGTTGCGGGCCTTGGGCAAGGCCTATCGCGAGGTGATCGGCAAGCACTATCCTGCCATGGCATTGGTGCAGGTCGTCCGTCTGGTGGAAACCAGAGCGCTGGTCGAAATCGAAGCCACTGCGGTGGTGCCTGAATAGGCTTTTGGGGGACTTGAACGCATGACACAGCGCGCCCGTTTGGTGGTGGATTGGGGCACCAGCAATTTCCGTTGCTATCGCTTTGCCCCCGATGGCACCGTTGCCCAGACCCATCAGGCGGCCGCCGGGATCCTGAGCGTGACCGATCGTGATTTTGCCTCGGTCTTGCAACGCGAAATCGGCGCATGGATGACCCCCGATATGGACATTTTCCTGTCGGGCATGATCACCAGCCGCAATGGCTGGGTTGAAACGCCCTATGTCGGCACTCCCGCCCGTCTGGTCGATCTCGCCAAGGCGGCTGTGGTGGTCGATGGGGAAAACGGTATCAGGATGCATTTCCTGCCCGGCGTGGCCATGCACAGCCCGACACCGGATGTGATGCGCGGTGAGGAAATCCAGGTCTTCGGTGTGACGGGCGAGCGGGAAACCGCCACCGTGATCCTGCCCGGCACCCACAGCAAATGGGTCGAATTGCGCGATGGCGCTTTGCAACGCTTCAGCAGTTTCATGACGGGTGAAGTCTTCGGTGTGCTCAAGGCCCATTCGATTCTGGGCCGCTTGATGGATGAAGCCCCGTCGGAGAGCGACGAGCAGGCCTTTATCGAAGGCGTGCGGCAGGTCGGCAACCATCAGACGGTGGGGCTGTTGCATGACATCTTTACGACCCGCAGTGGTGTCCTGCTGGGACAGTTGCCGGCGCAAGACAGCGCAGGCCGTCTGTCGGGCCTGTTGATCGGCCACGAGATCAGGGATGGTCTGGCGGCGTATCCTGTCACCGGTCGGGTGCTGGTTGTCGGCGATGCCTTTCTGGCGCAACGCTATCAGCGGGCTCTGGCCGAATTCGGGATCAGTGCCGAATTGGGCTCGCCCCTCGCCAGTGTCCACGGCTTTGCAAAACTGTCGGCCTTGGGACTGTGAGACAGGATAAGTCCTGCTCTGGACTGTCTTTTTCGGCCGAGGAGTTGACATGAGCCTGTCTCACGGGGCAGGCTGTGGAATAAAGCAACGATATTACGGCAAGACCATCCGAGGCTGTCGCAAACATCCGGATGGTTGCCTGACGGCATTGGGGGATTGTGTCCTATGATGGGGTTGGTTCACGTCGCGTTGCGGCGTCCCTATACGTCGGCTATTGCCGCGTTCATTGTTGTCCTGGCAGGGGCCTTGTCTCTCAGCCGCATGGTGGTCGATATTTTCCCGACCATCAATATTCCGGTTGTGCTGGTTGCGTGGAATTACGGCGGTCTGTCGGCCGAGGAGATGGAACGGCGCGTCGTGCTGGTGGCCGAGCGCACCTATGCGCAAAGCGTGGACGGCATCGACCATATCGAAAGCCAGTCTTTGTCGGGCACCGGCATTATCAAAATCTTTTTCAAGCCCGGTGCCGAACTGGGCGGCGCGATGGCGCAGATCAATGCGGTCAACAATCAGGTTTTGCGCGTGATGCCACCGGGCATGACCCCACCGATCCTGATCCCGTTCAGCGCCTCCAATGTCGGTGTCGTGCAGATGACATCGTCGAGCAAGACCATCCCCGAAGAACAGATTCTCGATTACACATTCAATTTCGTGCGTCTGAAACTGTTCACGATTCCGGGCATTTCGCTGTCGGCGCCTTATGGCGGCAAGGCACGCCAGATTATCGTCGATATCGATCCGGCCCGTATGGCGGCCAAGGGTGTATCGCCCAGCGATGTGGTGGCGGCCCTGCAAAGCTCCAATGTGATCGTGCCTGCCGGCGTCGCACGCATCGGCGAGCGCGAATATAACGTCGCGATCAATTCCAGCCCGCCCAACGTGGCGCAGTTTTCCAACCTGCCTTTGGCTGTGCGTAACGGCATTGTGGTGACCTTGGGGGATGTCGCCAAAGTGGGCGACAGTTTCGCCAACCAGACCAATATGGTGCATGTGAACGGCGAGCGCGCCACTTATGTCACCATCATGCGCCATTCCGATGCCTCGACCATTGCGGTGGTGGAAGCCACCCGCGCCTTGTTGCCCGAGATCAAGGCCGCCGCCCCCGAAGGGCTGGAGATGCAACTCGACTTTGACCAGTCGGTGTTCGTGCGCTCCGCCATCCACAACGTGCTGGAAGAGGCGCTGGTCTCCTCGATCCTCGTGTCGCTGATGATCCTGTTCTTCCTCGGCTCGTGGCGCAATATGGTGATCGTGTCGGCCTCGATCCCGCTGTCGATCTTTGCAGGGATTGCGGGGCTTTATGCGGTGGGTGAAACCATCAATCTGATGACGCTGGGCGGCCTTGCGCTGGCCATCGGCCTGCTGGTCGACAATGCGACGGTGACCATCGAAAACATCCACCGTAACCAGTCGCTCGGCAAACCGCTCACTGTTGCTATTCTTGACGGCTGTTCGGAAGTGGTGACCCCGTTGACGGTGGCGACACTGGCGATCTGTATCGTGTTCTTCCCGGTTTTTCTGCTCGAAGGCGCGGCGCGTTACCTGTTCATCCCGTTGGGATTGACCGTGGTGCTGGCGATGCTGGCCTCCTATGTGCTCAGCTTCTCGATTGTGCCGACCATGGCGCGCATGATGCTGACCGAGCATGCCCATGAAACCCCGACCGGCGTGTTTGCGGCGTTCGAACGCGGGTTTGAATGGGTGCGTGTCGGCTATCAGAACGCGCTGGAATCCTGTTTGCGCGCCCGCGGTTTCGTGCTCGCCACATTCGGTGTTGTGCTGGCTGTGTCGCTTGTCATGGCGGGCTATCTCGGCAAAGACTTCTTCCCCACCGCCGATGTGGGCATTATCAAACTGCATTATCGCGGACCGGCAGGCACCCGCCTCGAGGTGACCGAGCAGAATGTGCTGGCCGTGCAAGCCAAAATCCGCGAAGTGATCGGCAATGACGAAATCCAGACCATCAATGATGTGGTCGGCGTGCCCTTTGCCACCAATCTGGCGCTGATCCCGTCCGATAACGTCTCCAGTGCCGATGCCGATATTCTGATCCAGTTGAAAAAGGGCCACAAGCCGAGTGTGGACCATATCCGCGCTTTGCGGGCCGTGCTTCCCGATGCTTTCCCGGGTGTGATGTTCTACTTCCAGAATGCGGATATCGTCTCGCAGGTGCTGAATTTCGGCATGTCCGCGCCGATCGATATCCAGATTTCCGACCCCAATTTCAACCGCTCCTATGAACTGGCGCAAAAGCTGTTGCTGGCTTTGCAGAAAATCCCGGGCGTGGCTGATCCGCATATCACCCAGATCCTCGATTATCCGACCTTGCAGGTCGATGTCGATCGCTTGCGTGCGGCGCAACTGGGCGTGTCGCAACGTGATGTGTCCAACAATCTGCTGGTGTCGCTGTCGTCCAGCTCGCTGGTGGCTCCCTCCTATTTTCTCAATCCCGCCAATAATGTGAACTATTTCGTGGCGGTGCGTCAGCCGATGGAAGCCATCCAGACGGTTGACGATCTGATGGGCCTGCCGGTCAGCCAGCCGATGGTCAACCAGCCTGCCAATGTCGCCAACCAGTTTTCGACCACCCAATACTCCACCTTCCCGAATGCGCCGGTCACCCGTATGGCCGACATTGCCTCGGTGCGTCCGCGCAGTTCGCTGGCGGCAATCAACCACTATTCGGTCCAGCGTGTGATCGACGTGGCCGCCAATGTCGACGGGCGCGATCTCGGTGGTGTGGCGGCCGATGTCCGCAAAGCGATTGCCGAGGTGTCCAAAGACCTGCCGGTCACCACCCATATCGATCTGCGCGGCCAGCCCGAAGTGATGGATTCGTCCTTCAGCCGTCTGGCGCAAGGCTTGGTGATCGCCATTATTCTGGTTTATGCCTTGCTGGTTGTGCTGTTCCAGTCCTGGGTTGATCCCTTTATCATCATGATGGCCATTCCGGGGGCGCTGATCGGTATCATCTGGATGCTGGCACTGACAGGCACCACCATCAATGTGGAATCGCTGATGGGCACGATCATGACGGTCGGCATTTCGGTATCCAACTCGATTCTGGTGGTCAGTTTTGCCAATGACGTGCGTGCTCGCGGCGATGTGACCCCGTTCGAGGCGGTGGTGGAATCGGGCAAGACCCGCCTGCGCCCGATCCTGATGACAGCCCTTGCGATGATCCTCGGCATGATCCCGATGGCCTTGGGCTTGGGGGAAGCGGGCGAGCAGAACGCGCCCTTGGGCCGTGCGGTGATCGGGGGCCTGCTGGCCGCCACCATTGCCACGCTGATCATCG
Organism: Hyphomicrobiales bacterium; assembly: GCA_947455455.1. GTDB lineage: Bacteria > Pseudomonadota > Alphaproteobacteria > Rhizobiales > Beijerinckiaceae > CAIYZJ01. The sequence goes on from CANGOE010000007.1 coordinate 17,443, forward strand.
TGCCGATCTTCTACACCCTGTTGCGCCGCAAGCCGCCGCGCTTGCACGAACTTGATGCGCAATATGCCCTTGAATCAGCAGGGGCCGCTTCAGCCCTTGCCACCCCGGCTCATGCCTCGACACCGCATGATGCCCCATCTCATTCGGGACATGTCCCGACGGTCAACGGATAATCAGCGATGGATCAACTTTCCTCTCAGGGCCGCCCATCCAAAACGCGCCTGTATATTACCGGAGCCGTCTGCGTGGTCGGCACGGTTTTGGGCACGGCCTATTACATGATGCAATCCTCAACCAGTCTGGCGACTGTCAAAGCCGCGATGGAGGCCGATGTGGCACGCGGTCCGCGTGTGGTGGCGGCCAATGTGGTGCAAGGCCCGCAATTCCGCACCATCCAGTTGCTCGGCGATGCACGGCCCTATCAGACCACCACCGTCTTTGCCAAAGTCAGCGGCTATCTGAAATCGGTTCTGGTCGACAAGGGTGATCAGGTCACCGCCAATCAGGTGATTGCGGAAATCGACAGTGCGGAGCTGGAAAGCCAATATCAAAGCGCTGTCGCCGATCTGGATCAGAAACAGCGCATCGATGCGCGTTCACGCGAATTGTTCCGCAACAGCACCACATCCCAACAGGCCGCCGAGCAGGCCGAAACCAATTACCGCATGGCACAGGAAACCGTGCGCAATCTCGGGATCATGCGGTCCTATCAAACCCTCAAGGCCCCTTTTAACGGCACGGTTGTGGCCCGCTTTGCCGATCCCGGCGCTTTGATGCAAGCCGCCACCACCAATCAGGCCAGTTCCTTGCCTGTGATGCAGATTGCCGACAATTCCAAACTGCGGATTGGCATTTATGTCGAGCAGCGCGATGTCTCGGCTGTGAAAGTGGGTGACGAGGCCGAAATCATCGATGCGGCCAATCCCGATCGTCGGCGCAAGGCCAAGATCAGCCGCACCGCAGGCACGCTCGATCCGCGGACCCGTACGCTGTTTGTCGAACTCGATATCGACAACAGTGACCAGTTTCTGGTGCCGGGCAGTTTCGTCAATGTGAGCTTGCGGGTGCCGGTCAAGAGTTTCCCGCAAATTCCCGTTTCGGCGATGATGCAACGCGGCGGAACCCAGCAGGTGGCGGTAATCGGCGAGGACTCCACCATCAAATTCCGCCCCATCAAAGTGGCTTCCACCGATGGCGCGCTGATCAATATTGCCGAGGGTCTGAAAGTCGGCGAGCGGGTCGGTCTCAACGTCTCGAGCGATCTGGTCGAAGGCTCCAAAGTGCGGGCCGCAGAGGCGCGGCGCTGATTGTTCAGCCGCTTAAAGCACAGCAAAAAGGCCGCATCACTGCGGCCTTTTGTCGTTTATCGGGACTGTTAGACCCGTGATACGCGCCCTTCGAGCGGGTAAGCGGGGTCGTTATAGCCCGGTGTCGAGGGGTGGCCTGCGGGGACCAGACGGTCGATCAGGGCTTCATCCTCGGCGGTGAAGGTATAGGCGAGGGCGGCCAGATAATCGGCCCATTGCTCCTCGGTGCGCGGACCGCCGATGACCGAGGTAATGTGCTTGTTGTTGAGCACCCAGGCCAGTGCCAGATATTGCGCCTTGGTGTTGCGCGCTTCGGCATGCTGTTTGATTTCTTGGGCAATATCCAGCGATTCCACCCGCCATTCAGTCTGCATCATCCGGCGGTCCTGACGACCGGCGCGGGTGCCTTCGGGCGGCGGGCGGTTGGGGTCATATTTGCCGGTCAGCACGCCGCGGGCCAGCGGGCTATAGGGCACAACCCCAAGCCCGAAATGCCCGCAGGCGGGCAGATGCTCGACTTCCGGCATCCGGTTCATGGCATTGTAATAGGGCTGGCTGACAATCGGGCGGTCAATGCCCCATTCATCACACATCCGGCAGATTTCCGCCAAGCGCCAGGCGCGATAGTTGGAAATGCCGAAATAGCGGATCTTGCCCGCTTTCATCAGATCACCCATTGCCTTGACCGTTTCGTCCAGCGGGGTCGAATGGTCTTCCTTATGCAGGTAATAGATATCGATATAGTCGGTGCCGAGCCGTTTGAGGCTGTCTTCGGCGGCTTCCATGATCCATTTGCGCGACAGGCCGCTTTTGTTGGGGGCCGTGCCGCTGGGGGTCTGGTGCACCACATTGGCCACCTTGGTGGCCAGCACCCAGGCATCGCGGTCCTTGGCAATGGCGCGGCCGACAATCTCTTCCGAGACACCCTCGTTATAGGTATCGGCGGTGTCGATGAAGTTGACACCGTGGCCGCGCGCGGCGGCGATGATGCGGTGCGAGGTCGGTTCGTCGGTTTGCGCGCCGAACATCATGGTGCCAAGGCACAAAGGCGAGACTTTGAGGCCGGAACGGCCCAATTTGTGGTATTCCATCAGGCGTATTCCCCTTTTGTTGTTGTTTAGGATCCGAAGGCGGTTCCGGCCGTAAGGCCCTCACGTTTGAACCATTCCGTTGCGGCCTCTTTCGGGCCTTTTCCATAGCGCAAGCGCTGGACCAGAATTGCCCCGCCTTGCGCTTCGATGACAAAACCGTCATCGAGCAAAGCGGAAACCGTTCCCGTTTGTCCGCCATGGGATGCGACAGGTCGGGCATCGAACAGGCTCAGGCTCTCGCCTTTGAACAGCGTCGATGCGCCCGGCGAGGGATTGGCCCCGCGGATCAGATTGTAGACGGTTTGGACGGGTTTGGACCAATCGATCACGCAATCCTCGGCCTTGCACCAGCCCTGATAATCGGCCTTCGTGTGGTCCTGCTCGATTTTGGGGGCTTTGCCCTCGCGCACCAGATCGACGCTTTCCAGCATCGCGCTTACACCCATCGGGAACAGATTGTCGAAATACAGCGTGCCCAGAGTGTCATCGGGTCCGATGTCGATCGTCTTTTGCAACAGGATCGGGCCGGTATCCAGCCCGTCATCGGGCCAGAAAATCGACAGGCCGGTCACCGTTTCGCCCTGAATGATCGGCCAGTTGATTGCGCTGGGTCCGCGATGGCGGGGCAACAAGGAGGGATGATACTGGATCGTACCCAACCGCGGAATGGCCAGACAGTCGGACGGCACGAATTTGGTGACAAAGGCCATCACACAGAGATCGGGCTTCAAAGCGGCCATCTCGGCCCAGAAATCCGGATTTTTGAACGAGGCAGGCTGGTGGACAGGCAGTCCGAGGCTTTCGGCCGCTAGTTTCAGCGGATCGGGACGGGCTCCGGCCTTATCGGGTGCGCAATAGACAGCCACGACCTGTTCGCCCCGCTCTACCAGAGCGCGCAACACCGCCTCCCCGAAAGCCTGTTGCCCATTCACAATGATCCGCATACGCCCCATCCAATTCTGACAAAACAACAAAAATGCGGGCCGGAAACACGACTCACACTTTCACATTCAAAATGCGTCAAATCGCCCCCTGTTTCCAGCCCTCAAGCATGGCTCCCACATGTTTTGGCGTGTGACCAGCTAGGCATTGAGCGGGAGGCTGGATGTGGAGGGACACGGTTCAATTCGTTGTTTTTAAAACAAGGACGAATTCAGTTTTAAATTGAATTCTACTCAACTTAAAATTGCATTTCTTGAATTGAATTGATGTTCATAAAATAAGATTGAAAATATCACGTCCATTCATTATTCAGTCTATATCGTTTTTCATTTTTTTATGCGTTTTTTTTATAGGATTTTGACATGGAATATCCGCAACATCTTTGCGTTGTTTCACAGGATGAATGGTTCCGCGCCCAGCTTGGTCGCAGTTTCGGCTCGGCGAGCATGACGGTGCAATGGTTTCCGGATTTGGCCGGTCTGACGGGCACAGTGCTGTCGCAACAGATGTGCTTGTTGGTCGATGCCGATCTGGTCGCCAAACATTCCGTGTCTTCGGCCCGAGCCGTTTCGGAGTGGCTGGCACGTCGTCCCATGCAGGGTGTCATTGTGATGCGCGCGCAACAGGATGCGATGCAGGCGGGTGCCAATCGGCTTTACGATCTGCTGGTCCATCGGGCTGACCAGTTGCTGGACAAGCCCGTCGGGATGGATCATCTCGCCTATGCCTTGCAAAATATCAGCCGCAAGCAACGCGACAGACAGTTCACATCCGTCGCGGCTTCAAAGGGAGATGGCCATATGCCGTGGCGGTTCGATCCGGTGGCGATGGTGCTGATCCCGCCCGCAGGCGAAAGTTTTGCCCTGTCCGCCAGCGAAGCGCGTTTGATTGCCCTGCTGATCAACAAAGATCCGGAGCCGGTCAGACGCGAGGACCTGATCGAGTTGTTCGGGATCAAGAGCCCGAATATCCGTCGCATTGATACCACGGTCTATCGCTTGCGCCACAAGATCGAGCAGAATACCGGCTATCAGGCACCCTTCAGCACGGTACATGGGGTCGGCTATCGCAATGAGGGATTGAGCGCGACAGTGCCGATCAGCTTTTGATGGGCAAGCCCTGCGGATAAGGTTACACTTCAGGGGATGGGGTAGGGGATAGCGGGATAAAGCGTGAAGCGTGAATTGCCGCCGACAGCGGGGCTGGCTCCGCGATGGAGGGATTTGATCGAGCATCCCGACAGGCCGGACGGATCGTCAGGCTCGGTGCTGGCCCGTTCGCGTCTGATGGCGCAAAGCCTCTGGCAGAGTTTGAACGCGTCGGACCCCGCAAAAGATCAGGCCGATCCCGTTCCCCGTTCTCCGGCTTTGGCGGATGATTTGGCACAATTGATCGGTACCGACGAGGTGGTGATGGTCAATTCGGGCTTTGCCGCGCTGGTGATCGCGTTTGAATATCTCAAAAAGGGGGCTTTGGCGCGCGAGGTTATCCTGCCTGCTTTCACCTCGCCGAAAGTGGCGATGGCGGCACATCGGGCCGGGTTGAGCGTGCGGCTGTGCGATACCGGACAATCGCGGTTCGATTTCGATCTGGGCATGCTGGCGCGGTTGGTCAGCGGCCATACTCTGGCGGTGGTTCCGACCCATTTCGGCGGTCACATCACCCCGATGTCACCGCTCAAAGTGCTGTTGCAAGGCATTGCGCCGCATGTGGTGGTGGTCGAGGATGCCGCACAGGCCTTTGGTGCGCGGGTCAAGGGGCAATCCGTCGGTCTTGCAGGAGATTTGGGCCTGTTCAGCTTTGCCAGAGGCACGGGACTGACGCTGTTTCAGGGCGGTTGCCTTGTCAGTGACAATCCGATGATCCGGCAGGGCTTGAAACATCTGGCTTTACGGATGCAACCGCCTTCTTGGCGGCAGGAGATGCGGCAATGTTTGGGCCTGTTGGCCTATCATGCCTTTTATGATCCCGAACATTACCGGCTGGTCTATGGCGCTTCCAGCCATCGCAATGGCACGAGCCTGCCGCGTTATGCGCTCTACGGGGAGGATGACCTGTCCGCTCTGCCGTTGCACCGTTTGGGCGCATGGCGACAGCAGGTCGCCCGAAATGCCCTGCAACGCTGGCCAGCCCATCAGCGGGCGGTTGCGGGACGGGTCGCGCGGTTGTTGTCGGTCCTGCAATCGGTGCCGCGCTCGGAAGTGCATGTGCCGCCGGCCGGTGCCAGCCCCGCTTTTGGCTTTCTGTTTGTCAGCATGGCGAGCCGCAAACAGGCGGACAAAGTGCTTGAACTCTCGATCGGGGAGGGCTTGGGCATGTCGCGGCTTTATGCAGGGCCGTTGACGGCCTATCCTGCTCTGAAGGGCATCATTGCGCCCGATCCAATGCCGCAGGCCGAGGCGCTGGCCGCGCGGACGTTGACAGTCACCACCTCGCCGCTGATGACAGACGGCGAGATCGAAAGGATCGGCCGTCTGTTTCGCACTGCAGGCAAAGACTATTAATCCGTCGCCTATTCCACCGGTGGCGTGCCGTGGGTATGGAAGCTCTCGACCGTTTTCAAACCCCAGGCCTGCCCTTTGGAGCGTTCGGCCTGTGTCCAGCGGATCGGCTTCCAGTCGGGAGCCAGCATCAGCCGCGCTCCGGCATTGGCCACCTCCACCCGATTGCCGCCCGGCTCCCATACATAGAGGAAAAAGGTCTGTTGCACCGCGTGCTTGTGCGGACCGGTTTCGATAAACACGCCGTTTTCCAGAAAGACATCGGCGGCACGCAGAATATCCTCGCGGCAATCCAGCGCATAGGTCAGGTGGTGGAAGCGTCCGGCCACGCCGGTATTGTCCTTGGTGAAGGCAATGTCATAGGTCTTGTTGGTCGCGGTCATCCACGCGCCGGCCTCGGTGCCGTCATCCAGCACGATCTGTTCGGTCAGGCGCATGCCCAAACCCTGCTCGAAAAACACACGGGTTTCGGCCACATCCAGCACCAACAGGTTCAGATGGTCGATCCGGCGGGCATTGCATCCGCGGGCCGGATATTTCATCGCCTGGTTTTTCAAAGCCGGTTTGAGCGCTTCGGGAGCCTCATACCATCTGGTGTCGTAATAAAGTTCGATCGGGTGACCATCGGGCGTGCGGGCGCGATAGGAAGGCCCGTGACCGAGATCGCCATCGGTCCAGCCCACGCCCCAGCCTTTGGCTTCCAACACTTTGACGCGCCGTTCCAAGGCTTGCTGGCTCATGGTGCGCCACGCCACATGGCCCATGCCGGAGGTATGGGAGGCGGTGAGTTTGAGCGTATGGAATTCGTAATCATCCCAGCCGCGCAGATAGACACTGTCGCCTTCGCGCCCGCTTTCGGTCAGTCCCAGCACATTGACAAAGAAATGCACGCTGTCGGCCAGCTTGGGGGTAAACATCTCGACATGGCCGAGATGGGCAATATCATGGCAGGGTTCGGTTGGATCGCTCATTCTGTGCTCCATTGTTTTGTTTATTGGGCCTGCTTTGCAACGATGAATCAAGTCTTGGCGGGACAAAAAGATGATTTCGGCATTTCGTCTTGATCAGAGTCGGGGCCCTTTATAAAGATGGATGGAAACAGACCGGCAAACGGCACAGCAAAAGGGGAGGGAAGCAGATGGCCAGCACAAGCGGTGATCAGGCGGGCATTGCCTGCATGCTGATGCGGGGCGGGACATCCAAGGGTGCGTATTTTCTGGCCGATGATCTGCCGCAGGATCGCGCCAAGCGTGATGCCGTGCTGTTGTCGGTGATGGGCTCGCCCGATCCGCGACAGGTTGACGGTGTCGGCGGCGCGCATCCCCTGACCAGCAAAGTCGCGGTCATCTCGCGTTCGAGCGAGCCGGGGATCGATATCGATTATCTGTTCTGTCAGGTCTCTGTCGATCGTCCGCTGGTCGATACCACCCCCAATTGCGGGAATATTCTGGCCGGTGTCGGCCCCTTTGCGATTGCGCGCGGATTGGTCAAAGCCTCTGATCCGCACACGCGGGTGCGGGTGCGCACCCTCAATACCGGCACCGTGGCCGATCTGCTGATCGAGACCCCGAATGGTGTGGTCAATGAAGCCGGTACGGCGCGGATTGACGGTGTGCCGGGCTTTGCCGCCCCGATTGCCATCGATTTTCTCGATGCCGAAGGCTCGGTCTGCGGATCTTTGTTGCCGACAGGGCGCAGTGTCGACCGGGTGGCGGGGATTGATGTGACGCTGATCGACAACGGCATGCCGGTGGTTGTGCTGGCGGCCTCCTCGGTCGGGCGCACCGGCTATGAACCACGCGACCAGCTCGATCAGGATAAGGACCTGAAAGCACGGCTCGAGGAGATCAGGCTTGAAGCCGGTCATTTGATGAATTTGGGCGATGTGCACGACAAGGTCGTGCCCAAAATGATTTTGGTGGCGGCCCCGCAAGCGGGCGGCAATATCGCCACCCGCTCGTTTATCCCGCACGAGTGCCACGCCTCGATCGGCGTGTTTGCGGCGGTCACAGTCGCGACGGCCTGTGTGTTGCCCGGTTCTCCTGCCCATGCGCTTGCGGTTTTGCCCGAAGGCGCGGTCAAGGTGATTTCGGTCGAGCATCCGACGGGCGAGTTCTCGGTGCGGTTGACACTGGACGGCGAGGGCGCGGACGTGAAGGTCACGCAAGCCGGGCTGTTGCGGACCGCCCGCAAATTGTTTGACGGCAGGGTCTTTCCCCGTTGGGATATAGAACAAAACGATGGCAAGGGAGCATGATACGATGAGCAAAGGCAAAAGCGGTTTGGTGATCACCGCCCATCCGGGCGATTTTGTGTGGCGGGCAGGCGGGGCGATTGCCCTGCACCACGCCAAGGGTTACCGGATGAAAATCCTGTGCCTGTCGTTCGGCGAGCGCGGCGAAAGCCAATGGGCCTGGAAGCAGGCAGGGGTAACGCTTGAGGAGGTCAAGGCCCAGCGCAAGGCCGAGGCCGAAACTGCCGCCCATATTCTGGGGGCCGAAATCGAATTTTTCGATGCGGGCGATTATCCCTTGCACACCACCCCCGCCATGATGGAACGCGCCATTGATGTGATGCACGAGTTGAACCCGTCTTTCGTGCTGACCCATTCGCTGGAAGATCCCTACAATGTCGATCACCCCGAAGCGACCCGCTTTGCGCAGGAAGCGCGCATTATCGCACAGGCGGCAGGCCACAAGCCCGATCCCGCCCGTGCCTATGCCGCCCCGCCGGTGTTTCTGTTCGAGCCGCACCAGCCTGAACAATGCAATTACAAGCCGAATGTGATCCTCAATATCGACGATGTCTGGGAGACCAAACGCAAGGCGTTCGAGGTGCTGTCGGCACAAAAGCATTTGTGGGATTACTACACCCGCGTGGCCCTCAACCGCGGCATGCAGGGCGGTCGCAATTCGGGTCGGGCCATGACCTATGGCGAGGCCTATCAGCGCCTGTTCCCGATGGTGCTGGAGGAATTGGCATGAAAACCGTTGTTGTCCGCAATCACAAGCGTATCGATCCGGCTGTTGCCGCCGCACTGGCCGAGTATGGCGTATCGAGCGTGCATGAGAGCATGGGGCGTGTCGGCTTGATGCAACCCTATATGCGTCCAGTCTGGGCGGGAGCGGCGATTGCCGGCAGTGCTGTCACGGTCCTGGCCCAACCGGGAGACAACTGGATGTTGCATGTGGCGGTCGAGCAATGCCAGCCCGGCGATGTGCTGGTGGTGGGGGTGACCACCGACAACAGCGACGGCATGTTCGGCGATCTGCTGGCCACGTCCTTGCAGGCGCGCGGGGTCAGAGGTCTGATCATCGATGCCGGATGCCGCGATGTCCGCACCCTCAAGGAGATGGGGTTTCCGGTCTGGTCCAAGGCCATTTCCGCCAAAGGAACCGTCAAGGCCACATTGGGCGCTGTGAATGTGCCGATTGTCTGTGCCGGAGCCTCTGTGCGTGCCGGTGATGTGATCGTGGCCGATGATGACGGTGTGGTGGTGGTGCCGCTGGCCCAAGCCCAAGCGGTGGCCGACAAGGCGGCCGAACGCAAGGCCAATGAGGAAGACAAACGCCGCCAGCTTGCATCAGGCGTGTTGGGTCTCGACATGTACAAGATGCGCGAGCCGCTGGCCAAAGCCGGTTTGGTCTATGTCGACCATCTCGATGATCTGTGATCTTCGGATCGATTGATGATAAAAGCCTGCCCGCAAATCAGGGCAGGCTTTTTAATTTGCTTACTTTGCCCGTGTCACAAATGCCGCACCGAATGTCAGGATCAGGCTGGGCAGAGCCGAGCCGAATTGCGGGGCCCATGCGGTCGCACCGTGGAAACAGGCAATGCCTGCGAGCCAGATCAGCGCCGCAGTGACGTCAAACGTTTTATCGCTCCCGTTCTGGCTGTGGCCGAAGGCCAAACGGCCCAAAATCACGCCGTAAAGCGGGACGAAAATCGAGCTGAGCAGAAGCAAAAACGGCTCCAGCGCATGCATGGGCAAGACCATCGCCAGACCCGTGCAGAGAATGGCAATCGCCAGTCCCCATTGACGGATCGAGACGGTGGGAAACAGCGCATGCGAGGACACCGATCCCGAATAGACATCGCCATAGGCATTGTCGAGTTCATCGAGCAAAATCAGCCCCAGTGCCAGCAGGCCGCCTTGGGCCAACAACAGGGTATTGACCAGATTGGCATCGGGTTCCGACAGGCTGGCCACAACAATGCCCAAGCCGTAGCACCAGATATTGGCAATGGCATAGCCGATCCAGGTGCCGCGCATTGTCGCGCCGCCCGAACGGCCGAAGCGGGCATAATCGGCGACCAGCGGCAACCATGACACCGGCATGGCAATCACCAGATCCAGCGCGGACAACAGGCCCATTTCACCGGTGCTCGGACGGTTCCAGAAGGTCTGGGCATCCTGCGCCATGATCTTGCCGATGAAATGCCAGCTCAACCACACCAGCGAGGCGATCACCAAAGGCAGGCCGAAGCGGTTGATGAAACCGCGCACCAGCGTCAGCATCGAACCCATCATCAACAGGCTCAATATGCCGCCCCAGATCAGCGTGGACACAACCAGTGCCAGCGGGCTTTCAGGCGAAATGTTGAACACCTGCGCGCTGATCGCGGTGGAGCCATCGCGCATGATGACCAGTTCGAACGTGGTCCAACCGATCAGTTGCACGATGTTGAGCACAATCGGCAAGCGGGCAAAGCCACTGCCGTAAACCCGATGGATCAGGCCCGCGCTCGACAGGCCGGTATCGGTGCCGAGCTTGGCCGTCCAGGCCAGCAGGCCCGAACCGATCACCGAGCCGAGGACAATCGCGATCATGGCATCTTTCGGACCCATCACCGGCACCAGATAGGCCCCCATCTGGATCACCAGCAGGCCGACACCAAGGCTGAACCACAAGGAGACGTGGGACAAGCCGTCAAGCGCACGGGCCGAGGGGCTGACCGGAACGAGGGCTTCATTGATTGCGGTGGCGGGCTGGTCTGTCATCGGTCGGGCCTTTGAGTGTTCGGGCTGTGGTGTTCGCACACGTTGATCGGGTCTAGATAGCGTATCGCTATCGGGCATCAAGAGGCTGTTTGCGGCAAATATGCGCGCTTGTCCAATCCATCAGATGGAATGGCAGTCATATCCGGCGATTGTCTCGACGATAAAACAGCACTCAGTGCTTGTTGGTCAGGTGCAATTCTTCCTGGCCCTGGAAAAAGCGGACTGCTTTGCCCTGCAGCTTATGTGGATAATTGGTGGTGCGCTCGAGCAGTTTGCGGTGCTCTGTCCCCGGATTGTGCTGGTTGCCGACCAGAACAAAATAGGCCGACAGATCAATAATCTGCGCCCCTGTTTCGGGGATCACCTGTTCTGCCTTGAGGGGCCATTGCACGAGAGGAAGAGGACGGGTCGCAGCCATGATCAGATACCTTATTGAGTTCGGGAAGGTATCTGCATTTCCCGTGCCAAGGGCGAAGGGGGCTAAATAAAAAATATTGGTGTTGAATTACAAAGGCTTGATCGGGCTGTCGGTTTTCGGGCAGGTCAAACGGGCTGTGGATATCCTGTTTCACAGTGGAATTTTGACGGTCGCCAGCGTGTTTTTGAGCACGGTTTTGCTCTGTGTCCAAAAGCCGTCAGTGGCGGGCCGTTTCACGCATTGACCTTTCGATTGCGCCCCCGGACCCGTAAAGGTGTCGGGCGGACACAGGACCGGATAGATCGCCCCGACGGGCACATAATGATCGGGTGGGGAAATCTTGCATTCATAGCCCGCTGTATAAAAGCCGGGACTGCAATGCGGCATGGTCGCGCCGCGCAGGCCCGGACCATCGGGGGGCAGAACAGGCTTCTTCGGTTTGGGCTTTTTGATCGGCGAAGCCTCATCCGACTGGCGCGCCGGGCTGTTGGCCGGTTTGGCATTGGGGATGTCGAAGCCATTGAAATCGGCACTGATAAAACTCGGGCCCACATATGCCGCCCCGACAAATCCTGCGGGGGCGGCCAGTGCTAAAGAAGTCAGCAGAACGGGTTCGAAAATACGCATGACCAAATTCTCCGAGCCTCGTCTGAATATTCCTGAACAAGAATTCCAGAGCAGTGCCGATCCAATTCGGTGTCCGCGTCACCCGCAGCGTTTGTCCCAGAAACGCTTTAACGGGTGCAGATTAACAATATTCGCAAATGTCGCGTAACCCGTGCGAAGGGACAGGGATACAGCCCAGAGTAAGTGCCCTTTTTTTAGGCAAAAAGGGCGAATTTGATTATAAAAACAGCAGAAAATCCCTTCGCTTTTCTGGAAAAAAAGCATTTGTTTCTTTACATAGCAACAACTGCCGCTTTCTTATCCAACGAGACAAGCGGGCGATCAAACACCATGCCTCGGGGGAGACATCTGCCATGCCCATTGACCGGATTGTGACTGTGTTGCTGTGTTCCGTTGCCGCTGTGTTGCTTGGGGTCCTGCCCGGCGAGGCGGCTGAAACGGCCAAACTGGACGGAGCCAATACGGCGTGGATTCTGACCGCCTCGGCGCTGGTCCTGTTCATGACTTTGCCCGGACTGGCGATGTTTTACGGTGGCCTTGTGCGGTCCAAAAACGTCCTGTCGGTGATGATGCAATGTGTGGTGATTGCCTGCCTGTCCTCGGTGCTGTGGCTGGTATGTGCCTATAGCCTGTCATTCGCCGAAGGCGGAGCGTTGATCGGCGATTTCTCCAAGGCCTTTTTGCTCGGCATAGGGCGTGATGATCTCAACGGCACCCTGCCTGAGAGTGTCTTCTTCGTGTTCCAGATGACCTTTGCGGTGATTACCCCCGCCTTGATCATCGGGGCCTTTCCGGAGCGGATGCGCTTCGGCTCTGTTGTGGCCTTCAGCGGGCTGTGGCTGATCGTGGTCTATGCGCCTGTGACCCATTGGGTTTGGGGCGGTGGCTGGCTGATGCAACGCTCGGTCATGGATTTTGCCGGGGGTCTGGTGGTTCATGCGACAGCGGGCACTTCGGCGCTGGTGGTGGCCTATCTGCTCGGTCCCCGTGACGGCTTCCCCAAGGAACTGCGTCCACCGCACAATCCCGGCATGACGATGATCGGTGCGGGCATGTTGTGGATGGGCTGGTACGGTTTTAACGGCGGTTCGGCCCTGACAGCGGATGGCGCGGCAGGCATGGCGATTTTGGTGACCCATATGTCGGCATCGGTGGCGGGTCTGGTCTGGATGGCGTTGGAATGGATCCGTTTCGGCCGTCCCAGCATGGTCGGCACGGTGACGGGCGTGGTCGCAGGTCTCGCCACTGTCACGCCTGCTTCCGGTTTTATCGGGCCGATGGGCGGGGTCATTTTGGGTGTCAGCGGCGCGCTGGTGTGCTTTGTGGCGGTGGACATCGTCAAGCACCGCTGGTTTGTCGATGACTCGCTGGATGTGTTTGCCGTCCACGGAGTCGGGGGCATTTTGGGCACATTGATGGTGGCGTTTCTAGCACATCCATCGCTTGGCGGCGTGGGCTACGGGGCCGACGGCACCATGTGGAGCCAGTTCCAGACACAGTTGATCGGTGTGGCCAGCGTCATGCTCTGGTCGGCACTGGCTTCTGCTGTGCTGATGCTGGCGCTTAAAGCCACATTGGGTCTGCGTGCCAGCCATGACGAGATCGATGAAGGGCTGGATCTGACCCAGCACGGCGAGCGCGGCTATACGCTCTAAACGGCTTCAACCAGCGACATGGGGAGCATAAAAGCTCCCCATGCTTCTGATATCCCGCACCGATTGTTCAAAAGCCGACCAGTCGTCGCGTGTATCGATCTCGTGCCAGAGGGCTTCGACCGTCTCGATCAGCATGGTCACAGGTTCGCGGCGAGCGAGATAGGGATGGGCGGCTTGCTCGGCGGCAAGCGGCGAGACGGGCAAGTCCCGCAAGGCGGCCAATACCTCCTGCCAGACCGGTTGGGCATAGAACCCGCTGGACGGACTTTGGGCGAGCCGGTCTCGATCGCCTCCGGCATAGAGATCGAAGAAGGTTTGTGCAAACGGGGCTTTGGTATCGCGCAAGGCGGTGTAGAATTGCGTCACAACCGCATGGCTTTGCGGGGTGACATCCGGTGCCAGTCCAAGCAGGCGCAGGGTTTGTCCGGTCAAAGCCTGTTTGAATTGCGGCAGAAAGCTCTGCAAGGCTTCGCGCAAAGCCTCCATATCGGTCAGCGGGACCAGAGTTTCGGCCAATCGGGCCAGATTCCATAACAGGGCTTCGGGTTGCCTGCCGAAGGCGTAAAGGCCGGTCTGGTCGAAATAGGCGGCGGTAAAACCCGGCTCGTAGCGGGGCAGAAACCGCCAGGGGCCGTAATCGAAACTCTCGCCGGTCAGCGTGATATTGTCGGTATTGAGCACGCCATGCACAAAACCTGCGGCAAACCATTGCGCCCCCATCTTCGCCACGGCCGTGACCACATGGTTGAACATCGCGATCACCGGATCGGGATGATGGGCGGCATCGGGCCAGTAATGCGCGATGACGTAATCGACCAAACGGCGCAATCCGGCTTCGTCGTCCAGCGTCGCCAACCGCTGGAAGGTGCCGATACGGATATGGCTGTGGCTTAATCGCACCATCACACTGCTGCGGGTGGGCGAGGGCTCGTCGCCGCGCATCAGGCTTTCACCCGTTTCGATCAGGCTGAAGGTTTTGGAGGTGTTGACCCCCAGCGCTTCCAGCATTTCACTGGCCAGCACCTCGCGCATGCCGCCTTTCAGCGTCAGCCGTCCATCCCCTTGCCGCGACCACGGTGTTTGACCCGATCCTTTGGTGCCCAGATCAAGCAGGCGGTTGGAGCCGGTTTCAACCAGTTGGGCAAACAAAAACCCGCGCCCGTCGCCGAGATCGGGGTTGTAATGGCCGAATTGATGGCCGTGATAGCGCAAGGCCAGCGGGGTTTGCAGAGTGTCGGGCAGGGGGGTGAAGCGGCCGAAATGGCTGATCCATTCGGCCTCGTCAAGCTGGTCCAAGCCCACACTTGCGGCGTGCCGGTCATTGCGGAACCGCAGGATCGTTTTCGGAAAAGGGGCCGCTGTCACGGCATCAAAAAAATCATCCCCCAGCGTCTGGTGGTGCAAAGCGGGCCGATAGAGCGGTGACAGCGGCATCAGGAACAATCCTAGCGGATAAACTGGTCGATAAAGCCCTCGCCCAGACCGATTTTGATATAATGCTTGCGGCATTTGTCGATGCGGGTGAACACATCGTCATAGCCGGTGCAATTGCCGTCCGGGTCGACATAGATCATCGCACCATTGACCTGAAACATCGTGATCATTTCCTCGACATGCGGATCCACCACCAGTGTATGCGTTTCGCCGGGGGCTTCATAGACATAGCCGCCTTCGGTGGCGACCCAATCATGTTCCAGATAGCGCCAAGACCCCTTGATGACATAGCCATGGACGGGTTGCGGGTGGCGGTGGCGCGACAGCACACCGGCGCGGCGCACTTTGAGCAGGTTCATCCAGTAGCCGCGCGAGGCCGACATGCAGAGCGGACGAAACCAGACATTGTCATCCACCGGTACCCAGACCCGCTCGTCTTGCGGAATGGCATCGGGGATCACCAGCTCGGGCGGCGACTCCTTGGGCATCGGCAGGCGGTAGGGTGTCCATTTGTCATCTTGGGTCATATTCGAAACTCCGGTTAAGCGGTCAGATAGCCGCCATCGACAGGCAGGATCGTGCCAGTGATGAAGCGGGCGGCATCGGAGGCCAGAAAGGCGACAACGCCACCCAGATCATCGGGCGTACCCCAGCGGTCAAGGGGAGTGCGGGCCATGATGGCCGCCGTGCGGGCGGCATCGTCCTGCAGGGGTTGGGTCAGATCGGTCGCGATCCAGCCCGGCGCAATGGCATTGACCCTGATCCCGTCTTTGGCCCAGGCGGCGGCAAGGCTTTTGGTCAATTGCGCCACCGCCCCTTTGGAGGCGGCATAGCCGGGCGCGTAGGCCGAGCCGAAAAAGCTCAGCATCGAGGCTGTATTGATGATCGATCCCTTGGCTTTGGCCAGCAAAGGCTGGGCGGCCAGACACATGCGCATGGTGCCGTTGAGGTTGACCTCGATGGTGGTGCGAAAGCCGTCGATCTCGAATTCCTTGCCCTCGCGCAGGATGATCCCCGCGCAATTGACCAGCACATCAAGCGAGGAGAAGCCTTGCAGGACGGCCTCGACCGATGCGGCATCGGTGACATCGAGCAGGGCGGTGGTGATGTTGTCGTGCGGGCTGAAGCGGTCCAGTTCGTCTTGCGTCAGCCCGCAAGCGGTCACGTGATAGCCTGCTTGCGCCAAAGCCCGCGCAATGCCTTCGCCGATCCCGCGTGTGCCGCCCGTCACAAGCGCTTGTTTGGTTGGATATTGGGCCATTCTGGTTTCTCCCTGTCTTTTATGGATAAGAGACTAGCCTCATTCATCACGGATGAGAACTGCGCGGGGGTCAACCCAGCGATCTGTTGTTCCTGTTTCGCGCATTTTAGCTGGCTTGCGGCTGGTTGATCCCGTAAAACCGGGGTCTTGGTGGTGATGTGTGTGGGGAGCGTGTCGGCGTGTCGGTCAATTTTGCGCTGATGATCGGCTATTTCGGATTTCTGCTGGCGGCACTGGTGTTGCACAGCCGTCCGGTGGCCAGCCCTTGGCTGTTTCTGTTGCGCAGTTTTTTCCCGAATTGGCGGTTTTTCCATGAATTGGGGCGTGCGCCGCGCCTGTATTATCGCCATCAAACCACCGGCGACTGGTCCGGCTGGCACAAATTCATGCCCCGCGCAAAACGCAAACTAAGCCATCTGTTCTACAATGCCGAGGTCAATCTGGCCTTGAGCGAGCAAAATCTGGTCGATCATCTCGCCAATGATCTGGCCGATTGCGATGATGATGCGGCGGCCCTGCGGCTGGTCACCTATCGGATGGTCGAGCGGCTGGTGCGCGAGAAACTGTCCGGTTGCGCCGGATTGACGGCCTATCAGTTCAGGATTTGTCTGGAGCGTCCGGGCTTTGATCCTGCGGCCCATGCCCTGGAGGCAGAGGACAACATGGTTCTGCTGTCGCCTGTCATGCCCTATGCCGCAGAGGAGGCCTGAATGGCCATGTCACTGGCTTTGGCTTCACGCAGTGTCGAAATCCTGTGCGGGATCAGTCTGATCATCCAGACCCTCGAATTTCTCAATTTGCGCGAGGCTCTCGGTCCGCGCGGGGTCTGGACCTATGCCATCGGCCGCGATGATCTGGCCCATGCCTCCAAACCGGTGCAAAGCCTGTTTGCTGTTCTGGCGCGCGAGGATGTCTGGCTGGCCCATCTGGTGCTCAGGCTGTTGGCGGCGCTGGTGCTGGTGATCCACGGCGCGTCCTTGCCGCTGGTGGGCTTTTTGTTCGCAGGCACTTTGCTGGTGCTGATCCGCTGGCGCGGCGCCTTTAACGGCGGCAGTGATTTTATGACGATTGTGGTGCTGTCGGGCCTGTTGATTGCGATGGTGGTGGGCGCATCGGGCGATGCCGAATTGGGCTGGCGGGCGGGTTTGATCTATATCGCCATTCATGCCGCCTCGTCCTATTTCATTTCCGGCGGCATCAAATTGCTCAATCCGGAATGGCGGTCGGGCGAGGCGCTGGCCCTGTTTCTGGACGGCGGCATCTATGGTCCGCTGTCGCGGTTGAGCCTGTATTGGCAACGCCCCGTTGCTGTGGTGTGCTCATGGGCTTTTATTCTTTGGGAATGTCTGGTGCCGCTGGCTTTTCTTGATCAGGTATGGGCGCTTATCTATTGCGCGATTGCGTGTGTGTTCCATTATCTTGTGTTCTGGTATTTCGGGCTTAACCGTTTTGTCTTTGCCTGGCTCGCCAGCTTTCCAGCCATCATCTATGTTGCCAGCCAGCTCAATTGAGCGGCTTTTTCAAAGCGGTCTTTCCGGTCAGAGCCAAAGCGAGACGGCGGGCGGCCTTGAACAGTGGATAAACCCCTCTGGAAAGCCACGCACGGGACAAAACAAGGTGGTTGAGCCGGTTATACAGCGTGTTGGGTGACGACAGGCGCGCCAAAGCCGCCACCGCTTCCGCGCCATGAAAGGCGCTGTTGCCGATGATCGCCACCATGCCCTGATCCAGATCATAGCCGTTCTGCCATGCCTTGATGACATCGGGATGGTCGGAGCGGGCATCGACCAGCACGACGGGACCGGCGACCTCGACCAACCGCAAGCGTTTCACATAGTCCTGACAGAGAGGACAATCGCCGTCGTAGAGAATTGTGATCATTGTTCAACCCCAAGTTGTAGCCTGCAATGTGTTCGGCCAAGACGCGTCTGAAATCCTCTGAAAAAAGCGCAAAAGCAAGTTGCTCCCTTTTCAAAAATAGGGCATCACTATCTCCAATAGTATAAGATTATGGGGGATTTTGCATGACATCCGCATCTCGTTTTTCTGCCTGCCTGCAGCGTATGGCCTTCGGGGCTGTTGCCGGTCTGATGGCATTCGGGGCACAGGCCCAGTCCTTGCCGGCCGGTTATCCTGCCGATTATCAGGGCTTGATCGATGCCGCCAAGAAGGAGGGCGTGGTCACCGTCTACGCCACCACCGATGCAAAAGTGGCCGCACCCCTGATCAAGGATTTCGAGGCGCTTTACGGGATCAAGATCGAATATAACGATCTCAATTCCACCGAGCTTTACAACCGCCTGATTGCGGAATCGGCGGCAGGCACCGGTACGGCCGATATTTCATGGTCGTCCGCACCTGATTTGCAAGTCAAACTGGCGGCCGATGGCATGGCAATGGTCTATGCCTCGCCGGAAATTCCGGCTTTGCCCAAATGGTCGGTGATGGAAAATATGGCCTATGGCACCACCTATGAGCCGATGGCGATCATCTATAACAAATCACAAGTGCCAGCCGAGGATGTGCCGCAGTCCCACAAGGATCTGACGAAACTGCTGAGCACCAAGGCCGCGGCCTATAAAGGCAAAATCACGGCCTATGACCCCGAGCGGTCCGGCGTGGGCTTTTTGATGATGAACCGCGATGTGAAAGCCGATCCGGCAAGCTGGGATCTGTTCAAGGCCATGGGTGCGGCCGATATCAAGGTCTATACCAGCGCCGGGGCGATGATCGAAAAGGTCGGTTCGGGCGAACATTCGATCGCCTACAATATCTTTGCTTCCTACGGCCTGTTGTCGATCAAGAAAAATCCCAACCTCGTGATGGTCTGGCCCAAGGATTACACCCTGATCGCCACCCGCGTGGCCTTTATTCCCGCCAAGGCCAAGCATCCGGCGGCAGGCAAGCTGTTCCTTGATTATCTGCTGTCCAAGCGCGGTCAGGCCATCATTGCCAAGGGCGAATTGTTCTCGATCCGTGGCGATGTCGAAGGCAAGGAAACCGCCAAAGGCGTGGATGACCTGCTGGGCGACAAGGCCCGCCCGATTCCGGTCAGCCGTGAATTGCTGGAAACACTCGAGCAAACCAAGCGGCTTGAGTTCCTCAATCAATGGCAAGCGGCTATCAAAAAATGAGCAGTGCAGTTGCCGGCACCTCCACCCGTAGGGTCGTGATTGCGATCACGGCCCTGTTTGTCTTGGCCCCTATTCTTCTGATCACCTATCAGAGCTTTCTGACAGCGCCGTTTTTCGATCCCAAGGCGCAACTGTCGTTGTGGGCGTATGAATTTGTCTTCAACGAGCCCGATTTCTGGCGGGCTTTGGGGACCACGGCCATGCTGGCTGTGGGGATGACAGCCATTTCTGTTCCGTTGGGGGCCTTGCTGGCCTTTCTGATGACCCGCACCGATATGCCGGGCCGCAGTGTGCTTGAGCCTTTGTTGCTGGTGCCGATCTTCCTGTCCCCGCTGGTGCTGGCGTTCGGCTATGTGGTGACAATCGGTCCGGTCGGTTTCATCACGGTCTGGTGGAAACAATATCTGGGAACCCCGTTCTGGGACATCTATTCGTTCTCGTCCCTTGTGCTGATTGCCGGTCTGACCCATGCCCCGCATGTCTATCTCTATGCCGCATCGGCTTTGCGGTCCTTGCCGGGTGATCTGGAAGAGGCGGCGCGGGTCACAGGGGCCAAGCCGGGGCGGGTGGCCATGGATGTGTCCTTGCCGATGATCACGCCCGCTTTGCTGTTTTCGGGCGTGCTGATTTTCTTTCTCGGTTTCGAAGTGTTCGGCCTGCCGCTGATCCTCGGTGATCCGCAAGGCCTGCTGGTGCTTTCGACCTATCTCTACAAGCTCACCAACAAGCTGGGTGTGCCCTCCTATCAATTGATGGCGGTGGTGGTGATGGTGATCATCGCCGTGGCTTTGCCGCTCGTCTATATGCAACGCATGCTGTTGCGGACGGCGCAACGGTTTATTGCCGTGCGCGGCAAGGCTGTCCGGACCAATCTGGTCGCTTTGCGGGCTTGGCGCTGGCCGGCCTTTCTGCTCATTGCGGGCTGGTTTGCCGGGACCGTGATGTTGCCGATGATGGGACTGGTCCTGCGCTCTTTCGTGTCCAGTTGGGGCTTGGGGATCAACCTGCTCGAGGTGCTGACCCTCGACAATTATGTCGAGCTGTTCGAGGATTCCGAAGTGGTGAGCGCCATCATCAACTCGGTCGCGATTGCCACGATCGGCGGGGCCCTGACCATCGCCTGCTACACGATCATAGGCCTGGCACAGCATCGCTGGAACTCCGCTTGGGTGCGCTTTGCCGATTATATCGTGATGTTGCCGCGCGCCATGCCCGGCATTGTGGCGGGTTTGGCGATTTTCTGGGTGTTTCTGTTTACCAAGCCGCTGGCGCCGTTGCGCACAACCCTGTTTGCCGTCTGGGTCGCCTATACGCTGGTCTGGCTGGCTTATGGCTTGCGTCTGGTCCAAAGCGCTTTGATGCAGGTCGCACCCGAACTTGAAGAGGCGGCGCGTGTGACCGGTGCAGGCGTTGGCCGTGCGATGCGGGATGTCACCATCCCACTGATCAAGCATGGCATGCTGGCGGCATGGTTGCTGATCATGCTGATTTTTGTGCGTGAATATTCAACCGCTGTTTATCTGCTGGGTCCGGGAACCGAAGTGATCGGCTCGCTGGTGGTGTCGCGCTGGGCTGGTGGGGCGGTCGATATCGTCACCTGCCTGTCGTGCATCAATGTGGCTTTGATTTCATTGGGATTGCTGGTGGCCCTACGTTTGGGAGTGAAATTACATGGCTGATCTTGCCGTCGATGATCTGCGCATCCGTTTGGGTGGCAACGAGATTCTCAAAGGGGTTTCGCTGACCTTGCGCCGTGGTGAAGTGGCCGCTTTGCTGGGGCCTTCGGGTTCGGGCAAAACCACCTTGTTGCGGGCCGTGGCGGGGCTTGAACAGCCTTATGCCGGCACCATCACGGTGGGGGGAGCCACGGTGTTTGACGGGGCGGCGGGTATCAACCAGCCGACCGAGGCACGCGGACTGGGCTTCGTGTTCCAGTCCTATGCTTTGTGGCCGCATCGCACTGTGGCCGAGAATGTTGCCTATAGCCTGAAGTTGCGCGGTGTCGCGGCGGATGTGCAACGCGATACGGTCCAAAAAACGCTCGACAGTCTTGGTCTGGGCAAGCTCGGCCATCGCTTCCCGCATGAATTGTCGGGTGGCCAGCAACAGCGTGTCGCCATTGCGCGTGCGCTGGTCTATGGCCCGACGGTGGTCTTGCTGGACGAGCCCCTGTCCAATCTCGATGCCAAATTGCGCGAGGAGGCGCGGGCTTTCCTGAAGGAGCTGATCGAGCGTGAAAATCTCGCGGCTCTGATGGTGACCCACGACCAGGCCGAAGCGCTGGCGATTGCCAATCGCATCCTGTTGCTCAACGGCGGTGTGGTGGAGCAGGCCGGCACGCCGCAAGAGATGTATAATGCGCCCGAAACATTGTTTGTCGCCGAATTTATGGGGTCCAACAACCATATCGAAGGCAAGATCATGGGCATGAGCGATGGTCGCGCCTCGATCCGGATCGGCGAGCATCTGCTTGATGGTCAGGCGCGTTGCGCCTCCGACAAGATCGGGCAGGATGGCTCGGCCGTGATCCGGCTTGAGGGCGTGCATGTGGCCGACGGCTCCAAAGGCGGGCAAAACCACGTCAAACTCGATCTGGTGACCTCGATGTTCCTCGGCCATACCTGGGAGCATCTGTTCCGTGGTCCGGGCATGACCATCCGCGCCCATCACGATGGCCCCTTGAGCTCTGGTGCACATTGGTTACACTTGCCGGCAGATCGCGTGTGGATTTTCTGAGCCTCCCCCCGCGATCTGGTCAGATAACGGGGCAGTAGCGGGAATAGCGTAAGCATGAAGGCAATTATTATCGGTGGCGGCATCGGCGGTTTGACAGCCGCTTTGATGTTGCATAAGCGCGGTATTGAGGCGACTGTGTTCGAGCAGGCCTCCGAAGTGCGCGAAATCGGGGTGGGCATCAACACCCTGCCGCATGCCATTGCCGAATTGGCTGAGCTGGGTCTGTTGCCTGTGCTGGATTCCGTGGCGATCCGCACGCATGAACTGGTTTATATGAACCGTTTCGGACAGACGGTCTGGCGCGAGCCGCGCGGGATCCATGCCGGTTTCAAGGTGCCGCAATTCTCCATCCATCGCGGCCGGTTGCAAAAACTGCTTTATGATGCCGTGATCCAACGGCTGGGACCGGATGCGGTGCGCACCGGCCGCCGACTGCTCGGTTTTATCGAGGATGAGGGCGGCGTGACCGCCCATTTCGCCGATTCCCGCTGGGGAGAGCAGGGCGAATCAATGCGCGGCGATGTGCTGATCGGTGCCGATGGCATCCATTCGCTGGTCCGCGAGCATTTCTACCCCGATCAGGGTCCGCCGTCATGGAACGGCATTAAAATGTGGCGCGGGGCGATTGACTGGCCCCGTTTTCTGGATGGCGACAGCATGATCATTGCTGGCGGCATGCAGGCCAAATTGGTGCTCTATCCGATTGCCGAAGGGCGCACAGCCAATACCCGCCTGACCAATTGGGTGGTCAATGTCCGCATCGGCGATCCGTCCAAGCCGCCACAGCGCGAAACCTGGTCGCGCAATGGCCGTTTCGAGGATGTGTTGCCTTTCGCCCGCCGTTTCAGCGTGCCCGGTGTCGATGTGATTTCGATGATCAAGCAGACCCCGGCCTTCTGGGAATACCCGATGTGCGACCGCGATCCCCTGCCGCGCTGGACGCATGGACGGGTGACCCTCATGGGCGATGCCGCCCATCCGATGTATCCGGTGGGCTCGAACGGGGCCAGCCAGGCCATTCTCGATGCCCGTGCTCTGGCCGATGCGCTGGCGCAAGCCGAACATCCGCGTCATGGTCTGGCTGTTTACGAGGCCGACCGCCTGCCCAAAACCGCCGAAATCAGCACACTCAACCGGCTTGGTGGCCCCGAACGGGTGATCGACGCAGTCGAAGCGCTGGCTCCCAACGGGTTTGATGATGTCGAACGCGTGCTGTCCTATACGCGGCGCGAGGCGATTGTGAAATCCTATGCCGGCAAAGCCGGATTTACACAGGCGCAAGTCAACAAGCGTTGAAACCTCCGGCAGATTGCAGCTGATCCCCCTCGAATTGAGCATTGGGTTCACGCCGCATGCATGCTATCAGGGGCCATAACCGCGTTGTCAAAAAGGATTTTGTGATGTTGCGTCGTAGTGTTCTGGCCGGTGTGGCTTTGATGGGCCTGTCTCAGGCGGCATTGGCCGAATGTGTGGTCAAGGACAAGGTTGTCTTCAATCCTGCCAACAATGATGCGCTGACCATCAAGGTGCAGATGGAGAAGCAGAACCGCTTTTGTGATTTTGCCTATGACCATCTCGAACAGTTGACCATCGACAGCTGGGAACTGGTGACCAAGCCGCTCAATGGCACTTTGGTTTTCATTCCGAAGAAAAAATTCAGGTATGAGCGTGCCAAGGGTTGGGTCGGACAGGAAACCATCGTGTTCAAAGTCTGCACCAAACTCGCCTCAGGCGAGGGGTGCTCGACACTGACCTACGATATCAAAGCCGAATAAACCGCTTCACGGCAATCTCTTGTTCGGATCACAGCGCATGATCGGCCCGTTATTGCTGGCCGATCTTGGCTCCAGCCAGCAATAGCCCTGCTGTCTGCCAACCTCGCGGGCCAAGGCCCGCCTGCTGCAATTCTCTTGCGAGGCGCGGTCCATGGCTGTGGGGTTGCACGGGGTGTTGCCCTGTTGCAAGCGTCCGATCAGGGCGCGTTGCTCCACCGTTTGGGCCTCAGCATCCATTGCGAGGCCCAGTGTTGCGACCAGCACAACAAGCCCGGCGATCCGCATCAGAACGGCGCCCTCATCTCGAAACATTCGAGCGTGCGCACACATTCCTGCCGTTTCATGACGCATTTCTGGAAACGGTCGGCATCCTTGTTCAGCACATTGCAAAAGCCGGTCATGTAATCGCGGCAGGTCTGGTGGTCGATTTGCCCGTTTTCAGCGGCAGTGGCGCGCGAGCGGGCCTGCTGTTTGTCGTCTTGGGTGGTATTGTTGCCCAGATAGCTCAGATAACGCTTGCGCTTGAGCTTGAGCACCTCCAGACCGCGTGGTGAAAAATCGTAGAGATTGAGCACCGGCAATTCCTGTTCGGCATTTTTGGTGGTGGTGTCGATGACAGCCACGCAATAGGCGGCTTTGAGGAAATTCTGGTAATCGGTTTCCGCCCGCACCTCTCCCGCACAGGCCAGCCCGATCACGCCCATCACAAGCATCCGCGCAAAATGGTTCAGCATGGGGCCTCGCTCCAACCGGTGGTCATCATCACGCCTGTAAGGCGGGTTCGATCCTAGAATACTATCATAAATTGTGTTAGGTGATGGTTTCAACAGACCGTTTTTTGCGGGATGAGCCGGAAAAAGGGTCCAGCGTGTGATGCTGCGTAAAATTGGCTGGTTGCATGTCTGGTTGATCGCCACCATCGGCTTGTGGGCGTGGGGCGCTTATTACTATCAATCGCGCATCTATGATCGGCCCAGTTGCTTCAAGCTGGTGCGTTTGAATGTCGACAACACCCTGCTGGTGCATCTCAAGCCACCCGAACGCAAAAAACTGATTGCGGTGTGGCAGGAAGCCAAGAAACAGCAATGTATCGACAGCGTCTCCCCCGTTGTTGCCGTGCTGGAAACGGGATTGGAAACCGGACACATCACCGAAATCATTGTCGAGCCATCGGGCGAGGAGATCCCGCCGCAACTGGTGTGGCAGATTGTCTGGACCAAGGATTGGACCCGCCAGATGGTGCTGGACAAGATCGAGAACAATACCCGTTCGATCAGGCTGTTCATGAACCAGAATACCTTGATCCTGTTCATCGTTTCGCCCTTTTTATTGGCGGTGGCTATGGCTATGCTACGGTCTTTGCTGATGAAACTGCGTGCCTCCTTCAAAGCGTAATGTGTGACCCGACGGCAAGACAAAGGGCCAGCTATGCAACCGATGACCAGCATATCCGAACTTGAAAGCCATTATGGCGCGCCATCGACGGCCTCTCTGGTCAAGGAGACCGACCGTCTGGTCCCGGTCTATCGCCGGTTGATCGAGGCTTCCCCCTTTGTCGGTCTGGCCACTGTCGGGCCGGACGGGCTTGATTGCTCGCCACGCGGTGACCGATCCGGCGAATTGTTGCGCATTGTCGATGACCATACCCTGATGATGCCGGACCGGCGCGGCAATAACCGGATCGACTCCTTGCGCAATATTGTCACCGATCCTCGGGTGGCCCTGCTGTTTCTGATCCCCGGTTCCGGGACCGCCCTCAGGGTCAATGGCCGCGCCATTGTCACCGCCGATGCCGATCTGTGCCGGTCTTTTGCGGTGGAAGACAAGCCGCCGCGCAGTGTGATCGTCATCACGATTGAAAAGGTCTATTTCCAATGCGCGCGCGCCATTATCCGGTCTGAACTCTGGAACCCCGATCATTACGGACGTGCGGCGACATTGCCGAGTGCGGGCGAGATTCTGGCCGCGTTGAGCCATGGGCAGACAGGTGGCGCGGATTATGACAGCCAATGGACCGAACGGGCCAAATCCAGCCTTTGGTAAGCGGCTTTTCCGGCTTTAGCTCGTGATGGATTTGCATTAAGACAGACCTATGATGGATGATGCCTCACCCTTTATGGCGGCCCTGACGCTGATCCTGCGTCTTGATCCTGCATTTCTCAGCATTGTGGGCCTGTCCTTGCGTGTCACCCTGACGGCGGTGTGTCTGGCGGCCCTGATCGGCCTGCCTCTGGGGGCCTTGCTGGCGGTGTCGCGCTTTCGGGGGCGCTCGGTGGTGATTGTGGCCATCAATGCGCTGATGGGCCTGCCGCCCGTGGTGGTGGGGCTGACTTTCTTCCTGCTGTTGTCGCGCTCCGGTCCTTTGGGCAGTTTTGGCCTGTTGTTCACCCCTTCGGCAATGATCATCGCGCAGGCCTCTCTGGTCTTGCCGATTGTCATCGCTTTGACCCGCCAGACGGTCGAAGACCTGTGGGCCAATTATCGTGAATATCTGCTTTCCATCGGCATGGGCCCGAAACAGGCGATCATGACCTTGCTGTGGGATGCCCGCTTTTCGCTGGCCACGGCCCTGTTGGCCGGTTTTGGACGGGCAACAGCCGAAGTGGGGGCGGTGCTGATTGTCGGTGGCAATATTGCCGGTGTTACCCGCATGATGACCACTGCGATTGCGCTGGAAACCAGCAAGGGTGATTTGGCGCTCGCTTTGGGTTTGGGCATTATTCTGGTCGGTATTACCTTGCTCGTGAATGCACTGGCCTTTGGCATGAGCCGGATCGGGGTGCGCCATGCCGGATAATCTGCCCCCTGATGCCGCTTTGGCCGTGACCGATCTCAGCTTTGCCATTGACGGGATCAGATTGATCCATCCGATGGGTTTCAAGGTGCGTCGCGGGCGGCGTTTGGTGGTGCTGGGGCCCAATGGCGCGGGCAAATCCCTGCTTTTGCGGCTTTGCCACGGATTGCTCCGGCCCGATACGGGACAGATCCATCGCAATGACCACCATCCGGCAGGACGGCGCGCCCATGCGATGGTGTTCCAGACACCGGTGATGTTGCGTCGCTCTGTGTTTGACAATGTGACCCATGCTCTGGCCGCCATCGGCGTGCCGGTGGCGCAGTTGAAAAGCCGCGCGGTAGAGGCGTTGAATCGCTTTGGTCTGATCGGGCTGGCCGATCGTCCGGCGCGGTGGCTGTCGGGCGGGGAACAGCAAAGACTGGCGATTGCCCGGGCTTGGGCCTTGCGGCCCGAACTGTTGTTTCTGGACGAGCCGAGTGCCGCGCTGGATCCTTCAGCAACCCGCTCGATCGAAGCCATGCTGGGGGATCTGCATGCCGAAGGGGTCACGCTGATGATGAGCACCCATGATCTGAGTCAGGCCCGCCGTCTGGCTGACGATGTTTTGTTTCTCGCGTCCGGTTCGCTGGTCGAGGCGGGCGAGGCGCAACGGTTTTTCAATGATCCGCAAACAGCACAGGCCCGTGCCTTTATCGCGGGCGATCTGGTCTGGTGATCACATTTCAGGAGGATGTCGCATGTTGAACTGGTTTGGTGCTTTGCTCGCTTCCATCTGCCTGCTCTTGGGGCATCCCGCGCAGGCGCAGGAGCGGTTTATTACAGTTGCTTCGACCACATCGACGCAGGATTCCGGCCTGTTTGACCATCTTTTGCCGCTGTTTACCCAAAAGACCGGAATTCAGGTGCGTGTTGTCGCCCAAGGCACCGGACAGGCACTCGACACCGCCCGACGGGGTGATGCCGATGTGGTGTTTGTGCATGCCAAGTCGCAAGAGGAAAAATTTGTCGAAGAGGGCTACGGCCTCAAACGCTTTGCGGTGATGTATAACGACTTCGTGCTGATCGGGCCGGCCAGTGATCCGGCCAAGATCAACGGGGTCAAGGATATTGCCACGGCTTTGCAAACCATAGCATCCAAAGGCTCGGCTTTTGTGTCGCGCGGTGACCGTTCCGGCACCCATGCCGCCGAACTGGCCTTGTGGAAGGCTGTCGGGATCGACCCTGCCAAGACGCAAGGGGGCAGTCCGAACTGGTATCGTGAAATCGGGCAGGGCATGGGCGCGGCGCTCAACACCGCCATGGCGATGGAAGCCTATGTATTGTCGGATCGCGCCACATGGCTCTCGTTCAAGAACAAGGGCACGTTGCAGATCAGTGTCGAGGGCGATGCCCGGCTGTTCAACCAATATGGCGTGATGCTGGTCAATCCGGCCAAACATCCGCATGTCAAAGCCAAAGACGGGCAGGCTTTTGTGGATTGGCTGGTCAGCACCGAGGGGCAGGCCGCCATCGGTCAATACAAGATCGACGGCAAGCAGTTGTTCTTTGCCAATGCGGCCCAGCAGGGGGCGTAATCAGGCTTGAACCGGCCTGATGGGATCAGGCCGGGAACACCACTGTTTTACTGCCATTGAGCAAGACGCGGCCTTGCACATGCCACAATACGGCACGGGCCAGCACGCGGCGCTCGATATCGCGGCCCTTGCGGATCAGGTCTTCGGGCGTATCGCTGTGGCTGATGCGTTCGACATCCTGTTCGATGATCGGCCCTTCGTCGAGATCGGCTGTCACATAATGGGCGGTTGCACCGATCAGCTTGACCCCACGCCGATGCGCCTGATGATAGGGGCGCGCGCCCTTGAAGCCGGGCAGGAACGAGTGGTGGATGTTGATGCACCGGCCCGACAGGGCGGTGGCCAGATTGTCGCTGAGAATTTGCATGTAACGCGCCAGCACCACCAGATCGGTCTGTGTGCTGTCGACCAGATCGAGCAAGGCCTGTTCCTGTGCCGCTTTGGTGGCAGGGGTGACAGGCAGGTGGTAAAACGGAATATCGCCGAAATCCAGATGGGCATAGGTCTCGCGCGGGTGGTTGGAGACAATCGCGCTGATGGTGACAGGCAGTTCGCCGATGCGCAGGCGATAGAGCAAATCCGACAGGCAATGATCGGACTGCGAGGCCAGAATCATCACGCGGCGCGGCTTGTCATCGTGATGCACGGTGGCATCCATGCCGAATTGCTGGCGGATCGCGGCGAACTGGCTTTCAAATCGCTGTAAAGCCGCTTCGTTTGCGGCCTGATCCTCGCCGACCGTATTGAACCCGACCCGCATGAAAAACCGGCCTGTTTCGGTATCATCGAACTGGTGGGCATCGAAGATATTGAAGCCGACATCAAAAATCAGGCCCGAGACCGCCGCGACAATGCCGGGGCGATTGGGGCAGGACAGGGTCAGGATGAATCTCTGGGTCATGGGGATGTTCCAGTTGGATGGACAATGTGATCTTTCTGTCTTTGCCTTGTTTGGCGCACAGGTCAATTATCATTTGACCGCGACATCAAAATTCCCGCCGGACTTTTGGACCTCAAACACCAGCCCACGCGATGGCCAGTCGGGAGAGCGGGAAGGCCAGCCGGCAAAATGGGTTCATCATGAACAGCAACAACCAAGGGTTGTTTTGTGATCCATGCTATAGAAGGATGGAGGAGTATAAAATATTACATTTTACAACCTGAAATCAAAAAAAATTAGTATTGATAATTTTCAGTTGTAAAACAAAACAATTTAAATGCAATCAAACGACTTTTAATATCGTATTATTGTTTTCAAAGAGTAAAATTTCTATTATTATTTTTAAAATGTCTTGTTTGAGACATAGCATCGATGTTTTGCCTTGAGGGCAGGTCCTCTGGTGTCCGACCTGTTCCGGGGTGTTGGCTATCGCCAGTTGTGATGGGCCGGGCGGAAAGATCGCTTGTTGTCGATGCGGACCTGCGGGTTCGGGTTTTTGTGCATGGGTTTTGAGTTTGTAGCGTTCGGCCCCGTCGGGTCGTCTGAGTGGCTGATTTTATTTTAACGCGTTTTATTAGGTGGTGGGTATTGGTCGATGAATGATGAAGTCAGGGATATTTTGTACGTCGCGCAGGCTGCAACAGCTGAAGATTTCAAGCAATATGCAGGTTTTGCCGATATGGGGGGGATGCCGGCAACGGTCGAGGTGGTCGGGACAATCAAGTGGTTCGATGTGTCCAAGGGCTTCGGCTTTATCGTGCCCGACAGTGGTGGCGATGATGTGCTGGTCCATATCAGTTGTCTGCGCAGGGATGGTTTCGATGTCGCGCTTGAGGGCGCAAAAATCACCTGCGAGGCCGTGAAATCGAAACGGGGCTGGCAGGTGGTGCGGGTGATGGCGATGGATACAACCAACGCCTTGCATCCCTCGCAAATGCCGATGCCGAGGATGCATGCCGCGGTTGTTCCTGTCAGCGGACTGGAGCGGATGGTGGTCAAATGGTTCAACCGCCTGCGCGGCTTCGGTTTCGTGCATGCGGGTGATGGCCATCCCGATGTGTTCGTGCATATGGAAATCCTGCGCCGGTTCGGCTTTGCCGAATTGAGGCCGGGGCAGGAAATTCTGGTGCGCTATGGCTATGGATCCAAAGGCCTGATGGCCGCCGAAGTCCGTCCGCTGGACGGGACTCAGCTTCCGGCCTCCCACTAAGCCACGGACATATCCGATTGATCCTTTCCGCCCTTCCAGGGGCGGAGGGATTGGCTATGGGGGATGGCCTTCCAATTCCCCGCCAGTCTCGGGCACCGGGAAAGGGCCTGTTCATTTTGCTTGACCACCCGCGACAGAGCGGCCATTTTCGGGCCTCGGTCCGGTCGGCTCGGACCGGTTTCAATCTCCTGCATCTGTGGGGGTGATGATCCAGAAAAGGCTTGAAGACCATGATTTCCATGACAGCATCGGATTGTATTTTGCCTTTGTCCAATCGGGGCCGGTCGTTGCGGGGCTTCTTGCTGTGGTCCTTGTTGGCGGCCTTTTTCTGGCTCGCAGGATCTTGGGCGGCAATCGGGCCGGCACAAGCGCAGACCGCTTCGCCATCGCTTGAAAAGCTCATCATTGTCTCGTCCCAGAACGGTGCAGGCAAAGAGAATGTGTTTATGGTCGAGGTCATGCGCACGGTTGACGAGCGGGCGCGCGGCCTGATGTTTCGCCGCTATCTGCCTGCCGATCGCGGCATGCTGTTTGAATTCGGTGTCGAGGCGCCGGTGGCCATGTGGATGAAGGACACATTCATTCCGCTGGATATGCTGTTTATCAAGAAGGATGGCACCATCAGTTCGATGGCCTTGAATACAGAGCCCCATTCCACCCGCACCATTGGCACCAGCGAAGCGATCTGGAGTGTGCTCGAGGTCAATGCCGGAACAGCCCTGCGCTTGGGCATCAAGCCGGGAGATGTGGTTGTGCATCCGCTGTTTTCGACCAAGAAATAACCATTAAGGTGTTGGAACAACCGGCTTTTTCCGGCTGAAACGGTCCATCAGCAAATAGATCACCGGTGTCGTATACAGCGTCAACAATTGCGACAGCACCAGCCCGCCGATGATGGTGACCCCGAGCGGGCGGCGCAATTCCGCCCCCGGCCCCATGGCGAGCACCAGCGGCAAAGCGCCTAGCAAAGCCGCCAGCGTGGTCATCAGGATCGGGCGGAACCGTGCACCGCAGGCTTTGGAAATCGCATCATAGGGTGAAAGCTGTTGCTCGCGCTGGGCGGCAATGGCGAAATCCACCAGCATGATGCCGTTTTTCTTGACGATCCCGATCAGCAGAATAATGCCGATCATGGCAATCAGCGTCAGTTCCATGCCGAACAGCCACAGCGACAGCAAGGCCCCCAAACCGGCCGAAGGCAAAGTGGAAATGATGGTCAGGGGGTGGACAAGGCTCTCGTATAAAATCCCCAAAATCAGATAGACGGCGACAAAAGCCGCCAGGATCAACAGGCCTTGCGTGCCAGCCGCCGCCGCAAAGGCTTTGGCATCCCCGGCAAAATCCGAATTGAGCGTATCAGGCAGGTGCAGACCCTCGATCACCCGCCGCACCGCCTTGAAGGCCGCATCCTGCGTGACATTGGGAGCCACATCATAGGTGATGGTGATGGCCGGAAACTGACCCTGATGGTTGACCAGCAAAGGCGAAATGCCGCGGTCAAACCGCACAAGGGTGGACAGCGGCACCTGCACCCCGCCTGCGCCGGGCACATAAAGGGCGTTGAGATCGTCAGGATCGCGCTGGCGGTCGGATTCCATGACAACCCGATACTGGTTGCGTTGCGAATAGAGGGTGGCCACCTGTTTTTGCCCGAAGGCATCACCCAATACGGCATCAATGGCTTGAATTTTCACGCCCAACTGGGCCGCGCGGGCCCGGTCGATCACGATATTGAGTTGCAAGCCGCCATTGATCTTGTCGGTGGAGACATCCACCAGTTCCGGTGCCGCTTTGAGCGCTTCGACCGCACGCGGGGCCCAGCTTTGCAAGGCTTCGAGATCCTGCCCCCACAAGGTGAACTGGAACGGCGATTTGCCGACCCGCCCGCCGACCCGCAAATCCTGCACCGGCACCATGAACAGCCAGATTCCGGTGACGGCCGCAAGGCTCTTGCGCAAGCGGATGACCACGGCATTGGAGGATATGCCGCGCTCGGCAAAGGGTTTGAGACTGATCAGGATGCGGCCCTGATTGACCGACGCGATCCCGCCGGAAGCGCCGATAAAGGAGGAGGCACTGGCGACAGCCGGATCAGCCAGCACAATTTCCGCCACCCTTTGCTGGAGGCCGATCATCGCGCCGAAGGACACATCGGCGGAGGCTTCGGTAAAGCCGAAAATCAGGCCGGTATCATCTTGCGGAAAACCGCCTTTGGGCAGGGCACGAAACAGCGCGACACTGGCACCGATGACCAGCACAAAGGTCAGCATGGTCAGCCAGGGATGGCGTAATACGGGTTTGAGCGAGGCCTGATAGGTTTGCGACAGCCATTCCAGCCCCTCCTCGAACCGCAGATCAAGCCTGCTGTGGCTATATTCGCTGTCGCGTTTCATCAAGCGGGCGCAGATCATCGGGGCGATGGTCAGCGAGACAAAGGTGGAAACGGCAATCGCAAAGGCCAGGGTCAGGGCAAATTCACGGAACATATGGCCGATTGCCCCATCCAGAAACAGCATCGGAATGAAGGCGGCAATCAGCGACAGGCTGATGGAGAACACGGTAAAGCCAATCTGGCGCGCCCCTTCCAGAGCGGCCTGCAGGCGGGTGGCCCCCCGTTCGAGTTGGGCATGGATGTTTTCCACCACCACAATGGCATCGTCCACCACAAAACCGACCGAAATGGTGATGGCCAGCAAAGACAGGTTGTCGAGCGTAAAGCCCGCCACCCACATGGCGGCAAAACTGCCGGCCAGCGACAAAGGCACTGTCAAACCGACCGCCAGAATTTGCGCGCCGCGCCGTAAAAACAGCCAGACCACCATCATCACCAGCACGATGGCGGCGCAGAGGGTCACCATCAGATCATTGATCGAGGCGCGGATGGTGCTGGTGCGGTCCGATACCGTCGCGATCTCGACGCTGGCCGGTATCCAGCGGCGCAATTCGGGGATCAGGGCTTTCACCTTGTCGACGGTCTCGATCACATTGGCTTGCGGCTGTTTGGTGATGATCAGCAGAACGGCAGGCTTGCCGTTAAACCAGCCCGCCGCACGGGTGTTGCGCACGCCCGAACGCACATCCGCCACATCGCCCAAAGTGACGGCCGTCCCGTTGCGGACAGCCACAATCACCCGTTTGAAATCCTCGATGGTGACCAATTGGGCATTGGTGGCCAGCATTTCGGCCTGGTTGAGCCCGTCAAATGCACCCAAGGGGCCAAGCGCATTGGCGCTGACCAGAGCGAGGCGCACCTCGTCAATGCCCAAACCCATTGCGGCAAGGCGGGCGGGATCGACTTTGATCCGGATGGCGGGTTGCTCCGCGCCATTGACGGTGACTTCAGCAACCCCCGCCACCTGCGCGATGCGCTGGGCAATCACACTGTCGGAAATATCATAGAGATCACTGGTCGGGATCGAGTCGGACCGGATCGCCAGAACCAGAACAGGGGCCGCCGCCGGATTGGTTTTGCGAAACACCGGCAGGGTCGGCAGGTCGGACGGCAGATCGGTGGCGGCGGCATTGAGGGCGGCTTGCACATCGCGGGCGGCATTGTCGATCTTGCGGTTGACATCGAACTGGATGGTGATCGCGCTGTTGCCCAGCGAACTGGTGGAGGTGATTTCGGTGACCCCGGCGATTTCACCCAGACGGCGTTCGAGCGGGGCCGCCACGGTTGCGGCCATGGTCGCCGGATCGGCCCCCGGACGGCTGGCCGAGACGCGGATGGTCGGAAAATCAACCGCTGGCAGGCTCGACACCGGCAGATCGAGATAGGCCAGAAGCCCCGCAAACATCAGCCCCGCCGCCATCAGTGTCGTGGCAATCGGGCGTTTGATGAAGGGCTCCGACAGGCTGGTCATCAGGCCTGATCCCCCGTTTCAGGGCTGGCACCGGCTGTCCCAGCCAGCTTGTGGCGGGGATCAAACCGGTCAAGCGCCAGAAAAATCACGGGAGTGGTATAAAGCGTCAATAACTGGCTGAGCAACAGCCCGCCGACGATGGAAATGCCGAGCGGTATCCGCAATTCCGCGCCCGCACCCGAAGCAAGGGCCAGCGGCAAGGCCCCGAACAGGGCGGCCAGAGTGGTCATCATGATGGGCCGGAACCGCAAATGGCAGGCCTGTGTAATGGCCTGTTCGGCCTGCATGCCGTGGTCATTCATGGCGACAATGGCAAAATCGATCATCATGATCGCGTTCTTCTTGACGATCCCCATCAGCAGAACAATGCCGATCAGGGCGACAACCGACAGATCATGTCCCGACAAAGCCAAGGCCAGCAAGGCACCGACACCGGCTGACGGCAGGGTCGATAGAATGGTGATCGGGTGGATATAGCTTTCATAGAGCATGCCCAAAACCAGATAGATCACCACGATGGCCGCCAGAATGAGCCAGACCTGTCCGGCCAGGGCGCGCTGGAATTCGGCGGCATCCGCGCTGAAATGCCCCGATAGCAAGGCTGGCAGTCCGATGGATTGCTCGGCCTCCGTGACAGCCCGCAAGGCGGCATCAAGGGAGGCATGTTCGGCCAGATCGAAGCTGAGGGTGAAGGCCGGAAACTGGTCCTGATGGGCAATGATCAGCGGCGCCGTATCGCGGGTCAGGGTGGCAATCGAGGACAAGGGCACCTGTGCGCCCGCCGCCGTGCCGATATAGAGGGAGTTGAGCACATTGGGATCGTTCTGGAAGGCGGGTGCGGCCTCCAGAATCACCCGGTACTGGTTGGATTGGGCATAGATGGTCGAAATCTGCCGCTGGCTGAACGCATCATTGAGCGTGTCATTGATCAATTGCATCGAAATGCCGAGCCGACCGGCTTTTTCGCGGTCGATATTGATGAAGGCGCGCAAACCGCCGTCCTGCGTTTCCGACGCGATGTTGCGCAGGCGTGGATCCTGACCCAGCGCTTTGGTCAGTTTTTGCCCCCATTGGGTCAATTCCACCGGATCGGCCCCTGTCAGCGTATATTGGTATTGGGAGCGCGAGGCGCGTGTGGCGATCTGGATATCCTGCACCTCGCGCACATAGAGCCTGATACCGGGGATCTCGTTTTCGATCAGCCGGATTTTGGCGCCCAACTGGCTGGCGCTTTCGTGCCGCTCGCCATGCGGCACCATGCTGACGGTGATTTTGCCGCTGTTGAGTGTCAGATTCTGTGCGCCGATGCCCAGAACAGAGATGACGCTGGCCACCGAGGGTTCGCGTTTGATCTTTTCGGTGACCCGCGCCTGCAGTTCTTGCATCTGGTTGAAGGAGACATCGGGAGCCGCTTCCATCACCACCGAAATCAGGCCGGTATCCTCATTGGGCAAAAAGCCTTTGGGGCTAAAGGTGTAAAGCAGTGCCGTCAGGGCCATGGTGGCGGCTGTCAGGCCCAGCATCAGGCGCGGGCGTGCCAGGGCCAGCACCAGTGTTTTCTCGTAAAAACCGGCCATGATCTGCATGGGGCGATCAAAAAAGACCTGCAAATCCTGCTCGCGGCGGCTCGGCTTCTGGCGCAGGAGCACGGCGCACAGCATCGGGGTCAGGGTCAGGGAAATGACCGCCGAGATCACCACGGCCAGCGACAGGGTCAAGGCAAATTCCCTGAACATCCGGCCGACCAGCCCCGTCATGAACAGCAGGGGAATGAACACCGCGATCAGCGAGACGGTCAGCGAAATCACCGTAAAGCCGATTTCCTGTGCGCCTTTGAGCGCGGCCGCAAGCGGATGGTCGCCTTCCTCGATATGGCGGGCGATGTTTTCGATCATCACAATCGCATCATCGACAATAAAACCCGTGCCGATGGTCAGCGCCATCAGGGACAGGTTATCGAGGCTGAAATCGAGACACCACATCATGCCGAAGGTGGCGATGATCGACAAAGGCAGGCTGATGCCGGCAATCAATGTGGCCCGCAGGGAATGCAGGAACATCAAGACCACCAGCACCACCAGCACCGTGCTGAGAACCAGTGTGAATTCGACATCCTTGATCGAGGCGCGGATCGTATCGGTGCGATCATGCACCACGCTTAATTGCGTGCCCGCAGGCAAAGCGCGTTTCAGGCGGGGCAGGGCGGCAGTGATCAGATCGGCGGTGGCGACGATATTGGCACCGGGTTGCCGCCGGATATCAAGGATAATGGCGGTTTCGCCATTCAATGTGCCGCTGACCCGGGTGTTTTCGAGGCCATCGAGCACCTCGGCAATGTCACGCAACAGCACATTGGCCCCGTTGCGGGTTGCCACCACCACATCGCGATAGCTCGAAGCCGCGCTGATCTGGTCATTGGCGGCCAGCGTGTAGGACTGGAACGTGCCATCCAGTGCCCCTTTGGGGGCGGCCGCATTGGCGGCGGTGACCACGGCGCGCACATCCTCGAGGCTGATCCTGTAGGAGGCGAGCCGGGCCAGATCGACCTGAATCCGTACGGCAGGCCTGATCCCGCCTTCGATGGTCACGCGCCCGACACCGGAAATCTCGCTCAGACGCGGGCCGAGCAGGGTATCGGCCAGATCGCTCAACACCCGCATCGGCAGGGTTTTGGAGGATAAAGCCAGCGTCATCACCGGCGTATCGGCCGGATTGACCTTGGCATAGACCGGCGGATAGGGCAGTGAGCGCGGCAAGGTGGAGCCAGCGGCATTGATCGCCGATTGCACATCCTGTGCGGCCGCATCGATATCGCGGCCGAGG
This sequence comes from Hyphomicrobiales bacterium, assembly GCA_947455455.1. GTDB lineage: Bacteria > Pseudomonadota > Alphaproteobacteria > Rhizobiales > Beijerinckiaceae > CAIYZJ01. The sequence goes on from CANGOE010000007.1 coordinate 54,536, forward strand.
TCGAATTGCAGGGTAATCTGGCTCAGTCCGAACGCGCTTTGCGAGCTCATTTCGGCCAGCGACGGGATTTGTCCGAATTGCCGCTCCAGCGGAGCGGTGATCAGCGAGGCCATCGTATCGGGATTGGCACCGGGATATTGAGTGGTGATCTGGATGGTCGGAAATTCGACCTGTGGCAAAGCGGCAATCGGCAATGCGCGGAACCCCAACCATCCGCACAGCAACACCGCGACCCCCAGCAGGGAGGTGGCGACAGGCCGCCGGATGAAGGGGGAGGAGACACTCACGGCTGGCTGGCTCCGCCACTGCCATTGGCTCTGCGCCGCTCGCCTTGCGGACGGGCCGCCGGCGGCTCGTTGCCTGCGGGTTTGGGCTCGTCAATCCGCACCAGTGTCTTATCCGTGAGGCGGTTGAAGCCGCTGGTGACCACCCGCTCGCCTGCGGCCACGCCTGTGGCAATGGCGGAGACGGTCTCGGTCTGGCGGGCCAGCGTGACAGGGCGTTGGGTGGCAAAGGATTGCTCGTCCACCACATAGACAAAGGGGCCCAGGGGACCGCGCTGGATCGAGGCCGTGGGCACGGTCATGGCATCCTTGAGTGTATCGACCCGCAAGCGGACATTGACGAATTGTCCGGGCCACAAGGCCAGTTGCGGATTGGGAAACCGTGCTTTGATCCGCACCGTGCCGGTGGTTTGATCAACCTGATTGTCGATCACCTCGACAAGACCGCGATCGATCACGGTCAGATTGTCCGCCTCGCGGGCCTCGATCGGCACGGGACCGCGCGTCATCGCCTGATTGACGGCGCGCAATTGCTGTTGCGGCAGGTTGAAAATCACCGCAATCGGCTGGACCTGCGCGATGGTGACAATGCCCGACGGGTCCGAAGCACGCAGGAGATTGCCCTGATCGACCAGCCGCAAGCCCGTGCGTCCATCAATCGGGGCGCGGATGGTGGTGTAATCGAGAATGGCCTTGGCATTGTCGATGGCCGCCTGATCGGCATCGACCTGCGCGACCAGTTGGGCGACGACCGAGCGTTGCGTATCGGCCTGTTGCTGGGTGGCATATTCGGTGCGTGCGAGATTGCTGTAGCGTTCCAGATCACGCCGCGCATTGGCCAATTGGGCCTCGTCCTGCGCCTTTTTGGCCAGAGCCTGATCAAGCGCCGCCTGATAGGTTTTCGGGTCGATCTTGGCCAGAATATCTCCGGCTTTGACCGTATCCCCATCCTTGAAATGCAGGGATATCAACCGGCCATCGACCTGCGGACGGATGGTGACGGTGTTGAGCGCCTGCACCGTGCCGATCCCGTCGAGTTCGACCGGTACATCGGTGCGCTCCGCCCGCACAGCAAGCACAGGCAAAGGCCCATCGCCACTGCCGCGCGTGCCGCGACCCCCGGCGGCCGCAGGGGCGGGTGATTGGGCAAACCAGATTTTATAAACAATTCCGCCTGCTATCAGGGCAACCAGACCTAGCAAAACGACAAGGGTGCGCAGTTTCATGGCTTGCTCATGTCTGTCTCAAGGGGCTTCGACCGGTGGAGGTGACGATACTGGTGCGGAATCACGGGGTTTTTGCGGTGTCATCAAGGCAGGGCCGTCATCAAAACCGTTGTCGGGCTTTTGAAAACCGCCGCCAAGGGCTTCAATCAGGCTCAGACTGGCCTGCAGGCGTTGCAGGCGGCTCGACAACAGGTTTTCCTGCGCCTGAAATAGGCTTTGCTGGACGGCCAGAAGGGTTACAATATCGATGGTGCCGGCTTTGAGCCGCTCCTCGCTGATCATGGTGGCGCGGCGGGAGGCGGTGACAACCTCTTGCTGGAGCACTTCCTGACGGCGCGATTGCTCAACCGCGACCAGCGCATTTTCGACATCGCTCAAGGCGGTCAAAACCGTTTTGCGGCTTATCGCCAATGTTTCGGCCTCGCGGGCGGTTTCACCTTGATATTGGGCTTTCAGATTGCCGCCATCAAACAAAGGCTGGCTCACTCCCGCCAGCAGGGAGTTGGCGGCCGCATGCGGGTTGAGCAGGGTTTTCAGTGTCATGCTTTCCAACCCGCCCGAGGCGGTCAGGCTGAAACTGGGCAAAAAGGCCGCTCGGCTGGCTTCGACATTGGCGCTGGCGGCCAACACTTGCGCTTCGGCGCGGGCCAGATCGGGACGCTGGCGCAACAGATCGGACGGCAAACCCGCTTGTACCATCGGCACTTTCAGCCCATTCAGGCTTTTGGCCGTCAGCGTAAATCCTTCTGGCGGCCGTCCCAACAAGACAGCCAGTTGATTGCGCGTCTGTGATGCCTGCTGTTGCAATTGCGGGATCAGCGCCTTTTGCGCCGCCAGCACGCTTTCCTGCTGGGCGACATCGAGTGCGGAGGCTGTGCCGACCGACAAACGCCCACGGATGGCATCGAGAATACGCTGGGCGGTGGCAATGTTCTCGCGGCCCAGCGCGATACGGTCTTGAGCCGATAGAATCACAAAATAACTGTTGGTGACGGCGCTGGCTGTGGCCAACATCACCGATTGATGGTCATAAAGACTAGCTTGCGCCTCGGCTTGCTGTGCATTGTAGAGCGAACGGTAGCGGCCCCAGATATCGAGCAGATAGCTGGCACTGGCTCCCGTGCTGAATTGTTTCGAACGGGTGGCATTGAAGGGCGGTTCGCGCCGCTTCAAGGTGCCTGGTGCCATGCTTTGACCGGCATCGAAAGACCCGTTGACGGTGGGGAGCAACAGGGATTCGGCCTGCTGGGTCAGGGCTTGCGCTTGGTCGATGCGGGCCAGCGCCGCCCCGATATCGGGATTGTCGCGCAAAGCCAGATTGATCAACCCTTCCAGCTCTTTCGAGCCGAACAGTTGCGGCCATTCTTTGGTCAATGCCTGTGTGGTGCGCGCATGAAGGGCTTCATAGCGGGGGGGCGCAGGGATCGCCAGATCCACCGGCGCATGCGCAGGCATGCAGGCCGAGAGCCAAAGGCTCACCGCGACCACGCAACCCGATTGCAGCGTTTGTGGCTTTGAAAACAACGATGAACGACCCTGATCCACGATACCTGTCGATCATAATCACTGGCACAGTCACCAGAGTCGGGCAATCAATCTTCATCTTTTGTTAACCATCGGGCGGTGCGCCCGTCAGGCATCGAGCGCGCCTTCATAGCTGTCGATATGGGCAAAGGTGGAACGCAAACCTTCAGACCATGCCTTGGACAGCATTTTGAAATAGGGATCATCCGGCCCGATCCGCCGTTGCTCGCCGATCACCATGGAATCGCGCTGATAGATCATCAGATCAATCGGCATGCCGACCGACAGGTTCGAGCGCAGGGTCGAGTCGAAGGACAACAGGATCAGCTTGGCGGCTTCCCCGATGGCCATATCGGGACGCGCGACGCGGTCCAGTATCGGTTTGCCGTATTTATGCTCGCCGATCTGGAAAAACGGCGTGTCCTTGGTGGCTTCGATGAAATTGCCTTCGGAATAGATCTGGAACATGCGGGGCGGTTCGCCATGGATCTGCCCGCCCAGAATGAACGAGGCGCTGAAGGCGCTGTTGGCGGCTTCCAGCGAAGGGCCATCGACCCGCCTGATCTCGCGCACGGCATCGCCCACCACGCGGGCGGCCTGATACATGGTTTCCACATTGAGCAGAGACGGGCCGCCATCATCGCGCTGGGCATCGATCTGCTCGTTGAGCAACGAGATCACCGATTGCGTCACCGCCAGATTGCCTGCCGACAGCAAAACCAGAACACGATCACCGGAGCGTTCCCACACATGCATTTTGCGGAAAATTGCGATGTTGTCGAAACCGGCATTGGTGCGGGTATCGGACGCGAAAACGATGCCGCCATCAAGGCGCAAACCGACGCAATAGGTCATAATAGCCTCACAATTGGCTGTGGGTCAGGATTCTGGTGTTGCACCCATGCTTACTGTTGGGATTGCGTCACGACAACCTCTACCGAGAGGTTTTCCACCCATGGTCCCAACCGGATCCCGCGCAAAGGGGCCGCTCCCCGCGCATCAAGACCGACAGCAAGCCGGACATAATGGATCGACGGGCAAATCCGGTTGGCCGGATCAAAACCGATCCAGCCCAGATCTTCGGTATAGGCCTCCGCCCAGGCGTGATGGGCCACCGCCGTATCGTCCTCATCCAGATGCAGATAGCCGGTGACATAGCGGGCCGGTATCCCCAAATGGCGGGCGCAGGCAATCATCACATGGGCGTGGTCCTGACACACACCGGCCCCGTCACGCAAGGCTTCGCCGGCGGTTGTATGCACATGGGTGGCATCGGTATCGTAACGGACGGCATCGCGGATACGGCCCATCAGATCATGCAAGCGGGTCAGACGGTCGGGATTTTGGCACTGTTCGGCCAGATGTTTGATCCCGTCGTCAGGCGCGGTCAGATCTGTCGTGCGCAGATAGAGGGAGGGGAGGGCCGCTTCACGCGTGAAGCCTGCCACGCCTGCCGTATCCATGGTTTCGATTTGCCCCTCGGCAACAATCTCCAGACTGGTCACAGGGCCGGGCGGGGTCACCAGATGCACGAGATTGCCGAAGGCATCGGTAAAGCTGGAGGCGCCTTCAAGCCCCGGAATATGGATCGACCAGTGGCGCACCTGCTGGCTGAGACCCGAAGGAGGTGTCAGCCGCAGGGCTTGCACGGCGTGCTGGACGGGGCCGTCATAATGGTAATGGGTCGTATGCCGGATCGAAATGAGCATGGACGTGATCGCTGGATGGGTCATTGAAAATGATATTCGGTGGCCACGGCCGCTGAAATCTGGTTGTTGCGCACCATGAACTGGCTCAGGAATTCATGCAGGCCATTCTGGAAGATGGCATCCATCGAGCCGTTTTGTAAATCGGCCAGCACCTCGGCGCATTGCCTGCGGGCCTGCTCTCCCGCCGGATTGATCCCTTGCAACCCGTTCAGTGACCGTTCGATCCAGTCATAGCTGAAGCGCAGGGATCGTGGCATTTCCGGCCGCAAAATCAGGAATTCGGCGACATTCCACGGCTTGTAGCTGTCTTTATAGACATGCCGATAGGACCGATGGGCCGAGACCGACCGCAAAATGGTTTCCCATTGATAGACATCCAAGCCGCCGCCGATCATCTCGTGCGAGGGCAACAGGACGTAATATTTCACATCGAGAATCCGCGCGGTATTGTCGGCGCGTTCGAAAAAGGCTCCCAACTGGGCAAAGAAATAGCCTTCATCCCTCAACAAAGTGCCGAGCAAGGCACCACGGAACATGTTGGACCTCTGCCTGATCCAATCGAGAAAATCGGGCAATTTGCCGGAATCCAGCGTGCCGGGTTTGATGGCGGCAAATTCGATCCAGGTCGAATTCAAGGCTTCCCACATTTCGCGGGTCAGGCCGGTGCGCACGGCGCGGCCATTGTTGCGTGCGGTTTCAAGACAGCACCGCACCGAGGAAGGATGCTCGGGATCGAACAACAGGAAATGCTGGACTTTTTCGGCGGTAATCGTCTGGTGACGTTTCAAAAAAGCATCGAGACAGCCTGCCGCGATCAAGGTGGATTTCCAGTCCTCGCGGTGGCCCGATCCGGTGTCGGGTGTCATGGAAATGCGATAGCCGACTTCGGTCAGGCGGGCGATGTTCTCGGCGCGCTCGATATAGCGCGACATCCAGAACAGGTTTGAGGCGGTGCGTCCGAGCATCGTCAGTCCTCCAGAACCCAAGTGTCTTTGGTGCCGCCCCCTTGC
>CANGOE010000008.1 GCA_947455455.1 Hyphomicrobiales bacterium
ATACCCGCCACAAGGGCGGGCATGACAGAAGTGGTTTGGGGTGTATCATTGTCCCTCAACTGTCATGGCCGGGCCTGTCCCGGCCATCCACGACTTGCCTGCAACGGCGCAAGAAAGACGTAGGTGCCCGCCACAAGGGCGGGCATGACAGGGGTGGTTTGGGGTGTATCAATTCACCAAAAGCGTTGGTTTAGGGGGCTCGTAATACCCTCAACTGTCATGGCCGGGCCTGTCCCGGCCATCCACGACTTGCGTGCAACAGCGCAAAAAAGACGTGGATACCCGCCACAAGGGCGGGCATGACAGGAGTGGTTTGGGGGTATCATTGACCCTCAACTGTCATGGCCGGGCTTGTCCCGGCCATCCACGACTTGAAAGCCTCAGCGCGTCACAACCTTGCCTTGCTCAATCGCCAGCGCGAGCCGGCCGTGCTTGAGCGCAAGGGCCTTTTCACCGAACACTGGCAGTCGCCAGCCGTTGAGGGCGGGGACTTCGGCGGCGTCGTCCTGCGCGATGGCTTCCAGATCGTCGACATTGGCCAGCACTTTGGGAGCCACGCCTTCGGTTTCCGCCACCATTTTCAGCAGAACCTTCAGCAATTCGACCGTGGCCGAATTGTTGTTGCGCCGCTCACTGCGTTCCAGCGAGGGCAGGGTCTTGGGATCACGCGCAATGCCGGCTTCGACAGCCGCCAGAATATCGGTGCCTGCACGCGAACGCTCGAAACCCGAGGGGATCGAACGCAATTTGCCCAAGGCCTCGACACTGCGTGGAGCGGCGGTCACAATATCGATCACCGCATCGTCCTTGAGCACGCGCGAGCGCGGCACATTGCGTTCGCGGGCTTCCAGCTCGCGCCAGGTCGATAGTTCCATCAGCAAGGCCAGATCACGCGGTTTGCGGATGCGGCCCTTCAGGCGATGCCATGCATCCTCCGGCTTCATGTCATAGGTCGAAGGCGAGGTCAGGATCCGCATTTCGTCGGCGAGCCAATGGGCGCGACCGGATTCGTCGAGTTTGGCCTTCAGGGCCAGATAGACATCACGCAGATGGGTGACATCAGAACGGGCATAATGCAATTGTGCATCCGACAAGGGCCGCTGTGACCAATCGGTAAAGCGCGAGGATTTGTCGATTCGCGCTTTGGCCAGATCATGCGCCAATTGCTCGTAGGAGACGCTGTCGCCATAGCCGCATACCATCGCGGCAATCTGGGTATCGAAAGCGGGGGCCGGGATGCATTGGTCGTGGTGCCAGAAAATCTCGATATCCTGACGGCCCGCATGCAGGACTTTGAGCACCTTTTCGTTGCGCATCAGCGTGAAAAAGGCGGTGAGATCGAGACCGGGCGCGAGAGGATCGATCAGCACATCTTCCTCCGGACTGGCCATCTGGATCAGGCACAGTTTGGAATAGAACGTGGTTTCGCGCATGAATTCGGTGTCGAGAGTCACGAAGTCGTGCTGGGCGAGCCTTGCGCAGGCCTTGTTCAGGGCATCGGTTGTGTCGATCATTTTCATGGGCAGAATCCTTAAAGGATCACAAGGCGCGCGCCAAGTGGCCAAAAGCCTATCCTTTGTGCTTCCTGTGCAAGGCTGTTGCGCGTCATGCGGCAGAGAGCAGGACTTGTCATGGCTCAGGGAGCAGGAATTGCAACCGGTCCGGCGCAAAAAAGCGTTCCCGCGCTTGACAAGCCAGCCCTGCTTGTGTGCTTCTCCCGCCTAGCTTCCATGTTTATGAAAGGCCGGACTGTCCGTTATTTGCCCGACAGTCGGCCCCCTCGAAGGTCGATCACTATGAGCACTGTGACAAGTCAACGCTATCGTTCCCATACCTGTGGTGCCTTGCGCGTCAGCGATATCGGCTCCGTGGCCCGTCTGTCGGGCTGGTGCCACCGCATCCGCGACCATGGCGGGGTGCTGTTTATCGATCTGCGTGACCATTACGGCATGACCCAATGTGTGGTTGATCCTGATTCTCCGGCCTTTTCGGCGGCAGAGAAACTGCGCTCCGAATGGGTGGTACGGTTTGACGGCAAGGTGCGGGCGCGCCCCGATGGCACCGACAATAAAGACCTGCCCACCGGCGCGATTGAAATTTTTGTCACCGATATCGAAGTGCTCGGTGCGGCGGCCGAATTGCCCTTGCAGGTGTTCGGCGATCAGCCATTCCCCGAAGAAACCCGCTTGCGCTATCGTTTCCTCGATTTGCGCCGCGAGAAACTGCACAACAACATCATGACGCGCGGGCAGGTGATCGATGCCATGCGCTCCAAGATGAAAGGCCAGGGCTTCTTCGAGTTCCAGACCCCGATTCTGACAGCCTCGTCGCCCGAAGGCGCACGCGATTTTCTGGTGCCCTCGCGCATCCATCCCGGCACGTTTTACGCTCTTCCGCAGGCTCCCCAGCAATATAAGCAATTGCTGATGATGGCGGGCTTTGACCGCTATTTCCAGATTGCCCCGTGCTTCCGCGATGAAGACCCGCGGGCCGACCGTCTGCCGGGCGAATTCTACCAGCTCGATCTGGAAATGAGCTTTGTCGAGCAGGAAGACATTTTTGCGGCCGTCGAGCCGGTGGTTGGCGGCGTGTTCCGCGAATTCGGCAATGGCAAGCCTGTCACGCCAAGCCCGTGGCCGCGTATTCCTTATGCTGAATCCATGCGCAAATATGGGTCCGACAAGCCCGATCTGCGCAATCCCATCGAAATGCAGGATGTGTCCGAGCATTTCCGGGGCTCGAACTTCAAAGTTTTCGCACGGATGCTGGAAGAGCCGAAGCACCAGATCTGGGCGATTCCGGCCAAGACCGGCGGTTCGCGCTCGTTCTGCGACCGCATGAATTCCTGGGCGCAGGGGGAAGGCCAGCCCGGCCTCGGCTATGTGTTCTGGCGCGAGGGTGAAGCCGGTGGCGCAGGCCCGATTGCCAACAATATCGGCCCCGAGCGTACCGAGGCGATTCGCCAGCAACTGGGTCTGGCTGAAGGCGATGCGGCGTTTTTTGTTGCGGGTGATCCCGAAAAATTCGTCAAATTCGCAGGTGCCGCCCGCACCAAGGTCGGGCAGGATCTGAAGCTGATCGACGAGGACCGTTACGAGCTCGCATGGATTGTCGATTTCCCGATGTTCGAATGGAACGAGGACGACAAAAAGGTCGATTTCTCGCACAATCCGTTCTCGATGCCGCAAGGTGGGTATGAGGCCCTGCAACATCAGGATCCGCTGACCATCAAGGCGTTCCAGTATGACATTGCCTGCAACGGCTTTGAAATCGCCTCCGGCGGCATCCGCAACCACAAGCCCGAAGCCATGGTCAAGGCCTTTGAAATTGCAGGCTATGGCGAGGAAACGGTGATCGAACGCTTCGGCGGCATGTATCGCGCCTTCCAATATGGCGCACCGCCCCATGGCGGTATGGCGGCAGGGGTGGATCGCATCGTGATGTTGCTGGTTGGCGCACAGAACCTGCGTGAAGTGACGCTGTTCCCGATGAACCAGCAGGCACAGGATTTGTTGATGTGCGCACCGACCGCACCCACCAACCAGCAATTGCGCGATTTGCATTTGCGCCTCAACTTGCCCGAAACACCCGCCCGCTAAGGCGAAAGCCGCATCAGTGCGGCGATGGAATCGTCGGTTTTTTCTCATCCCTTAGGAGAAAAGACCGAATAAGGCTTTCATCACCGCGCCAGTTGCGGCTAGACTTGAAACGTTAACTTGCGGCGGATCGGCAAACCTCGCCTCAAGATGTCAATATGAGGGGAAACGACCAGATGGCTACTTTGTCTGATGAACTGCGCGCCAGCGCTTTGGCTTTTCACAGCCACCCGAAGCCGGGCAAGCTGGAAATTCAGGCCACAAAGCCGCTGGGCAATCAGCACGATCTGGCACTCGCTTATTCCCCCGGTGTGGCCGCCCCTTGCGAGGCGATTGCCGCTGATCCGAGCACGGCCGCCGATTACACCATCCGTCAGAATCTCGTGGCAGTCTTGTCCAACGGCACAGCTGTGCTGGGTCTGGGCAATATCGGCCCGCTGGCCTCCAAGCCGGTGATGGAAGGCAAAGCGGTTCTGTTCAAGAAATTTGCCGGGATCGACGTATTCGATATCGAAGTAGCCGAAACCGATGTTGACCGCATGGTCAATGTCGTTGCCGCCCTTGAGCCGACATTCGGCGGGATCAATCTCGAAGACATCAAGGCTCCCGAATGTTTCGAGATCGAGGAGCAGTTGAAGGCCCGCATGGGTATTCCCGTGTTCCATGATGACCAGCACGGCACGGCGATCATCGTCTCTGCCGCTGTCATGAATGCGATGGCTCTGGCCAACAAGGACTTGGGCAAGATCAAGGTTGTGACATCGGGCGCGGGTGCGGCGGCGCTGGCGTGCCTGAATTTGCTGGTGACCATGGGTGTCAAACGCGAAAACATCTGGGTTACCGATCTCGAAGGCGTGGCCTATGAGGGCCGCGAGGCTTTGATGGACCGCTGGAAAGCAGTGTTCGCCCAAAAGACCGACAAGCGCACGCTGATCGAAGTCATCGAGGGAGCGGATGTGTTCCTCGGCCTGTCGGCCGGCGGCGTGTTGAAACCCCATATGCTTGAAAAAATGGCTCCCAAGCCGCTGATTCTGGCGCTGGCCAACCCCAATCCCGAAATCATGCCGGATGATGCCCGCGCGGTGCGTCCCGATGCGATGATCTGCACGGGCCGGTCGGATTTCCCCAATCAGGTCAACAATGTCCTGTGCTTCCCCTATATTTTCCGAGGTGCGCTGGATGTCGGGGCGACCACCATCAACGAGGCGATGAAGATTGCCGCAACACAGGCCATTGCCAAACTGGCCCGTGAAGCACCCTCGGACATTGCCGCGATGGCCTATGGCGGCGAAGTCGCAACCTTTGGCGAACAATCCCTGATCCCCAGCCCGTTCGATCCGCGTCTGATCTTGCGGATTGCACCCGCTGTCGCGCTGGCGGCAATGGAAACCGGCGTGGCGACCCGTCCGATCACCGATTGGGATGCCTATCACGAGCAACTCGACCGTTTCGTGTTCCGCTCCGGCTTCGTGATGAAACCGATTTTCGCCCAGGCCAAGCAAGACCCCAAGCGTGTGATCTATGCCGATGGCGAGGACGAGCGCGTCTTGCGTGCCGCTCTCATTGCGCTGGAAGAAGGCATTGCCTTCCCGATCCTGATAGGCCGTCCGGCTGTGATCGAAGCGCGTTGCAACCGCTACGGGTTGAAACTGCCGATCGGGCAGGGCGTCACCATCGTCAATCCGGAAGATGATCCGCGTTATCGCGATTATGTCGCGACCTTCCTTGAGCGGGCCGGTCGGCGCGGCATTACGCCTGCCGCCGCCCGGACGCTGGTGCGCACCAACACCACCGTCATTGCCGCCATTGCGGTTGTGCGCGGCGATGCGGATGCGATGATCACCGGATTGGAAGGCCGTTTCACCTCGAAACTGAAGCTGATCCGCGACATTATCGGTGCGGCCCCCGGCATGCGCCGTTTTGCCGGCATGAGCCTGATGATCACCCAGAAGGGGCATTATTTCATCGCCGATACCCATGTGCGGCCCGATCCGACCGCCGATGAAATCGCTGATACCACCATCCAATGCGCGCAGATGGTTGCCCGTTTCGGCATTACACCAAAGGTGGCTTTGCTGTCCCATTCCGATTTTGGGGCATCGGATACGCCATCTTCCATCAAAATGCGCGAGGCGACCGCAATGATCCGCGATCGTATGCCGGAACTGGAAGTTGATGGCGAAATGCAGGGCGACACCGCTTTGTCGCAAATGTTGCGTGACAACAAATATCCGGATTCACGCCTGAAGGGCGAAGCCAATCTGCTGATCATGCCCAATCTCGATGCCGCCAACATCGCCTATCAGCTGATCAAGATTTTGGCCGATGCCCTGCCTGTCGGTCCGATCCTGATTGGTCCCGATCACCCCGCCCATGTGCTGACCACCTCGGTCACGGCACGCGGTGTGGTCAATATGACGGCTGTGGCTGTGGTCGAAGCGCAAGCCCGTGAACAGCGGATCCGCAAGCGCGCCACCCGTTTGGGCGGCTGAGAAGCCTCATTGAGCAGGCTTGTCAGAGCGAAAAACTGGTGCCGCAACCGCATGAGGCTGTGGCATTGGGGTTGACCACCCTGAAGGATTGACCCATCAGGTCGTCGACAAAATCGACCTCCGAGCCTTCAAGCAATGGCAGAGAAACGGGATCGATCCGCAAGGTCACGCCATTGCGGCTGACCAGCAGATCATCGGCGAATTGTTCGGATGAGAGATCGAATTTATACTGGAAGCCGGAGCAACCGCCGCCATCCACACTCAGGCGCAATTGCGTCCCTTCAGCCTCGCCCGACAGGATGGTCTGGATCCGCTTGGCGGCGCGTTCTGTCATCGTCAATGTGTGATCGCTCATAGCTGTCCTCATAAAGGGTCGAAATTTGCGGGCACTTTTGGTGTCGGGCAGGGGCGTGACATGGTCACTTCACCCTGTTTCATGATAGATAGGCTGGACTTGGCCCGAATTCAACGGGTTGATTGAAGAGGCGGAGGCGGATTTGCCTGCAACAACGGATTTAACGCAACAACAGGCCGATTTTGACCGGTTCCGCTATGACCGGCGGCGGGCGGCCTATGCCTGTGATCCGCACCGGACGCGCGGCCGGTTGTTGCCGGAGCCGCTTTCGGCCACCCGAAGCGATTTCCAGCGCGACCGCGACCGGATCATCCATTCCACAGCCTTTCGCCGTCTCAAACACAAGAGCCAGGTATTCGTCTATCACGAGGGTGACCATTTCCGCACACGGTTGACCCATACAATCGAGGTGGCGCAAATCGCCCGCTCGCTCGCCCGTGCTCTGGGGCTGGACGAGGATCTGGCCGAAGCGCTGGCGCTGGCGCATGATCTCGGTCACACGCCGTTCGGTCATGCAGGCGAAGATGCCCTGCATGAGGCCATGCAGAATTTCGGCGGGTTCGACCACAATGCGCAGGCTTTGCGGATTGTGACCCAGCTTGAACGCCGCTATGCGGGCTTTGACGGGTTGAATCTCAGTTGGGAAACCCTCGAAGGACTGGTCAAGCATAATGGTCCGGTGCTGGATGGTGCGGGCCACCCGACCGAGCGATACCGTAAACATGGGGTGCCCGAAGCATTTGTGGAATTCGACCGGCACTTTCCGTTGGGGCTTCACGAGCATGCCTCGGCCGAAGCGCAAGTGGCCGCTCTGGCCGATGACATTGCCTATAATGCCCATGACATCGATGACGGATTGCGCGCCGGATTGTTTGCGGTTCCCGACTTGGCCGAAGTGCCGCTTTTGAAGGAATGTCTGAGGGAAATCAAATCTCTATGGCCACAGCTTGAAGAACAGCGCGTGATCCATGAATTGGGGCGGCGGTTGATTACCCGCTTGATCGAGGATGTATTGCAAGCCAGCATCGGCGGGTTGGAGCGGTGCGGCTCGGTGGAGGATATTCGGCAAGCCGGCCGGAGCCTCGTCTCGTTTTCGGAAGCCGGAAGCCGTGCCGATACCGGAATCAAAGGCTTTCTCTATCCGCATATGTATCGCCACAAGGATGTGATGCGGGTTCGCGGACAGGCCGAAGATGTGGTGCGCGATCTGTTCGCCCTTTATTTCAAACAACCCTCGGAATTGCCCGACGAATGGCGCGCGGGACTCGAAACCCTGTCGGACCAACAGCTTGCCCGCCGGATTGCCGATTATATTGCGGGCATGACCGACCGTTTTGCCCTGCTCGAACACCGCCGCTTGTTTGACGTTTCACCCGATTTGCGTTAGGGCGCGCACAGTGATCATTGTCGGTTAGACAGTCTTTCTATCCGGATTTTCCGGTCTCAAGCCAACCCATACAAGGCCAAAGCACAGTCATGAATGTTTTTGAAGTTTTCGAACATCGTTTGCGGCTCGCCATCGAGCAACTGGCCGATCAGGGTGTCTTGCCGAAGGGACTGGATCTGTCGCGAGTGGTTGTCGAGCCGCCGCGCGATCCCTCCCATGGTGATCTGGCCACCAATGCGGCGATGGTGCTGACCAAGGAAGCCGGTGTGCCGCCGCGCAAACTGGCCGAATCTCTGGTGGCATTGTTGCAAGATGATGCGGATGTGGTCTCGGTCAGCATTGCCGGTCCCGGCTTTATCAATCTCAGCCTTGCCCCGCATGTGTTTGAAAATGTTCTTCATTCGGTGATCGAGCAGGGTCGTTATTACGGTCACGCGCTGGCTGTCGGGCAGGGGCCTGCCAATGTGGAATATGTCTCGGCCAATCCCACGGGGCCGATGCATGTCGGCCATGGTCGCGGCGCGGTGTTTGGTGATGCGCTCGCCTCCCTGCTGGAATTTGCCGGACGCGCCGTCACCCGTGAATATTATATCAATGATGCCGGTGCCCAGGTGGATGTGCTGGCCCGTTCGGCTTTGTTGCGTTACCGCGAAGCCCTCGGCCAGGACATCGGCACGATCCCGGACGGGCTTTATCCGGGCGATTATCTGGTGCCTGTCGGTCAGGCACTGGCGGCGGAGTATGGCCAGACACTTCTGGACAAGGACGAAGCCGATATCCTGCCATTGGCGCGTGACAAAGCCATTGCCATGATGATGGACATGATCCGCGAGGATCTGGCCACGCTTGATATCCGGCATGATGTGTTCTTTTCCGAGCGCTCGCTCTCGACCGGTGACAGCGATGTGATCAAACAGACCATTGCCGATCTGCGGGCCCGTGATCTGGTCTATGAGGGCCGTTTGCCACCCCCCAAAGGGCAGTTGCCAGATGATTGGGAAGACCGCGAGCAGACCTTGTTCCGCGCCACCGAATTCGGCGATGACAGTGACCGTCCTTTGCTGAAATCGGATGGTGGCTATACTTATTTTGCCTCCGATATTGCCTATCATGCCTCCAAATTCCAGCGTGGCTTTGCAACCATGATCGATGTCTGGGGAGCCGATCACGGCGGCTATGTCAAACGCATGACGGCCGCAGTTGCGGCTGTGACGGGCGGCAAGGCCGAGCTGGATGTGAAATTGTGCCAGTTGGTCCGGCTGTTGCGCCATGGCGAGCCGGTTAAAATGTCCAAACGGTCGGGTGATTTCGTGACCTTGCGCGAAGTGGTTGATGAAGTGGGCCGCGATGCCGTCCGCTTCATGATGCTTTATCGCAAGAATGATGCGACGCTGGATTTCGACCTCGCCAAGGTGATCGAGCAATCGCGTGATAATCCTGTCTTTTATGTCCAATATGCGCATGCCCGTTGCTGTTCAGTGTTGCGGCAGGCCGAAACGGCAGGCTTTGCGCATACATTGGAGGCTTTGAAAGGCACCGATCTGTCGGTGTTGCAGGATGCTTCGGAGCGCGCCTTGATGCGGCGGATTGCCCAGTTCCCGCGCATGATCGAAGCGGCGGCCTCAGCCCATGAGCCGCACCGCGTGGCGTTCTACCTGTATGAACTGGCCAGCGATTTCCATGGATTATGGAACCGTGGCAAGGATGATCCACAGCTTCGCTTTGTGCTGGAGTCGAGTCCGGCTATAACGGG
Source organism: Hyphomicrobiales bacterium (assembly GCA_947455455.1). Classification (GTDB taxonomy): domain Bacteria; phylum Pseudomonadota; class Alphaproteobacteria; order Rhizobiales; family Beijerinckiaceae; genus CAIYZJ01. The sequence continues at coordinate 9,584 of CANGOE010000008.1, forward strand.
CGCGCGACTCGTTATGCTTCATGCTGTGGTGCAGGTGATTCAATCCGGTCTCGGAATTTTGGGTGTTTCGGCTCCCGAGGAGATGAGATAGGCTGTGGCGGGGTTAATATTTCTAACGGACTAGGTTTTTGCGAATGATCGGCGGGTGTTGTCCCGGTTTGGCGCTCTTTGAAAACAAAGGGCAGGGTTCGGCTTTTGAGTGAGAAGATGAGCGAAGACAGCAATAAACCGCCATCGATTAATCTGGAAGAACTCGAACGCCAGTTGCGTGAGGCTTTGTCGCGCCGGTCATCATCATCCGACCCTGCCAACAGCGCCGGCAACAATGAAGATCCCTTGTCGATGCTGGCCCGTCTGGTTGAATATGAAGGGGCAAGCAAACAGGCTCAGGCACAGCCAGCTCCGCCTGTGTCGGCGCCGTCCTATGCGCCGTCCGAGCCTGCACAGTCTGTGCAAGCGCCTTCCTACCCCGATCCCGCTTATCAGCCGCCAGCCGGTTGGCAACCCTTTGTCGAACAAACACCTGTCGAGCCTCTGGCCACTTATCAGGCCCATGATCATCTGGTGTTCGATCCCAACCAACATGCCGCTTTGAATGACCCGCGAGTACCGCGTGCGGTCGAGCCTCCTTCTGCGCCGCCCGTCTATGCGCCCTATGTGCCACAAACAGCGCCGTCCTCGCCCTATGAGACCCAGTCCGAGCCGGTCGAACCGCAGGCACGCGCTGAATCAGCTCCTTATTACAGCGGAGCAAGCGCGGTTTCCGGTGTGGAAGCCCAATTTGCGCCACATCCGGTCTCCACCCAGCCAGAGGCCTACACCGGGCAGGCCCCTGAGGCCCCGCGTGATTATTTCACCCAGAGCCAGCCGGTATCCCCCTCTGCGCCGGACCAAACGGTTTATGAGCCGAAGGCCTATCAACCGCACCGGACCGAAACGGCGACCCATGATATTCTGGCGCTGTCGCCGTCCGAAATCCGTCCGTCGTCGGATCTTGCCGCACTGAATGGGCTTTATAGCCAAAGCCGCCCCGGTCACGAACCCGTGGCAGAGCACTCTTCGGCCTATGCAAGTCCGCAACTGGCCCCGCAACCGGCCCCGCAAACTCCCGAACAGCGCAGTGCCGCCGATCGTGCGTTGGTCTATGCGGCGGCTTTTCCTGAACAGCCCAGCCAGTCGAGCCAATGGGCTTCGGAGCAGACCCAAGGGGTCGGCTTGTCCTATTCCGAGGCCGAAGCCAATCTGGGGGCAGAACAACGCCCCGTCGAACCACCCAAAAAGGGTCAAGGCAAGGGCATGATGATCCTGCTTGGTCTGATTGTCGTGATGGCGGGCGGTTTTGGTCTGGCCGCTTATTTGCGCAACGAGGGGGCGAGGGTCCCCAGTGGTGCGCCGCCGGTTATCTCGGCTGATAAAAACCCTGTCAAAGTGGTTCCGGCCAATCCGGGCGGTACGGAAGTCCCCAATCAGGGGGCGGCGATCTACCAGCCCAGCAAGCCTGAAGATGCCAAGGATGCCAAAGTCGTTTCAACCGATGAAAAGCCTGTCGATATCAGTGCGGCTCCGCGTCCTCCCGGATCGCCGCTGATCGGCGAGCCGAAGAAAATCCGCACGGTGACGGTACGTCCCGATGGCACTCTGGTGGAAGAAAATATTGTGGCCGCTGGTTCGCCTGTGCCCAACAGTGCCGCCGTACCGCGTGCGGCACCATCCATGGTAACAGTGATGCCACCACCGGCGGCCCCGCCCGTGGCTGTGCCACCGCCCGCAACAGCCCAGCCTGCCAATCCGCCCGCCGCGCAAGTGACTGCCGGTGCCAGTGCTGTCCGCGTCATGCCTCCGATGCGCCCGCAAGCGGCGGAACCTGTATCCACACCGCCTGTTGCCGCACCCTCTGCCCGTGCAACTGCGCCAACGCCTTCTGCCACCCCAGCGGCAACTCCTGCACCTGCTCCAACTCCTGCACCTGCCACCGCTGATACAGCTGATCGTTCGCCCACCGGTGATTATGGCGTCCAATTCAGCGCACCCGCCACCGAGGCCGAGGCCCGCAATGCGATTGTCGCACTCAAACGCTCCTATGCTTCCATACTGGATGGGGTCCCGATCGCCTCGCAAAAGGCCGAGAACAATGGCCGCACCATCTTCCGTGTCCGCGCCGTTGGTTTGAACCGCGAGGAAGCGATTTCGATCTGCGAGAAGATCAAGTCCTCCGGTGGCCAGTGCTTTGTGGCAAGGAATTGATGGGTCATGGCTGTTTCTGCCCTGATTGTCGGCGTATCCGGTCTGGTCCTGACGCAGGATGAGCAGGCTTTTCTGAAAGACTGCAATCCGTGGGGCTTGATCCTGTTCCGCCGCAATATCGATACGCCCCAGCAGGTGCTGGCTCTGACCGAGGCGTTTCGGGCCTGTGTCGGTCGCGCCGATGCCCCTGTGCTGGTCGATCAGGAAGGCGGGCGCGTCCAGAGGCTCGGTCCGCCGCATTGGCAGGCCTATCCGAAAGGCGAGGCCTATGGCCGTCTAGCGCTCAAGGATCTGGCCAAGGGCCGCGAGGCGGTTCGTCTGGGGGCGCGGCTTATTGCCCATGATCTGCATGCGGTTGGCATTACGGTTGATTGTTTGCCCGTGCTCGATGTGCCGGTCAAAGGGGCACATGATGTGATCGGGGATCGCGCTTACGGGCTGGATCCCGATCTGGTCGGGCTGATGGGCCGGTCTGCTTGCGAAGGCCTGTTGGCTGGTGGCGTTCTGCCTGTGATCAAACATATTCCCGGCCATGGACGGGCAGGGGCCGATTCCCATCTCGATCTGCCGGTTGTCACGGCCTCGAAGGCGCGATTGGCCCAGGATTTCAAACCGTTCCAGCTCAATGCCGATATGCCTTTGGCGATGACGGCGCACGTGGTCTATACCGCGCTAGATCGCACGGCACCAGCGACCACCTCGCGCAAGGTGATCCGTGGCACCATCCGCAAAACCATCGGGTTTGATGGCCTTTTGATGAGCGACGATGTCTCGATGCAGGCGCTCAGCGGCACGCTGGCCCAGCGCGCCGAAGCCTCCTTGAAAGCCGGATGCGATATTGTTTTGCATTGCAACGGCAAGATGGATGAAATGGTCGAGGTCGCCTCGGTCACCCCCAAACTGGCGGGGCGGTCGCTGATGCGGAGCAAAACCGCGCTTGGACGCTTGCTGAAAGTGGTCGAACCGATAGTAGCTGTGGATGCCCGCGCCAGATTGGCTTCCTTGCTTGCTTGTGATGCCTGACATCGCCAGACTCCTGATTCGGTAGCGAATCAGGAATATCATGCGTCAAGAACTTGCCTTTGAAGACCCCCATATCCAGGTAGACCGCGGCGAAGCCGAGCCTGCGATGCTGGTGGATGTCGATGGTTATGCAGGCCCGCTGGATCTGTTGCTGGATCTCGCCCGCCGCCAGAAGGTCGATCTGCACAAGATTTCCGTCCTCGCATTGGCTAATCAATATCTGAGCTTTATCGAGACAGCGCGCCGGTTCCGGCTTGAACTGGCGGCCGATTATCTGGTGATGGCGGCTTGGCTGGCCTATTTGAAATCGCGACTTCTCCTGCCGGTGGTCGAAAAGGACAATGAGGAGCCCGCGGCCGATCTGGCGGTGCGTCTGGCCTTCCGCTTGCGCCGGTTGGAGGCCATGCGTCAGGCCTCTAAAATGCTGTTTGACCGCTCCCGTCATGGCCGCGACTTCTTTACCCGTGGGGCGCCGGAGCCTGTGGTGGTGTCCCGCCACATCCAATATTCGGCATCCATGTATGACCTGCTCAAATCCTATGCCGATCAGCGGCAGGTTCGGGCCCTGTCGCGCATTACCTTTGTGAAGCGCTTTGTCTGGTCCTTGCCGGAAGCGCGTGCCGCACTGGAGCGTTTGCTGGGTGAAAGCACCCATTGGGCCGCTTTGGATGATTATCTGATCCAGTTTGTCGTCGAACCGCATATGCGCGCCACTGTGCGGGCCTCGTCCTTTTCCGCGACCCTTGAAATGGTGCGCGAAGGCGTGATCGATGTCCGGCAGGATGCCGCTTTTGCCCCACTGCAGGTGCGCGGACGTGTGGCAGGCGGGCCGCGAATGGGCGAAACCCAGCCTTTGACGGTGGCAGACGAGGGGCGTAAAGGCGAGGCCGCCTGATGACCACGCACGATTTGGAAGAATTCAGGCAGACCCATCGGCGCGAGGAAACGCCGGAAAACAAGCTGTTGCGCGAGGCCACCCGTGTGATCGAGGCCCTGTTGTTTGCCTCGTCCCATCCGTTGAGCGAGGAGGTCTTGCAAACCCGCTTGCCTGTGGCTTTGCCCATTGGCCGGGTGCTGGAGGCGTTACAGGCCGATTATCGCAATCGTGGCGTGCAATTGGTGCGGTTGGCCGGTGGCTGGATGTTCCGTACCGCCGAGGATTTGGGTTATCTTTTGTCGCGTGAAGCGCATGAAACGCGCAAATTGTCCCGTGCGGCGCTCGAAACCCTGTCGGTCATTGCCTATCACCAACCGGTGACACGGGCCGAAATCGAGGATATTCGCGGCGTTTCGATCCATCGCGGCACGTTGGATGCCTTGCTCGAAACCGGCTGGATTCGCCTGCGTGGCCGCCGCCGCACGCCGGGCCGTCCGGTCACCTATGGCACAACCGAGCATTTCCTGATCCATTTCGGCCTCGAATCCATCTCCGATCTGCCCGGTCTTGATGATCTCAAAGGCGCAGGTTTTCTGGATGGCCGTCTGCCGCAGGGCTTCAGCGTGCCGATGCCGTCCGACAGTCCCGATCTGACCGATGACGAGGATCCCTTGGGCGAGGATCTGTTCACCGCTATGGCCGAAGAATTGGTGGCGGCAGAGGATGCGCCACTCGATGATGGGGATGATCAGGCAATCGACGTCACGCCTTCATCCTTGGCCGATAGCCACTAACGGCGTGCTTGTGCCATTGTTTTATCGAAATGATGATGAAGTTCTTGTTTTTATGCGCTCGTCCTTCTAGGGTCTTGCGCATGGATTGACCAAAGCCGCCTTCATAGGCGTGGCTTGAGATGATGGAGATTGATCATGGGAAGTGTCAGCATTTGGCACTGGATTGTCGTCGGTATTGTCGTGATGCTGTTGTTCGGCCGTGGCAAGATTTCCGATCTGATGGGTGATGTGGCCAAGGGCATCAAATCCTTCAAAAAAGGCATGGCCGATGACGAGGCCGAGAACAAGCCAGCCGCAACTGTGCCTGTCGATCCGGCCCGTGTGGCCGAGCAGGCTCCTGCGGCCGCAACGGCCCATGCAGAACCTGCACCGGCTCCCCAGCCCGCACCTGCCCACCCTGCCGAGCCGACCAAAGCCACCTCGTAACAATGTGGCTTAAGCCTCTTACCGGATACTGATGATGCTGGATTTTGGTGCTGGAGAACTGGTGGTCATTGGTGTTGTGGCGCTTGTCGCCATTGGCCCCAAGGAGTTGCCCGGCGTTCTGCGCGCTGTCGGCAAGTCGGTTGGCAAATTGCGCCGGATGGCCGGTGATTTCCAGAACCAGTTCAGCGATGCGATGCGCGATATGGAACTGGAAGAGGCCCGTAAGAAGGTCGAGGAAATGGGCAAGCAGATGTCCGATACTGTGGCCGAGGCCACAAAAGATTCTGCTGTGCATATCGATACCTATCTGGCTGAAACGGCTTCCGCCTCCAGCCCTGCCGCTGATCCGGTGACACCGGCAACGCCTGATCTGCCACCGGTTCCCGAAATTGCGGCTGTGACCAGCGAACAGATTCTGGCCAATGTCGAAGCCAGTGTCGCCGCTATTCCTGCCGCCCCCGTTACGGCAGTGAGTGCGCCGGAAGCCCAACCGCAACTGGCATTGGATGCGACACCACCGGCCCCCAAGAGTGCAAGCTGATGAGCACGGAAGACGATATCGAGGCCTCCCGCGCCCCTTTGCTTGAGCATTTGATCGAGTTGCGCGCACGCCTCATCCGCTCGCTGGCGGCGTTCATCGTGATGTTTGTGATCAGCTTTGCGTTCGCCAAGGAAATCTACAATCTGCTGATCTTTCCTTATGTCATGGCGGCAGGCGATGGTGCACAGATCAAGCTGATCTATACCGCACCGCTCGAATATCTGTTTACGCAGATCAAGATTGCCGTGTTTGGGGCTTCGTTCTTCTCGTTTCCGGTCATTGCGACCCAGATTTATAAATTTGTGGCCCCCGGCCTCTATCGTGATGAGAAAGAGGCGTTCCGGCCCTATTTGATTGCCACTCCCGTGCTGTTTTTGATCGGAGCCAGCGTGGTTTTTTTCATTGCCATGCCGGTGGTGATGCAGTTTTCCATCGGCATGCAACAGGCGGCGGGTGAACATTCCGCGGCCATCGAATTGTTGCCCAAGGTCAGTGAATATCTGTCTTTGATCATGACGTTGATCTTCGCCTTCGGGATTACGTTCCAGTTGCCGGTGGTGCTGACCCTTCTGGCGCGGGCCGGCTTTATCGATGCGGCATTTCTGCGTGAAAAGCGGCGTTATGCGATTGTGCTGGTGTTTGTGGTTGCCGCCGTGTTGACCCCGCCCGATGTGATCAGCCAGTTGTCCTTGGCAATTCCGGCCTATTTCCTTTACGAGTTTTCCATTCTCGCAGTGGTCATGGTCGAGCGCAAGCGGGAGCCCAAAGAAGAACCTGCTGGCAGTGATGTCACGCCTTCTTCCTCGTAAAGTGCTGGTTTTGAACGTATAATCAGACCGAGATGTGATCGAAACGAGACCCATTCCATGTATGACATTCGCTGGATCCGCGACAACAAGGCCCAATTTGATCAAGGCTTGCTGAACCGCAACGCTTCGCCTCTGGGGGATCAGGTTTTGGCGATTGACGACCGCCGCCGCGCCGCCATCATGCGTGCGCAAGAGGCGCAGGAAAAGCGCAATGCCCTGTCCAAGGAAATCGGGCAGGCGATGGCCGCCAAGGATCAGGCCCGCGCCGATCAGCTGAAGGCCGAAGTGGCTTCGCTGAAAGAGGTGTTGGCCTCTGCCGAAGTTGAGGAAAAAGCCGTTGTCGCCGAGCTGGAAGAGGCCTTGCAGGCCATTCCCAACACGCCGCTTGAAGAAGTGCCCGTGGGTGCGGACGAGCATGGCAATGTCTTGTTGCACAGCCATGGCACGCCGCGCACCTTTGATTTCGAGCCGAAACAGCATTTCGAGATCGGCGAGGCGCTCGGCCTGATGGATTTCGAGGCCGCGACCCGGATGTCCGGGTCGCGCTTTGTGGTGACCAAGGGTGCGCTGGCGCGTCTGGAACGGGCCATCGGCCAATTCATGCTCGATCTGCACACGGTCGAACATGGCTATATGGAAGTGAACCCCCCATTGCTGGTCAAGGATCAGGCGATGGTGGGGACGGCACAATTGCCGAAATTCCGCGATGACCAGTTCCACGCCGGTGATGATTACTGGCTGATTCCGACCGCCGAAGTGCCACTGACCAATCTGGTGCGAGAGCAGATTCTGGATGAAAAGGATTTGCCGATCCGTGTGACGGCTTTGTCAGCCTGTTTCCGTGCCGAGGCCGGTTCGGCAGGCCGCGACACGCGCGGCATGATCCGCCAGCATCAATTCTACAAGGTCGAGCTGGTGTCGGTGACCGCCGCCGAACAGTCACGCGCCGAATTGGACCGGATGACGGCCTCGGCTGAAAAAGTCCTGCAAAAGCTGGAATTGCCATATCGCACCATGCTGTTGTGCACGGGCGACATGGGCTTTGCCTCGCAACGCACCCATGATCTCGAAGTGTGGTTGCCCGGCCAGAATGCCTATCGCGAGATTTCATCCTGCTCGGTCTGTGGTGATTTCCAGGCCCGCCGGATGCAGGCCCGCTATAAAACCTCCGATGGCAAGAACCACTTTGTCCATACGCTCAACGGTTCGGGCGTGGCGGTAGGCCGCGCCTTGGTGGCCGTGCTTGAAAATTACCAGAATGCCGATGGTTCGGTGTCTGTTCCAACCGTGTTGCAACCCTATATGGGCGGGATGACCCGCATCGAAAAGGCTGTTTGATATGCGTATTCTGGTCACCAATGATGACGGTATCCATGCTCCTGGCCTTTTGGTGGCAGAACGCATAGCGCAGGCTTTGTCGGCCGATGTCTGGACGGTTGCCCCGGAAAGCGACCAGTCCGGCGTGGCCCATTCGCTGTCGTTGAACGAGCCGTTGCGCCTGCGTGATGCCGGCCATCAACGCTTTGCCGTCAAAGGCACGCCGACCGATTGCGTGATCATGGCCCTGAAACATGTCATGCCATCGCCGCCCGATCTGATCCTGTCCGGCATCAATCGCGGCCAGAATGCGGCCGAGGATGTGACCTATTCCGGTACCGTTGCCGCCGCCATGGAAGGCACGATCTTGGGTATTCCGTCGATTGCACTGTCGCAATGCTACGGCCCGGGTGGGCGCGAGAATATTTTCTGGACCTGCGGCGAGCATCACGGGCCGGGTATTATCAAAAAAATCCTCGATATCGGGATCGAGCCGGGGATATTGGTCAATGTGAATTTCCCGTCTTGTGCACCCGAAGATGTGCAGGGAATGGCGGTCACGCATCAGGGCCGGCGCGATGCGTCCTTCCTGAAAATCGATGCCCGCGAGGATGGGCGCAGTATTCCTTATTACTGGATCGGCTTTACCCGCAGCAGTTTCGCGCTCGGCCATGGCACGGATCTGGAAGCGCTGTCGGAAAAGAAGATTTCCGTAACCCCCTTGCGGCTGAACCTGACAGACGAGCCGAGCGTGACCCGCTTTGCGGCCCATTTCTGACGGGAATGGTGGCAGGGTGACCCCGATCGAGTCCCGTCCCATCGGCAAGAGTGACGAGGCAAAATTTGCCTTTTTGCTGTCGATGCGGGAGAGGGGGCTGATCAACACCGATCTGATGCGGATTTTCGAGATGATCCCGCGTTCGCGCTTTGTGTCGCAACGCTATGGCGATCTGGCTTTGCATGATTCCAGCCTGCCGATTGCCTGCGGCCAAACCATCGGCGCGCCGTCCTCATTGTTGTTGATGCTGTCGGCCCTTGCGCCGGAGCCGTCCCATACCGTTCTGGAAGTCGGCACCGGTACCGGCTTCGGCACGGCCATCCTGTCGCGTCTGGCCGCGCAGGTGATTTCGGTCGAACGGTTCCGCGCTTTGGGGATCGAGGCACGGATGCGGTTGCGTGGCCTGTCGATCACCAATACCACGGTCATTCATGGCGACGGCACTGAAGGGGTGAGCGATTTTGCGCCTTTCGATCGTATACTGGTCGATGCCTCGTTTGACGCGCCGCCTTTGGCCCTGTTGGGGCAGTTGGTGCCCGGCGGCCGCATGGTGGGTGTGCGCCGTATCAACGGCGCCGGGCGTATGGCCACCTATGTGATGGATCCGGTCAGCGGCATTGTCGAAACGCTGGGCGCGCCGATTACCTTGCCGATGCTGATCGGCGGCATGTCGCAAATGCTCTGAAAGTGCCGTGATAAAATTGTCGGCCACTCTCCTTTTGATAGGAACTCTTTTTTAACTTCATCCCCGCTATAGTTGGACATGTAATGAGTGTTTCAACTTGCGGATGGGCTTCGGCATGGTGAGGTTTTCGTCTGTTTCTCTCAAGACAGTCAGCCGGATTGTTCTGGTTGTGGCTGTTACCGGTTCGGTTGTGGGGTGTGGTTCCGATGCAATGCGCGTCGATGAAGCCTCGCTGGCCAATCCTTTCTCCGGTTCGGCCCGTTTCGGCCGTTCCGGCCAGCCTGTGCAGACCGCGCAATCGGGTTATTCCCCCATGGCCGTTTCTTCGGGCGCCGCGCCGACCGGCGGGGTGCAAAGCGCTCCGCTCTCGCCACCGTCCGGCTCGCCCGTTGTGTCCCAATCCGCTCCGATGAAAGCCGTGGCCGTTGCCGCTCCCAAAGCCGAGCCCAAACTGGTGGCACCCAACACCTTGACTGTGGCCAAAGGCGATACGGTCAAAAGTGTGGCAAATCGTTTGGGTCTGTCCGAACAGGCCGTTGTTGCGGCCAATAACAACAAGACCAAGTTGAAGCCCGGCACGGTCCTGACCCTTGCCGCGCCAGCGGTTGCTCCGCAAAAGCCTTTCGCCGTGGCCGAGCCAGCGCCTGCGGCAAAACCAGCCGTTCAGTCTCCGCAAACCAAGCAGGCTGTCGCCGCCACTGCGCCCGAACCCGCTGTCGATCCGAAAGCCAAGGCCAAAGCCGATAAAGCCGCCGCAGATAAAGCGGCCGTCGACAAAAAAGCGCCGGACGCAAAAGCAGTCGCCGAAGTCAAACCAGCCGTCGAGCCAAAGCCCGCCAAAGGGGCCAAACAGCCTGTCGCCGAAGCGCAAGTTGAAACAACCGCAACGGTTGCGACCCATGCCGAGCCGACAGCGCCCGCACCGGCAGAATTCCGTTGGCCTGCGCGCGGCCATATCCTGAAAAGTTTCGGTGAAAAGGCCGGAGAAAAGAGCGACGGCATCAATATCGCTCTGCCCGAAGGGACCCCGATCAAAGCTGCCGAAAACGGTGTCGTGGCCTATGCAGGTAACGAGTTGAAGGGCTATGGCAATCTGGTTCTGGTGCGTCACGACAACGGTTTTGTCTCGGCCTATGCCAATAATTCCGAGTTGAAGGTCAAAAAAGGCGATCTCGTCAAGCGCGGTCAGGTGATTGCCGCTTCGGGCCAGACCGGCAATGTCTCGTCTCCGCAATTGCATTTCGAATTGCGCAAGGGTTCGACACCGGTTGATCCGATGGGTTTCCTGTCCGGCAACTGATGGATTTCAAACAATCAAAAGCCCGCCTTGCATCTTGTGCAGGCGGGCTTTGTTTATGGGACCGTGCGGTTACGCGTCGAGCTGGCGGCCCATGCGTCCGGCAAGGTCTTGAATGAACTGGAACGCCGTACGGCCTGAACGCGAGCCACGCGTGGTCGACCATTCCAGCGCCTGTGCATCGCATTGGGCCTGATCGACATCCAGCCCGTAATGCTTGCAATAGCCATGCACCATGGCCAGATATTCGTCCTGCGAACATTTGTGGAATCCCAACCACAGACCGAAGCGATCCGACAGGGACACTTTTTCCTCAATCGCCTCACCGGGATTGATCGATGTCGATCGTTCGTTATCCATCATATCGCGTGGCAACAAATGGCGGCGGTTGGAGGTCGCGTAAAAAATCACATTGTCGGGGCGGCCTTCGATGCCGCCTTCCAGCACGGCTTTCAGCGATTTGTAGGAGGTATCGCCGCCATCGAACGACAGATCGTCACAAAAGACAATGAAGCGGCAAGCCGATTGCCGCATGATGTTCATGAGATGCGGCAGGCTTTCGATATCCTCACGATGGATTTCAACCAGTTTAAGCGCTTGCGCATTTGGCCATGAAGCGCGCTTGGCGACCGCTGTCGCATGCGCGGCTTTGACGAGCGACGATTTGCCCATGCCGCGCGCGCCCCACAACAGCGCATTGTTGGCGGGCAAGCCGCGGGCAAAGCGTTCGGTGTTTTCGATCAGCTGGTCACGCACAGAATCAATGCCCTGCAACAACACCATCTCGACACGGTTGACTTTGCGCACGGGGGCCAGACGAGGCGGGGAAGGGTGCCAGACAAAGGCATCGGCCGAATCAAGATCGGGGGCTTCTGCGACAGGCGGTGCAAGACGTTCGAGAAGCGCGGCGATTCGGCCCAGCATTGCAGGCACATCGTGATCGCCCAAACCGGACAAAGAGGCCGATGGTGCGGATTTTTGCGTGTGAATATCGGACATTGGACTGACTTCGACTTTCAAAAGACCACGGAGAGCATTTACGGAGCTTTTTGCCATTAACCCTGTTTGACTGTGCCGTCCATCATGTTATCAGTTTTTATCAATGGTTCGGCTTGTTCGTATGTCTCGGTTTGCGGGCTTTTCAGTCACCAGTGATTTGCAATCGGGGGCGTCCCCGTTATAGTCCGCGCCGTTTGCTGGATGTTGTTGCGTCCACACCATCAATGGAGGTTCTGCTTTGTTCACACCCGCTTTTGCCCAGGCTGCCGGCGCACCAGGTGGTACCGATATGCTGATGCAGATCGTGCCTTTCGCGCTGATTTTTGTGATCATGTATGTGCTGATCATTCGTCCGCAACAAAAGCGCGCGAAGGAACATCAGGCTTTGATTGAAAACGTGCGCCGTGGCGACACCGTGATCATGACCGGCGGTCTGATCGGCAAGGTGACCAAAGTGGCCGAAGGCCCTGAAATCGAAATCGAAATTGCCGATAACGTCAAGGTTAAGATCATCCGCACGATGATTGCCGAAGTCCGTTCCAAATCGGAACCCGTGAAGTCCGAGGACTAATCACCGCTTTGACCCATAAACCTTTCGGGCCAGCCCGAAAGGCCGGATCATCCGCGCACGACAAGGAACTCTAAAAGCATGATGCGCTTTTCCCGCTTTAAGACTGTTGCGGTTCTTCTGCTCGCGTTGAGCGGATTTCTCTACGCCATGCCGAGCATGCTGTCTCCCGACACGCGTGAAGCCATTCGCAAAGGAATTCCTTCTTTTGTTCCGGCTTGGCTGGTGCCGCATCAGGCCATTGTTCTTGGTCTGGATTTGCAGGGCGGGTCGCATGTGTTGCTGGAAGTGGATACCGCCACCATCATCCGCACACAGGTCAATGGCCTGCGTGATGATGTCCGCCGTATTCTGCGCGAGGAAAAGATCGCTTTGGCAGGCGGCATCGGCGTGCAGGCCCGTGGTGTCAATGTCCGCGTGACGGACAGCGCCGAGCGTACCCGTCTGATGGGCAAATTGCGCGAGATGGCTTTGGGTCCGGTTTTGACCCGTGGCACGTCGGCCCCCACGATGGATCTGGTCGAACAGCCCGACGGACTTGTGGTGCTGACCCTCACTGAAGTCGGTGTCAACGAGAAGGTCCGCAAGGCGCTGGATCAGGCCATCGAAGTGTTGCGCCGTCGCGTGGATGCGCTTGGGACGACCGAACCCAATATCCAGCGTCAGGGCATCGACCGGATTCTGGTCGAAGTGCCCGGCCTGCAGGATCCACGCAAGTTGAAAGACATTTTGGGTACCACTGCCCAACTCGAATTCCGTTTTCTGGCAGAAACCGGTGCCGCACCGGGTGATGTTGAAAACATGCCCTTCCAGGAGGGTGGCGGCAACGCTCCCGTTGAAAAGCGCGTGATTGTGCAAGGCGAGGACTTGATCGACGCGCAACCGGCCTTTGACAGCCGGACCCGTGAACCGATTGTCAATTTCCGCTTCAATGTCCGCGGCTCGCAACGCTTCGGGCAGGCGACAACCGAAGGTGTCGGCCGTTCGCTGGCTATTGTGCTCGACAAGAAAGTGATTTCGGCTCCTCGTATCCAGACCCCGATTACCGGTGGTTCGGGCCAGATTTCGGGTCATTTCACCGTCGAAAGCGCCAATAATCTGGCCATTCTGTTGCGGGCAGGGGCTTTGCCTGCGCCACTCACCATCGTGGAAGAGCGCACTGTGGGGCCGGGTCTGGGGCAGGATTCGATTGCCGCAGGCAAGCTCGCCTCCTATTGGGCCACTGCTCTTGTCGTTGCTTTGATGATGATCACCTATGGTCTGTTCGGGGTTTTTGCCAATCTGGCGCTCATCATCCATGTCGTGCTGATTTTTGCGATGATGTCGCTGTTGGGCTCGACCCTGACTTTGCCCGGCATTGCAGGCATTGTGCTGACCATCGGCACGGCGGTTGATTCCAACGTGCTGATTTACGAGCGTATCCGCGAGGAACACCGTTCGGGCCGATCAATGATTTCGGCGCTGGAAGCCGGATTTGACCGCGCTTTTGCGACGATTGTCGACTCCAATGTCACCATGTTTCTGGCCGCCGCACTCCTGTTCCTGTTCGGCTCCGGACCGGTACGCGGTTTCGCCGTGACCATGATTTTGGGCATTATCACCACTGTTGTGACCGCCGTGACCATGACCCGCATGATGATTGCGGTCTGGTACCGTACGGCGCGTCCCACCCATCTGCCGTTCTGAGGATCATCAGGCCATGAAACTTCTCCGTATTGTCCCTGATGTCACCACCTTCGGCTTCATGTCGTTCCGGCGGGTCAGTTTCCCTCTGTCGGCGATCCTGTCGGTTATCTCGGTGGCCGCCTTTTTCATGATCAGCATGAATTTCGGGATCGATTTTACCGGCGGTACGCTGATCGAGATGCAGGCACGTCAGGGCAAGGCCGATATTTCGATTGTCCGCGAAGCCGCCAGCGATCTGGCTGTGGGTGAGGTCGAGGTGCAGGAATTCGGCACGGCGGGTGGTGTTTCGATCCGTTTCGGTTTGCAACCGGGCGGCGAAAAAGGCCAGCAACAGGTTATGGAACGTGTCAAAAGCATGTTCGAGAAGGATTACGAGTTCCGCCGCGTTGAAGTGGTTGGTCCGCGTGTGTCTGGTGAATTGGTCCAATCGGGCACTTTGGGCGTGGTGTTGTCGATTGTTGCCGTGCTGATCTATCTGTGGTTCCGGTTCGAGTGGCAGTTTGCCGTCGGTGCTGTCATCGCGACCTTGCATGATCTGGTCCTGACAATCGGATTTTTTGCCATCACCCAAATCGAATTCAATATGACCTCGATTGCCGCGATTTTGACGATTGTCGGCTATTCGCTCAATGATACCGTGGTGGTGTTCGACCGGATCCGCGAATTGTTGCGCCGTTACAAAACCATGCCTGCGGCTGAATTGCTCGATCTGTCGATCAACTCCACTTTGTCGCGCACATTGATGACCTCGGTGGCCACTTCGCTGGCATTGGTTGCCCTGGTGATCTATGGCGGGGCTGTGATCAAGAGCTTCTCGTGGGCGATGATTTTCGGCGTGGTGATCGGGACTTATTCCTCGATCTTTATTGCGGCTCCTGTTCTGATCTATCTGGGCGTGCGCAATGCGGGCGAGGCCGAGCAGATCGAAGAGAGCGATACCTCGCTCACAACTCCCAAATCCTGATATGGCACAGTCTGCTGGCGGTCTTGATGCAACCAAAGGCTTTTTGCCCGGACGGCATGTGATCGACAGTTACGGCAATGGCGGTTTCCGCTTCGGCGATATGTCGCATAAAGGCTCGATACTGGCTTTGCCTTCGGGCATCCATGCGTGGCCAGTGACCGATTTTTCAGCTGTCACGCGCACCGATTTCGCTCTTGTGATGGCTGAAGCGGAGCAGATCGATACATTGCTGATCGGCACGGGCGCCGATATGGCCCTGTTGCCCGAAGCCTTGCGCTGGCGGTTGAAAGAGGGCCGGATGGCCGTCGATTCGATGAGCACGGGCGCGGCGGCTCGCATTTTCAACATCATGGTCTCCGAAAACCGGCGCGTCGCCGCCGCCTTGATCGCTGTGGCCTAAGGGTGTCCGCGATGCTTGATCCCCATAAGTCGGGTGAATGCGAAGCCCTGTTACAAAACCATGATCCGGATCGCTGGCTGGCCTGCCGGTTTATCCCCGCCCGGCATCGTGCCGCTGTGATGGCGCTTTATGCTTTCAATGCCGATGTGGCACGGATCCGCTCCGTGATTTCAGAGCCTTTGGCGGGTGAGATGCGCCTGCAATATTGGCGTGATGTGTTGAACGGACCTGATCAGGACCATGCCAATCCACTGGCTTCAGCCCTCTGGGCTGTTTTGCACCGCTATCAACTGCCCACGGCTCCCTTGCTCGCACTGCTCGATGCGCGGGTGGACGATTTATACGACGCACCGCCTGTCGATGTGACCGCGCTTGAACTCTATTGCGGCGAGACCTGTTCGGTCCTGTTTCGTTATGTCACGCTGATACTGGCCGATGGCGAGGAGACCGGTCCGGCCTCACTGTCCGGCATGGCAGGGGTCGCCTATGCCTTGACGGGATTGTTGCGCGCCAGTGGCTGGCTGGCCGCTGAAGGGCGCGTGGTGATCCCGCAGTCTATGCTGGAGGCCAAAGGAGTGACGGCAGAGGCACTGCGTGATGGATCAGGCGCCAGCAAAGCATCCGACCTGATCTCGGAACTCGCGGATTTGGCCGCGCGGCGTTTGGACGAAACGCTTGCCGGTCTGCCTGCGATCCCAGCAACGATTCGTCCCGCTTATGCGCCGCTTGCTCTGGTCCGGCCATGGCTTGCGCGCTTGCAGGGTGTCAATCCCTTGCTGGTTCCGCCTGCCGATGTGCCGCCATGGCAAAAGCCGTTCCGTCTTTGGCGGGCGGCGGTTTGGGGTCTTTCGCTTTAAGCGTTTTGCTCCAGCCAAACGGTCAAATCCTGTTTGGCGCGTTCGGTGATTTGCAATTTGCGGGCTTTGGATTTTTCCGGCCCTTTGAGGCGTTTGCCATCCGGGCTTTTGACAGGTTCGGTCGGTGGCGGAAACAGCCCGAAATTGATGTTCATCGGCTGGAACGAGCGCGGACCTGCTTCGATGGTTTCCAGATGTCCGCCGGTGATGTGGTTGAGCAAAGCCCCCAGCGCGGTCGTGACAGGAGGAGAAGCGGGTGTCCGTCCCAGTCGCTCGGAAGCCGCAAATCGTCCGGCCAGCAGGCCCACCGAGGCGCTTTCGACATAGCCTTCGCAACCGGTGATTTGGCCGGCAAACCGCCATTGGCTTTTGGCTTTCAGCCGCAACAGCGGATCGAGCAAAGCAGGCGAGTTGAGATAGGTGTTGCGATGCAGACCGCCCAAACGGGCAAATTCGGCATTTTCCAGCCCCGGAATCATTTTGAAAATCTGGGCCTGCTCGCCATATTTCAGCTTGGTTTGAAAACCCACCAGATTATAGAGCGTGCCGAGCTTGTTATCCTGCCGCAATTGCACAATCGCATAGGATTTGACCTGCGGATCACGCGGATTAGTCAGCCCGACCGGTTTCATCGGCCCATGGCGCAGGGTCTCGCGGCCCCGTTCGGCCATCACTTCGATCGGCAGGCATCCGTCGAAATAGGGCGTGCCTTCCCATTCCTTGAAGCCCACCGCATCACCGGCAATCAGCGCGTCGACAAAGGCATCATATTGCTCTTTGTTCATCGGGCAGTTGATGTAATCCGCACCATTGCCGCCCGGTCCGACCTTGTCATAACGCGATTGGAACCAGGCAATATCCATATTGATGCTGTCACGATGGACAATCGGGGCAATCGCATCAAAAAAGGCCAGAGCCTTTTCGTTTGTCACCGATAAAATAGCCTCGGCGAGAGCGGGCGAGGTCAACGGGCCGGTCGCAATGATCACCTGATCCCAGTCATCAGGTGGTGCGCCTGCCACTTCCTCGCGTGAGATTGTGATCAGCGGATGGCTTTCAAGATGCGCTGTGACGGCTTGGGCGAAGCCTTCGCGGTCAACCGCCAAAGCCCCGCCGGCAGGCACCTGATTCGCATCCGCCGCCTGCATGATCAACGAGCCCAGACGGCGCATTTCGTCATGCAACAAACCAACGGCATTGCTTTGGGAATCATCGGACCGGAAGGAATTCGAGCAGACCAATTCGGCCAATTGGTCGGTCTGGTGCGCTTCTGTGCCACGGTGCGGGCGCATTTCGTGCAGAATCGCCGGAACGCCGCGTTGGGCGATTTGCCAGGCGGCTTCACTGCCCGCAAGGCCGCCGCCGATGATATGGATGGGCTGATATGTTGTCATGCCAAAAGACATAGTGTCATCAGGCTTTGCGGGCAACAGCCAATCTGGGCTGGACAGCAAAACGCCCGCCGGACCTAAGTCGGAGCGGGCGCTTTAAGTTATTGATAAACAGGAACGAATTAGACGATGGCGTGCTTGCGGGCCACAAATTCGATATCGGCGCGGTTGATGCCGAGATCGTTGAGATCGCGGTCAGTCAGGTCCGACAATTCACGGATTGTGGTGCGGTACAGGTACCAGCGGCGGGCGCGTTCGATAAGGGCATGAATGATCAACATGGGACTCTCCGTCAAGTTGCGGGGTGGAGGACATCCACCGCTCTGTTGCATTGCATATACGATAATGTTGCAGTGCACAGAAGGTCCAAAGGTCGTATGCAGATATGCGTAAAATGCATGACTGGGCAAAAAATCATCAAAAATTAATGATAATTGCATGACAAACAGGCAGTACACTTTCAGAAAATGATTTTATATTTTTGAAATCATGTTAAATATCAATATCTTGCGATGATCTATTCTGACTTTTTCCAATCGAACCGTTGTTCGGTTAGGGTGATGCCCCAACTGCGGTCCTCGCATTGCTCGGTTAACGAGAATCCAGCTTGTTCATACAACCTGCGGGCAGGGTCGAGCCCCTTGAAGGTGGTCAGCCACGCACGGGTGAAGCCTGCCTGAGTGATGAAATCCATGGCTTGGCCGACGAGCAGGCGGCCGATTCCCTGGCCCTGCATCTGCTCGGCCGCGATTACGAATCGGATGCGTGCACCGTCCTGTGCCACTGTGGCATGTCCGCCATCAACGGTGATGGAGGCGACGATCCGGTCATGATCGGTCAGGGTCAGCAACAGATCACAGGCCGGATCATAGCGTTGCACCAGTTCGGCCAAAGCACTGGCCACTTTGGCTTCAAACACCGCGCCCAATCCCCAATGCTTGGCATAATAGCGCCCGTGTTCCGAGGCCACCCAACCGATCACGCCGGGAAACCAGCCCTTGTGCACCTGCAGGCCGTCATAGGGGCTGGGGAGGGAGGTCAAAGGGTCTGTCATGGCTGATCACTGCTGAGGGGGCCGAAATGCGGGGTGAAACTGTGGCGCAGGGCCAGATCGAGATCGCTCATCATCACCGGCAGTCCGAGATCGACCAGACTTGTGACACCGAAGCGCGGGTCGGCAACCCCGCAAGGCACGATGCCGCCGAAATGGCCGAGATCGGGTTCGACATTGATGCTGATGCCGTGAAAGGTCACCCATTGACGGACGCGGATGCCGATAGCGGCGATTTTATCTTCAAAATCAACGCCTTTGTCGGGGCGTTTGACCCAAACCCCGACCCGATCCTCGCGCCGCTCGCCTCTGATGTTGAACTGGCCGAGCGTGGCAATGATCCATGCCTCGAGCGTGGCGATGAAGGCCCGCAAATCGGGGCCGCGCTGTCTCAGGTCGAGCATCACATAGGCGATGCGTTGTCCGGGTCCGTGATAGGTATATTGGCCGCCGCGCCCTGTTTCAAACACCGGAAATTGCGGGTTTTTCATGTCTTCGGGATTGGTGGATGTGCCTGCGGTATAGATGCTGGGATGTTCGACCAGCCAGACCAATTCACGTGCCGTTCCGGCAATGATATCGGCCACCCGTTGTTGCATGAATTGCTCGGCAACTGGATAGGGTGTCAACCCGTCTGTGACCAGCCATTCGACCGGCGCGGCAGACTGTCCCATCAGCACATGCGTGGTGGAATCAAGGCGCGGTGTCGGTCTGGCTTGTTTTGCTGTTTCGTTCATCTTTCTATTGTCGCTTTCGTACAAGACTCGTCAACCTGAAGCCCGATGAATTGGGGAGCAAAGGCCTTTGGTGCAGTTTGATTGCCTGATATTGACCAATCTATCACTTCCTGAGCTGTGGTGACTTGTCCTTGCGAAACTGATCTGTTACACGACCCCACGCTTTGATGTGATCGAAGCGGGTGTTTGATTTGCGGCCATGGCGGAATTGGTAGACGCGCTAGCTTGAGGTGCTAGTCCGGTAACACGGGTGGAGGTTCGAGTCCTCTTGGCCGCACCATTCATTTCTTACAATGAATGGTGCATCTGATGATCTCTTTAGATGATCTGCTTCCCCTTTGGGCGAATATCCAAACAGCCTTGTCTGCGCTTACACTGGTCTCATGAGCCGCATTGCTTCCAAGCATGATGCGCCAAACCATGAGGAAACCCCGCTATGTCGAGCAGTGCTGCGACCCTTCCAAACATGCCGTCTTTCAATTTTGATCTGGGCGAAACCGCGGATGCCATCCGTGCCACAGTGCGGGCTTTCTCGCAGGATGAAATTGCCCCGCGTGCCGCAGAGATTGACCGCGATAACCTGTTTCCGCGTGATCTATGGCCCAAAATGGGCGCTTTGGGCCTGCATGGCCTGACGGTCGAGGAAGACTATGGCGGGGCAGGGCTGGGCTATCTCGAACATTGCATTGCCATGGAGGAGGTGTCGCGCGCTTCGGCCTCTGTCGGCCTGTCCTATGGTGCCCATTCCAACCTGTGCATCAACCAGTTGCGCCGGAATGGCACGGATGCGCAAAAGCGGGCTTACCTGCCGCGCCTGATTTCAGGCGAGCATGTCGGCGCTCTGGCGATGTCGGAACCCGGTTCTGGCTCCGATGTGGTGTCGATGCGCACCAAGGCGATCAAAAAGGGTGATCGTTATGTGCTCAACGGTTCGAAAATGTGGATCACCAACGGTCCGCAGGCCGAAACGCTGATTGTCTATGCCAAGACCGATCCGGATGCCGGTTCGCGCGGGATCACCGCATTTATCATCGAAAAAGGCATGAAGGGGTTTTCGACCGCCCAAAAGCTCGACAAGCTCGGCATGCGCGGCTCGGACACCTGCGAACTGGTGTTCGAGGAATGCGAAGTGCCCGAGGAACATGTGCTGGGGCAAGTCGGCAAGGGCGTGAATGTGCTGATGTCGGGTCTGGATTACGAGCGCGCCGTGTTGGCGGCCGGACCCTTGGGGATCATGCAGGCGGCCATGGATATTGTGATTCCCTATGTGCATGAGCGCAAGCAATTCGGCCAGCCGATCGGCTCGTTCCAGCTCATCCAGGGCAAACTGGCCGATATGTATGTGATGATGAATGCCTGCAAGGCCTATGTCTACGCCGTGGCCAAGGCCTGTGACAGGGGCGAGACAACCCGCGAGGATGCCGCAGGCGCCATTCTGATTGCCGCCGAAAAGGCCACGCAAATGGCGCTGGATGCCATCCAGATTTTGGGGGGCAATGGCTATATCAATGATTACCCGACCGGACGCTTGCTCCGCGATGCCAAATTGTACGAAATCGGCGCAGGCACCAGCGAGATCCGCCGGATGCTGATCGGTCGTGAATTGTTTGAAAAGACGGTTTGAGCTAGTGCTCCTTGGGCAGGCCTAACCGGTAAATCCCTTTGAAATCATTGGGATCGGCCGGTTTTCCCTTGCGATAGATCACCAGACGGCCCTCATGGGCCAGACGCACGGCAATGCGGCGCAACGGCACCATCAGCGGTCCCCAATGATCGGGATGCGAGCCGCCGACCTTGCGGGCCACCTCAGACGGACAGAAGGTTTTGGCGGCGCCCTGTTCGGCGGCCAAAGCCAAGAGGGTGTTTTCCAGCAGTTCGTGGGAGACTTTAACCGGTTCGGTCATCAGGGATTGTGTCTTTCGGTCTTCGCCGTCTGATCGGTTCTCACAATCAGATTTTCGGCGGCAGTGTGGGCGGGTGAGGTGAATTGCCGGCGCACCAGCATCACGACAATGGCGGCAGTGGTGGCCAGCAACACATAAGGCGAGGCAAACCAGCCGATATAGGCCAGCGAGAAAAACAGCCCGCGCTGGCCACGGTTGAAATGCCGTCCGGCCTCGGTAAAGATCGCGCCGGTTTCATGCACAAAGCGTTGTGCGGTTTCAGTATCGACTTCCTGTGGCGGCGGTGTCGCGCCGATCAGAATGGCGGCATAATTGAACAGCCGATAGGCCCAGGCGAATTTGAAAAAGGCATAGGTGAAAATCATCGCCAGCCCCATCACCTTGATTTCCCACAATGTTCGGGAGGTGTTGAGGCCCAAAGGCAGTTCGGCGAACAGATTGATCACATCATCGGTTGCCCGCAACAAAGTCAGCGAGCCGCCGATGGCGAACAGCGAGGTCGAGGCAAAAAACGAGGTGCCGTTTTGCAAACCCGCCGTGATCTGCGTGTCGATAATGCGCACATCACGGGCCAGCATCCGCTCCATCCACACCATGCGATAGGTGTGCATGAGCTGGTTGAGGCTTTTGTGACCCAAACGCGAGGATTCCACTGCCGTATGGTAGCCATACCACGTGGCAAGAAAGATCCCCAAGGCCACACTGTCTTGAATGGTGAAGTCGATCATCGCGCCAATGTGGCGAAAGCGACTGCTTCGCACAAGATATTTTGCGAAGTCTGTTTGCTGATTGACCGCTTGGCGGGTTTGGGCAAGTCTGTTGTCTTAATTCCAAAAACGGGGTGTTTCCATGTCGCAGACCATCACCAAAGGCGTTCAATCCATGTTGGCGGAAGCCAATGCCGTGATCGAGACCATCCCGACCGCTGAGGCTTTGGATTTGGTCGGACGAGAGGATGTCGTGCTGGTCGATCTGCGCGATCCGCGTGAATTGGAGCGCGAAGGCCGTATCCCCGGGGCCTTCCATTGCCCGCGCGGTATGCTGGAATTCTGGATTGATCCGGCCAGCCCCTATCACAAGCCGGTCTTTGCGCAGGACAAGCGCTATGTGTTCTTCTGTGCCGGTGGCATGCGCTCCGCTTTGGCGGCCAAAACGGCCCATGACATGGGCCTGAAGCCCGTTGCCCATATCGAAGGCGGCTTCGGTGCCTGGAAGAAAGCGGGCGGTCTGACCGGCGAGGGCGGTAAATAAACCGCCGTTCCGCATCTATCCACAATAAAGCCCGCGCTTTGGTTGGTATGGCGGGCCGCTTTGGGGTAGGAAAATGGAATGGCTCTTCATCTGTTGAAACTTTGCGTCGGCGTGGCTTCGATCACTGATCTGGAGGACTGGATCAGCATGAGCATGACCATGCGCCGCCGGTCCGGGCAGGCCGAGGAGCAAATCCATACCACCCGTATGGTGCCCAAGCGCGTCGAGGAATTGCTGGATGGCGGCTCGCTTTATTGGGTGATCAAGGGGCAGGTGTCGTGCCGTCAGGTGTTGCGGGATATTCGCCCTTTTACCGACAATAGCGGCATCGGGCGTTGCCAGTTGGTGCTGACACCCGAACTGATTCCCATCGTGCCGCGTCCGTGCCGGGCATTTCAGGGCTGGCGTTATCTTGCCGATCATGAAAAACCTGCCGATATTACAGCGGGCGAGGCGGCGATTGTCGATATGCCCGATGACATGCGGCGTGAATTGGCGCAACTTGGACTGATATGAAGCCCGTCACCGACAAGGAACGCGACCAATGATCATGCTGTTGTTGGGATTGCTGGCGGCGGGCGGGATCTGGTGGGCCATCAAGACCTATGGCAAGGACGAGGCAAAAATCGCGCTAGTGAAACAGGGCGGCGGGGCCTTGGCCTTGGGTTTTGCACTGATCTTGTTGCTCAAAGGCCGTTTCGATATGGCGATGGGGCTGGCAGGGTTGGGAATGTATCTGCTGTCCGGCAGTGTTTCAGGATTGTTTCAATCGCATTTTAACGGCAGGCCTGCCGCCGGGGGTGAAGCAAATCAGGCTGACGGATATGCGGGGAGTGCCGAGCATCCCCCGGGCACGGGCATGACCGAAGATGAGGCCTATCAGGTGCTGGGCCTTGAGAAAGGCGCGTCCGCGGAGGCCGTCAACCGGAGCCACCGCGAGTTGATGAAGAAAATTCATCCCGATCAGGGGGGAACGACGTATCTTGCCACCCGTGTGAATCAGGCCCGCGACATTCTGCTCCAGACTCGCCGCTAAAGCACGGCGGGACGCCTGCACCTGTGCGCGAGATCTGTGTGTCTGGGCCATGCGATCCGGTTCGCTCATAGGCGCGTTGCGGAGCATGACAGCCCCGATCCTTTGAGGTTTTTACAGGCCGTCACGGCATCATGTTCCGACAAGCCGTTGAAACGGGCCAGATAGGTGGTCTTGATCTTCGATTTGACGGTCACAGTGCCGGCGTCTGCCTTGACCAGAATACCTTTGGACTGGCTTTTCGCACGGCCAATCATTGCCGTTGCCTCTTTGCTGGTTTTGGCATCACCGACCATCACCATCCATGTCGCGGGTTTTGCTTTGGATTTGGCCGCCGATTTGGTGTCTTGCGTCTTACTCGCGGCGGTTTCGGCCGGAGGGGCCATGCGTGGATTGACGCTTCCTGTGGTCAGCGGCTTGGCATCGCTATCGGCATCGGCCATCACCGGCATCGAACCGGTTACCGAGGATTTCGGCAGATAGGTTTCAACCAGTCTTGCCATGGCATTGTCGCGGGACGGGCCAGTGCGGCCCCCCATCACAACACCGACGATATGGTGGCCGTCGAGCTTGGCGGAGGTCAGCAGGTTGAAGCCGGAGGTGCGGGTGAAACCGGTTTTGATCCCGTCGACCCCTTCGATCCGGCCCAACAGGTGATTGTGGTTGCCGATCACTTCGCCTTCATAATTGAAACTGCGGGTGGCAAAATACGGATAATATTTGGGGAAGCGGCTTTGAACGGCACGTCCCAAAGTCGCCAGATCGCGGGCGGTGGTGATCTGTCCGGGATCGGGCAGGCCGGATGCATTCTTGTAGACCGTATGGCTCATGCCGATGGCGCGGGCCTTGCGGGTCATCAACTGGGCGAAATTGGATTCGGTGCCGCCGATGTTTTCGGCGATCACGGCGGCCACATCATTGGCCGAGCGTGTCACCAAGGCCTTGATCGCATCTTCAACCGTGATCGTATCACCCGCAGTCACCCCCAACTTTGAAGGAGCCTGCCGTTGCGCATGGGCAGAGACCTTCAATTCGGTCGACAGTGTCATCTTGCCTCGATCGAGCTGTTCGAACAGCAGATAGAGCGTCATGACCTTGGTGATCGAGGCGGGATGGCGCAGGGCATCGGGGTTTTCGGCGTAAAGCACTTTGCCGGTTTTGGCATCAACCACGATGGCGGCAGTGGGGGGAGAATAGCCACCCACCTGCGGCCGCTTGCGTGTGGCCGCCTGCACAGAAGACAGAGAACCCAGCACGACGGAGGCAATCACTGCACTGGAAACGATTGTCTGTCTTACCGACGCAAAACTCAGCAAACCCATCCGCCGTGCCCCCAAAACGAAACTGGAATTCCATCAGACCGCTTGGGTCTTCACTCTTATCGCTTTTAGGCAGGGTGGGTTACTTACGGGTTAACAAGCAGGCTTGATTGGCATTTTTCTGCTCAAATCCGATTTTTCCGCCTCAAGACCCGCAGGACAAGACTTAGGGATAGGGCCGCATATAAAAATAGTTTGTTGCAGTGCAATATTTATCGTTGACTAAATGGTGCGATGCACATAAATTGTTCACATGACAGCGATCTGACAGTGCGTGAGAAATCAGGTCGGTCAGGCTGAAGCCAGACGGGACACCAAAAAGGCACCGTTGAAAGCTTTGAGCCAATTGGAATGCTCAACCCTTTTAGCTGCTATGCAGCCATTTTTGGAGATACACCATGTTCGCCCAGTTCGAAGAAATCCAGAAGATCAGCAAGTCCAATGTCGAAGCCGCTGTAAAGAACCTCGGCGCCACCACCAAGAGCGTCCAGACCCTGGCCACCGAAACCGCCGACTATTCCAAGAAGGCTTTCCAGGACCAGTCCGCTCTGGTTGAAAAGCTCGTTGCGGCCAAGAGCCTCGACAAAGTGTTCGAAATCCAGACCGCTTATTCCAAGTCGGCTTATGACGGTTTTGTGTCTTACGCCACCAAGGTTGGCGAAATCGTCAACTCGATCGCTAAAGACGCTGTGAAGCCATACGAAGTGGCTTTGAACAAGGCGAGCGGCAAATAAGCTGTTCTCTTTTTCTGCAAGATCAAAACCCGGCTCAGGCCGGGTTTTTTTGTGTTTTGTGTCGACTATTCTCTAACAATCGGGCTAGAGCACTGGCGCAGGCGGGGCTTGCACCCTACATTGGTGGAGTGGGGATCTTGTTTGAGGACATGTCGGGCATGAACGGGCGGCAAAAATCACATGGCAGAGCCTTTGGCAGGGCCTCTGGCGGGTCTTTGTCGGATGGTGTTGTTGTGTCCTCGTTGAGGCCCGTGCGCATTTCCGACGGAGATTCGGGCACGGCGGTTCTGACACGCACCCGCACCAAAAAGCCGAGCCTTTACCGTGTGCTACTGCTCAATGACGATTATACTCCCATGGAATTCGTGGTGCATGTTCTGCAACGGTTTTTCAATAAAACACTAGAAGAAGCGACAGAAATCATGTTGCATGTACACCAGAACGGTGTCGGTTTGTGTGGCGTCTTTACCTACGAGGTCGCAGAAACCAAAGTGACGATGGTGATGGATTTCGCGCGCAAACATCAGCATCCGCTGCAATGCGTGATGGAAAAATCTTAAAAGGGATTTGGGTTCATGCCGTCCTTCTCGCGTAGTCTGGAACAGGCTCTTCATCGGGCTTTGGCTTTGGCCAACCAGTATCACCACGAATTCGCAACCCTCGAGCATTTGCTGATGGCGTTGACCGATGATGCCGATGCCGCCGCCGTGATGCGGGCTTGCGGGGTCGATATCGATCTGCTCCAGCGCAACCTGACCCATTACATTGACGAGGAACTGCTGACTTTGGTGTCCCATAACGGTGACGATGCCAAGCCGACAGCCGGTTTCCAGCGGGTGATCCAGCGCGCGGTCATCCATGTCCAGTCGTCGGGCCGCGAAGAGGTGACGGGAGCCAATGTGCTTGTGGCGATTTTCGCCGAACGCGAAAGCCATGCCGCCTATTTCCTGCAGGAGCAGGACATGACCCGCTATGATGCGGTCAATTACATCTCGCATGGCATTGCCAAAGGCGTGGTGGCAAGCGAGAGCCGTCCTCCGCGCGGTGTCGGCGGTGAGGGGTCTGATGACGAGGCCCGCCGTGGCTCTGCCCGCGATGGCGAAGGCGAGGGCGGCAAGAAGCCCGACGCGCTGGAGGCCTATTGCGTCAATCTGAACAAAAAAGCCCTTGATGGCCGCATTGATCCTTTGATCGGCCGCACGGCGGAAGTGGCCCGCACCATTCAGGTGCTGTGCCGCCGCCAGAAAAACAATCCGCTTTTTGTCGGCGATCCCGGTGTCGGCAAGACGGCGATTGCCGAAGGCCTGGCTTTGATGATCGAGCGGCATGAAGTGCCCGAAGTACTCGAAGGTGTGACGGTCTATGCCCTCGACATGGGCTCTTTGCTGGCGGGCACCCGCTATCGCGGGGATTTCGAAGAGCGTCTGAAACAGGTCATGAAGGAAATCGAACAGCACAAGAAAGCCGTGCTGTTTATCGATGAAATCCATACGGTGATCGGGGCCGGGGCAACCTCTGGGGGCGCGATGGATGCCTCCAATCTGCTCAAGCCCGCGCTTGCCGCAGGCACATTGCGGTGCATCGGTTCGACCACCTACAAGGAATTCCGCCAGCATTTCGAGAAAGACCGCGCTTTGGTGCGGCGTTTCCAGAAAATCGATGTGGCAGAGCCCTCCATTCCCGATGCTATTACGATTTTGAAAGGGCTGAAGCCCTATTACGAAGAATTCCATCATGTGCGCTTCACCAATGAGGCGATCGAGGCGGCGGTGATGCTGTCCTCGCGCTATATCGGAGATCGCAAACTGCCCGATAAAGCCATTGATGTGATCGATGAAACCGGTGCCTCGCAAATGCTGGTGCCGCTGGCCAAACGGCGCAAATCGATCGGGATCAAGGAGATCGAGGCCACCATCGCCACCATGGCGCGGATACCGCCCAAAACCGTTTCAAAAGATGATGCGGAAGTGTTGCAACATCTCGATGAGACCCTGAAGCGGGTGGTGTACGGCCAGGATCAGGCCATTGCCACGCTGACCTCGGCCATCAAGCTGGCGCGGGCCGGCTTGCGCGATCCCGAAAAGCCGATCGGCAATTATCTGTTTGCCGGCCCCACCGGCGTGGGCAAAACCGAAGTGGCCCGCCAACTGGCCTCAAGCCTCGGTGTCGAGCTGATCCGTTTCGACATGTCGGAATATATGGAAAGACACACCGTGTCCCGCCTGATCGGCGCACCTCCCGGTTATGTCGGCTTCGATCAGGGCGGTTTGCTGACCGACGGTGTCGACCAGCATCCGCATTGCGTGTTGTTGCTCGATGAAATCGAAAAGGCCCATCCGGATCTGTTCAATATCCTGTTGCAGATCATGGATCACGGCAAGCTGACCGACCATAACGGCAAATCGGTGGATTTCCGCAATGTCGTGCTGATCATGACCACCAATGCCGGTGCGGCCGATCTGGCCAAGCCTGCGATGGGCTTTACCCGCATCAAGCGCGAAGGCGACGATCAGGAAGCCATCAACCGCCTGTTTGCACCCGAATTCCGCAACAGGCTTGATGCCACGATATCCTTTGCCCCTCTGCCACGCGAGGCCATTGCCCGTGTGGTTGATAAATTCATCGCGCAACTCGACAGCCAGTTGGCTGATCGCAAAGTCTCGATCGAATTGTCGGATGAAGCGCGTGATTGGCTGATCGAACATGGCTATGACGAAGCCATGGGGGCGCGGCCTATGGGCCGGTTGATCCAATCCGACATCAAAACCCCGCTGGCCGATGAATTGCTGTTCGGCCGTTTGAAGCAGGGCGGCATTGTGCGGGTGATTGTGGAGGCCAAACCTTCGGATAAGCCTTCCGAGCACTCGCAAGCCACGCCAAAAATGCAACTCGGCTTTGAATATCCGGATACGGCCAGCAAGCCAAAACCGGAAAAGGAATTGGTCAAACCCAAGCCTGCGCCAAAAAAGCGGACAGCAACGGCTGTCAAAAAAGCAGGCAAGGGCAAAAGCAAAGCCAAAGCGGCTGACATAACCCCCTTGCCACCACGCCCGAAAGCCATCACAACGGTTCCGAAATTGCCTTTGAACAAGTCCTGACGCTTTCCGAAAGTCTGACCGTTTGAAAACCGCACCCGCCCCGCTCACCCGCCGTCAGCGCCGCCGTCGCAAACGTCTGCGGCAGGAAGAGCTGTTGGGCTGGCTGGTTGTGCCCCTGATCGTGTGGGGCTTGGTGTGGTCCACCATCGAGTTGAAAGAACGGTTCGGGGCATTCCTGTTGCCGGTTTTGATGAATGCCAAACCGCTTGTCCCTTAAAACCCATTGAAATGATCCTGCGCGATGACTTCAACCACGCCCTCTGCCGTTGACGACAACAAGGGACAGCATTGGGGGGCCGCGCTTGAGGGAATCAAGGACGCTTTGCGGCTTCCGGCCTGGGTGGTTGCGGCGGCTCTGATCGGTGTCGGTCCCTTGGCCCAAGCCGTCGGCCATCCCATCGGGGCGGCAATGGCCTCCACCGTTTTTGTCTGGGCAGGTCCGGCGCAAGTGTTGTTCTATGGTGGCTTGGGTTCGGGCATGGCCTATCCGGCTTTGGCCTTTGTGATCGGCCTGTCATCCATGCGGTTTTTGCCGATGACGATGACCATCATGCAGATGTTGCGGCGGCCCAACCAGTCTATTTTGACCCAATTTGCCATTGCCCATTTTGTCACCGTGACGGTTTGGGCCGAATGTTTGCGCCGTTTGCCCGATATGCGTGTGGATGACCGTATTCCCTATTTCTTCGGCTTCGGGGTGACCTGTCTTGTGCTCTCGACCTTCTCCACGGCTTTCGGCTTTGTGCTGGCGGGCGCTGTACCGATCCATTTTGCGGCCGGACTGTTGTTTCTGACACCGGTGTTTTTCACCTGTTCGATTTCGGCGGGTGCGCGTGATCTGCCCGATTGGCTGGCCATCGGGATGGGGGCGGTGCTGGAGCCTTTGGCCCTGCATTTTGCCGGACCGGAATTCGATTTGCTGGTGACGGGTCTGGTCGGTGGCACGGTCGCATTTATGATCAAAATGAACAGGCGCACCAGAGTGGGAACCGTCGGATGATCGAGATGCTGGCCCCCTATGCGCTGATGCTGGTTGTTGCGGCCGTCCCGACCGGCATCTGGCGTGCCGGTGCGGTGGTGCTGTCGCGGTCCATTTCCAGCCAGTCGCTGGTGTTTGAATGGGTGCGCTTTGTGGCAACCGCCTTGCTGGCGGGTGTGGTGGCCAAATTACTGGCCAATCCTTCGGGCGCCTTGGCCCTTGCGCCCGATTGGGGACGGCTGGGCGCTGTGGTGGCCGCCTTTGCCGCCTTTTTGGCCTTTCGCCGATCGGTGTTTGCCGGTGTGTTGACCGGTGAAACCATCCTTATTCTGTCGGTCTATTTTACCCAGCCGTGACAGCCAGTGCGGCTTTGATGCGTCCGGCATAATCGGCCAGAATATCGCGGTTTTCCATCGCGCCGGTATGCGGACGCAAGGCTATGCCGTTCCAGCGCGGGATCACATGGAAATGCAGGTGGAACACCACCTGACCACCGGCCTGTTCGGAAAATTGCTGGATGGTCAGCCCTTCGGCCGCCATGCCGGCCTGCACGGCGCGGGCAACCTTTTGCAAGCCCGCCATCATGGCCGCAAGCGCGTGCGAATCAATATCGACAATATTGCGGGCAGGGGCTTTGGGGATCACCAGCACATGGCCATCGGCCCGTGGCATAATGTCCATGAAAGCCAGACAGGTGTCGTCCTCGTAGACTTTTTCGCAAGGCAGTTCACCGCGCAGGATTTTTGCAAAGATATTGTCGGGATCATAGACGGCGGTTTGGGCATGCAAGGACATATCAATCTCTTTCCTGGGTATCATGTGTCGGGTCGATTTTACGGAATGGCGTGTGGGCGGCAAGTTCCTGATGCACCCTTTGCATATGGGCGCGTTCATGGTCGAGATAGTCCGACACGCCGCGCCGCAACGCCGGATCGGCTATCCAATGGGCGGAATAGGTCGTGGCAGGCGCATAGCCTCGCGCCAGCTTATGCTCGCCTTGCGCACCCGCTTCAACCCGTTTCAACCCGCGCGCAATCGCAAAATCGATCGCCTGATGGTAGCAAACCTCGAAATGCAGGAAGGGATGGTCCTCGATCGCCCCCCAATTGCGGCCATACAGGGCATCGGTTCCGATGAAGTTGATGGCTCCGGCAATCGGGCGGCCCGCCCGGTCAGCCATGACCAGCAGGATTTGATCGGCCATCCGCTCGCCGATCAGCGAGAAAAAACGCCGGTTGAGATAAGGCCGCCCCCATTTGCGCGCGCCGGTATCCATGTAGAATTCAAAAAAGGCATCCCAATCGGCCTCCTGAATATCATTGCCGGTGACGTGCCGGATGGTAATGCCGTTGGCCAGTGCGGCCGCACGCTCCTTGCGCAGGGCCTTGCGCTTGCGCGATTGCAGGGAGGCCAGAAAATCCTCGTAATTCCCGTAACCGTTGTTGATCCAGTGGAATTGTTCGTCCTGCCGTTGCAAAAATCCTTGTGCGCCCAGAGCTTTCCAATCCACTTCGGGCAGAAATGTCAGATGGATGGAAGAGGCTTCGACCTCCTCGCACAGGGCTTGCAAGCCGCCGATCAGCGCCTGTTTGATGGCGGGATCATTGTCTTTTGCCAATAAACGCGGTCCCGTGGCAGGGGTGAACGGCACCGACACCTGCAATTTGGGATAATAGGAGCCGCCCGCATTCTCATAGGCCTGTGCCCAACCATGATCGAACACATATTCGCCTTGCGAATGGCTTTTGATATAGCACGGCGCAACACCGACCAAAGCGCCGGCCGCATTGCGCACAATGACATGCAACGGAACCCAGCCGGCGCGTTCGCCGACACAGCCTGATTCTTCGAGCGACGATAAAAACGCATAGGACACGAACGGATTATCCGTGCCTGCGCAGGCATCCCATTCACGGGCTGTCAGGGCTGACAGCAGAGGCACAACCCCGATCTGGAGGGAAGCCTGATTTTGACCCGTCACGCTCATGGCTTGTCCCGATCAGGTTTCAATGCAAGGGGCAGAGTGATCCGTTTAGCGGATTTCAAACAGGCCTTCGACCTCGACCAATGCGTTCAGCGGCAGTTGCGCAACCCCGATGGTGGAGCGGGCATGGCGGCCTGCATCGCCATAAATTTGCACGATCAGATCGGAGGCGCCGTTCATGACCTGTGGCAAAGCGGCAAAATCGGGTTGGCAATTGATAAAGCCGCCAAGCCTGACACAGCGCACGACCCGATCAAGCGAGCCGACAACGGCTTTGACCTGGGCCAGCACATTGATCACGCACAAGCGTGCCGCGGCCTGTCCGTCCTCCAATGTTGCGCTGTCGCCCATCTTGCCGATATGGGCAGGGGCGAGCTTGCCAGCGGCATCGAAGCACAATTGGCCCGATACAACCAGTGTCGAACCGGTCAACACCGCGCCGACATAATTGGCAACAGGAGCGGCGGGAGTGGGCAGGACAATGCCCAATTCGCTCAGGCGCTGTTCGATGGTGCTGGTGTGATTCTGGCTCATGGTGATATTCCTGTCAGGACGTTGTATAGTGCGGGTCAAAGGGCAACCGGATAAGGAATTTCTGATGTCAGACTGTTTTATGCAAGCTGTTTATCGTCGCCCTGTTTTAGCAGTCTTTTGCGCAAGCCTGTTAGGTTTAGTTTGCACTGGTTCCGCCTTTGCCGCCCCTGAAAAAATCGTGATGGCCGCGCATCGCGCCGTCTATGACATGAAGCTGATCCGCTCGCAGAATGGCGGACCCGATGCCGCCAAGGGCCGCATTGTGATCGAATTTGCCGGCTCGGCCTGCGAGGGCTACACCCAGACCATCCGGCAGGTGTTCGAGATCAGTTCCGCCGAGGGTGAATCCGAGCGGATCGATTTCCGCTCCACCACGTTCGAGGCGGGTGATTCCAACCGGTTCAATTTCATGCGCGACAACCGCAAAGCCTCGGAAAAGCCAGAAAAGACCGAAGGTTTTGTCGAAAAGCGCAATAAGAATACCGTTTTGACGGTGACCAAGCCCAAGCGCAAGCCGAGCGATTTGCCGGAGGCCACCCTGTTTCCGACCGAACATATGGTCGCGCTGATCAAGGCGGCCCAAACTGGCCAGAACCGTTTCGCGGCTCCGCTGTTTGACGGCACCGATGATGACAATCGGGTTTTCGATACGGTCGCCGTGATCGGGAGTGCCAAAACCGAGGCGGAAGCCAATCCTGCAACCTCCGTTTTGACGGGGATGACCCGTTGGCCGATGAGCCTGAGCTTTTTCGAGCGTGAAAAGGCCGATGGTCTCCCCGCCCAGACCATGCGCTTTCAGGTCTATGCCAATGGTGTGATCAGCACCATGGTGATCGATTTCGGTGATTTTGCTCTGGGCGGCGAGCTGACCTCGCTGACCATGCTCAAACCCTCCAAATGCGATAAATAGGCGCGGGCTTCAGCCGTCACGCAAGCCGTGATGGTTGTGCGGGATCATCTGTTGATGGATTTGCACCAGTCGGGCGGGATCCATCGGAAGATGGGCGCAAAAGGCCAGAAGCAGGCTCTCGTCCTCGAACAGATGGTCCATGATGGCCAATTGGAACAGCGGGTCGCCGATCTGCTGGCGGATGCTGGCGGGATCAATGCCGGTCAAAGCCAGAAAGCGGCTCAACCGCTCGTCGTCGCTGGCGATAAAGCCGAGAGCCGCAATCGCGATCTCCTCGGCCTCGGGGTTGGGTTGGGCCACTGGTGAGGCTTTGGGATGGGGTGGCATGGTGCTGACCTCTTGAGCTTGATCGACAGATCGACTTTATACGATTATGGATAGAGCAGAAGAGGGCTCCTGCGCGAGCCATGCTTATGGAATGACCATGACCAAAACAGTGCTGATTGTCGAAGACAATGAATTGAACATGAAGTTGTTTAACGATTTGCTGGAGGCCTATGGCTATCTGACAATCAAGACCATGAGCGGGCAGGATGCCATGTCGCTGGCGCGCGCCCACCGGCCCGATGTGATTTTGATGGATATCCAGCTTCCCGAGATTTCCGGCGAAGATATTATCGAATGGATGAAAAGCGATCCCGAATTGCGCTCGATTCCGATCATTGCCGTCACCGCCTTCGCCATGAAGGGGGACGAGGAGCGCATCCGCGCCAAAGGCTGTGAAGCCTATCTGTCCAAGCCCATCTCGGTTGCCAAATTTTTGGAAGTCGTCCAGTCCTTCGCCAATTGACCGGTCAACGTTGAACAGACAACAAAAAAGCCGCCCGAAGGCGGCTTTTGTTCAAATCGTTGATGCAACACCAACTTATTTGATTTTGGCTTCCTTGAACTCGACATGCTTGCGTGCGACGGGATCATATTTCCGCATCGACAGCTTGTCGGTCATGGTGCGCGAATTCTTTTTGGCAACGTAGAAGAAGCCTGTGTCAGCAGTCGACAACAGCTTCACTTTGATTGTGGTCGCCTTGGCCATGGCGGCTATCCTTATAAGTTCAGGGGTTTAACCCTATCGACAGACAAAAAAATCATTGGGGCCGATTACGAGAACCGTCCACGTTGGCGTTACTTCTAGCGATGATGCGGCAAATGTCAACAAGGGCATGGAGCGAAAATGACAGGCAAGGCCTTCAAACCTGTCTGTTGCGCCCGAAGATCAGCGTCACGCCGACATAAAGCCCGAACAGGCTGGCCGAGGCCCAGATATAGCCGTGCGGATTGACCATATCCATGGCCAAACCCAGCAGAGGCGGCCCGAACATCTGGCCCGTGGCATAAAGCATCACGAACAGGGCATTTGCGGCCACCAGCGCCGCCCCGTGAAACTGCGCCCCCAACAGGGCCAGTCCCACACTGTAGAGGCTCGCCGCCACCCCGCCCCACAGGCACAAACTGGCCAGATAAAGCCATGAGTGGGGAGGCAGAAACGGGATCACAAGCATGATCAGGCCCGCCAGACTGGCGATCAGCAGTAAAAGCCGTCTTTTATCGACCCGATCGGCCAGAAGCCCGAAGGGGATCTGGAAAAACAGGTTACCCAGAGCCACAGCCGTGATCTGCATGGCGCTCGCCTGGTCATCGAGACCGATTCGCAGGCCATAGACCGGCAAGACACTGAAGGCGCCGGTTTCAACGGCGCCGAACAGCAACGCCGCCAATGCGGCCACGGGCGCGGAACGCAACAAGGATACAAAGCCCAGTCCGGCATGCCCATCCATTTGCGGGCTCTGTTGTCCGGCCAGCCAGACCGGCAACAGCGCCAGCGCGAAAATGCCTGCCGCCAACACCAAAGGCGCTTCGCCAACCGTGCCGGTGTGCTGGAGAACCAAAGGGCCACTGGCAAACCCGACCGACAGGACCGTGCCATAAATGCCCATGATCAAGCCGCGCCGGTCATCGGGTGCGGCGGCATTGATCCAGAATTCGCTGAGAATGAACAGGATGGTCAAAGAACAGCCCAGCATGAACCGCAAGCCGAACCAGACCCAGATGCTTTGCGCCCAGCCAAAGCCGAGTGTCGCCGTGGCACCCGTCAGCAAGGCCGTGACCAGCAAAGCCCTGATCCCGAATTGTTTGGCCAAAGCCGGAATGAAAGGAGCCAGACTGAGTGTCGCCAGTGCCATAAAACTGGTATTGAACCCGATCATCGCGCCCGACCAGCCCGCCTGATCCATCCGCAAGGACAGCAAAGGCAGGGTCATCGACATGGCCACGCCGATGATGGCCACCAGCATGATCGCCAGCGCAATGTTCAATTTTGCGCGTGTCAGCTTTTGTTCTGGAGCGATGTCGGGCATCGGCCTCAAAGAAGCTCGCGCACAAAGGCGCGGTTGACCTCGTGATAGAACGGCACAGGCAGATGATGGCCGAAACCGGCTTCGATCCGGTCCGCCAGCTCCAGCAAAATCACGGCCGTCACCGGTGGCAGGTCAAGATGTTTGGCTTCGTCCATCGGCACCCAGACCAGTTCGACCAGTTCCGAATCCGGTCCGATCACGCCCGGCACCTCGTCGACAATCGCGGTCCTGTCAACGGCAAAAAAGCGGGCATCAAAGCGTTTGGGACGGCGCGGCGGGGTAATCGCCCGCGCCACCATGTGCAAATCTTCCAGATGGGGAAACACGCCGAGCTTGGCAAAATCGGCCCATGGCCCTTCGGGAGCGCGGTCGGGCATGCCGTAATCCTTGGATCCGATCAGCAGGCCGGTTTCCTCGAATGTTTCGCGGATGGCGGCCAGCGCCAGCGCACGGGCGCGCGACATGGTCGGGCGTTGCACCCGTTGCATCAGACGCTGTTCGACAATCGGTTCCAGCGCACCGGCGACCACCATCTGGCGGTCGTGCTTTTCAATACCGCCACCGGGAAACACGAATTTTCCCGGCATGAATTTGTGGCCATGATGGCGCTTGCCCATCAGCAGTTTCGGCATCGAGGTCGAGCGATCGATCACAATCAGCGTGGCGGCATCGCGCGGGCGCACATTGGTCCAGCGTCTTTCGCGGGCCGCACCGTCGAGTTGCAGAAGATAGGGATGGCTTTGCGACGTCTCGCTCATATCGGATCCCGTTATGCGTCGTGATGGGGGGCGGGGCGCAAGGCGGGCAGTTCGTCGCCATCGGGCTGTTTCGAGAATCCATGCATCCGCAACGCCCATTGCAGGGCCACCACAGCCCCTTTGACCGGCGGCAACAGCACCAGGGTCAGCACCGTGCACAGGGTCGGCCAGACAATCGAATGCCACAAGGTCGGCCAGTCATAATGGGCTTCAACCGACATCATGCCGCCCACAACAATATGCCCGACAATCAGCAGGACCAGATAGGCCGGCAGGTCATCCGAGCGGTTCGGCGTATAATCTTCATGACATTCAGTGCATTGCGGCGTGACTTTAAGGTATTTTGTAAAGAGCTTGCCAGAGTTGCAATGCGGGCAATGGCCGATCGCCCCGCGCCACATCGCCTGCATGACATCGCGCTTGGCAAGTTCGGGCTTGGTCTGGGTCCAGACAATTGCTTCCGGGGCAGTCGTGCTTTTGCTCGTCATGATCTCGCCTTCCGCCTTGTTTGACGTTGCCTTTGTGGCAGATGTGCCTTGGCCCGTCCAGTCTCCCGCCGCATGCCTCGTTTGCCTGCACCACGACCCTTGATGATCCGGCCCTCGCTGAGCATTTCAAATCGCAGGGCGCCGGCGACGGGGGCGGCTTCGACCAGTTTGACGCTGACCGTATCCCCCAAGCGCCAGCTTTCGCCCGTGCCTTGGCCGATCAGGGCATGTGCGCCTTCGTCAAAGGCGTAGTAATCGCCCCCCAGAGTGGCGGCAGGGATGAAGCCATCGGCTCCTGTCTGTTCCAGTTTGACGAACAGGCCGGATCGGGTCACGCCTGCCACACGTCCGGTAAAGGTCGCCCCGACCTGTTCGGACAGGTGGAAGGCAATCAGCCGGTCGATGGTTTCGCGTTCCGCACCCATGGCGCGCCGCTCGGCGGCTGAAATCGTAGTGGCAATGGCGGCCAATTCACCGATTTGCGCATCGGCCAACCCGTCATCGCCCAAGCCGAAGGCACGGATCAGCGCCCGATGGACGATCAGATCGGCATAACGGCGGATCGGCGAGGTAAAATGCGCATAGCGATGCAAGTTCAGCCCGAAATGGCCGATATTGTCGCGGCTATATTCGGCTTGGGCCTGACAGCGCAAAACCAGATCATTGACAAAGGCCTGATGCTCGCTTCCTTCGACCTGCGCCAGAATTTTATTGAAAAAGGCCGGACGCAACGCCCCTTGCAAGGTGACCTTGATGCCGACTGTGGCCAGCACTTCGCCCAAAGAGCGCATTTTCTCCATCGAAGGCTCGCCATGCACCCGGTAGAGCAGGGGCGTGCGCTTGCTTTCCAGCATTTCTGCCGCCGCCACATTGGCGAGAATCATGAATTCTTCGATCAATTTGTGCGCATCCAGCCGCGGCGGGATATGCACACGGTCGACACTGCCATCGGCTTTCAGGATGATCTTGCGCTCGGGCAGATCGAGCGCCAGCGGGGCGCGGTCGGTGCGGGCTTTGGTGGCAATCCGGTAGGCTTCCCACAAGGGTTGCAAGACGGGGGCGAGCAAGGGCGCTGTGGTGTCGTCGGTGTGTCCGTCAATCGCATCCTGCGCCTGCTGGTAGGAGAGTTTGGCCGCTGACCGCATCATCACCCGATGGAAGCTCTGGCGGCGTTTATGGCCGTCTGCTCCCAATACCATCCGCACTGCCAGTGCCGGTCGATCCTCGAGCGGTCGCAAGGAGCACAGATTGTTGGAAATCCGCTCCGGCAACATCGGCACGACCCGATCGGGGAAATAGACCGAATTGCCGCGTTCGCTGGCTTCACGATCCATCGATGATCCGAACTGCACATAAGCCGCCACATCGGCAATGGCGACAGTCACCACATAGCCGCCCGCATTGGCGGGGTCGGTATCGGCTTCGGCAAACACCGCATCGTCATGGTCTTTGGCATCGGGCGGATCAATGGTCAGCAAAGGAATGTCGCGCCAATCCTCGCGGCCTTTGAGGCTTGCAGGCGTTGCGGCTTCCGATTCCTCCAGCGTGGCCGCGGCAAAGCGTGTCGGTATCCCGTGGGCTTCGAGGGCAATCAGGCTGATGGCTTTTTCGGAGGTGATGGAACCAAGCCGCTCTTTGACCCGTGCCAAAGGCGGCCCCAGACGCGGGGTCGGCCCAAGCGAGGCCGAAACCAGATCGCCGTCTTTCGCGCCGTCTTCATCGCCGGGATTGACGCGCAGGATGCGGCCCAATGATTTTTTGTCGACCGGTTCGATGATCCCGCCGCCATGCCCGTCCTTGTTGGCGCGGAACACGCCAAGCGCCTGATGGCGGGCGCGTTCGATCAGTTTGATCACCCGTCCCGAATAGGCCTCGTCGCCATCATTCCACAAGCGAAGCAAAGCGCGGTCTTTGACACCGGCGGCAGGCTGTCCGGGGCGCGGTTTGCGCGGTACCGTTATTCTGATCCGTGGTGCGGGACCTGACAGATCGGGGTCCCATTCCACCGGAGTGGCCCATAAATCGCCGTCGCGGTCACGGCTGACAATGTCGCACAGCAGGACAGGCGGCAATGCGCCGGCCTTGTGCAACCGCTTGCCGCGCTTCTCGAATTGGCCCTCGTCGGCCATCTCCTGCAACAGGCGTTTCAGCGCGATGCGCGCGCCGCCCTTGATACCGAAGGCTTTGGCAATTTCGCGCTTGCCCACTTTGGTGGTCTGGCGGGCGACAAATTCGGTGATGGCTTGCCGGCTCGGCAAGTGTTCGGCTCCCGCCATGTCATGCGGCGCTTTTCCATGTGTGGTCAGGCGGGGCGGCGTGGTTTCCAGCGCCTCGAGCGGCAGATCATCATCCGCGTCAATGGCCTGTGTCTGCTCTCTGATCGTGGTGGACAGTGGATCGACCGCACGCGACGAAGCACCGCCATCGCGGTTCTTCCCCCATTTTTTCGCCTGCCTGTTGGAGGTAAACGGTGCTTTGGTCGGTTTGTCGGGGGGAAGGGTCACAGGCTGATCCGCTTTGCTACATCAGCTCTCTTCTCGCATGTTTGGCTTGGCCTTGTCCACAAATGCGGGGGGCTCTGAGAAGGTGACTTGCCCGCCTCCTCACTTCCAGCCATAGAGCCAGTCATAATCCTCGAGCAATCGGCCGCCTTTTTGCCGGATGACCAGATCACGGGCCAGCGTGAGGGGAAACGGCAGATGATAGATCGAGCCGTTTTTGCGGGCGGTTTCCTGCACGCGGGTGGCGCGGGGCAGGCGGATTTGCTGGTAAGTGGCAAAGGCTTGCGCGGGATTGTCAGGCGTTTGGGCCAGCAAGTGCGCCACGCAGGCCGCATCCTCGATGGCCAGAGCCGCGCCTTGCGCCAGAAATGGCAAAACCGGATGGGCCGCATCACCCAGCAAAGTCACCCGTCCAAAGGACCAGCGCTGGCGCGGGGCGCGGTCATAGAGCGACCAGACCTGCCAATCGGGCATTTGCCGGATCAGTGGTAACAGCGCTGTCCAGCTTTTGAGCTTGCGCTGGAGTGCCTCGGCATCCCCCGTGCGGGACCATCCGGCCTCATGGGCTTTTTCGCGGGTGACCATGACCAGATTGAATTGCTCGCCGCCACGGATCGGATAGGTCACGCCGTGCGCTTGCGCGCCGAGATAGAGCGTGGTGCGCTGTGGCTCGAAAGCGGGGCTGACGGCAGACATCGGCAAAGTGCCGCGCCATGCCTGATAGCCGCTTGCCTTGGCTTTGCTGGTGTCGCCCAACAGCATCGCCAGATCGGAATGGAGCCCGTCCGCGCCGATAACGGCATGGGCCGTGACGGTCTCGTGCTGGCTTGTGCCTGTGATGGTGACCTCAAGGCCCTGATCACTGTGGTGGAGGGCTGAGAGGCTTCGGCCGAATTGCAGGCTGATCCCTTGCGTGCCCCTGACATGATCGAGCAGGATTTGTTGCAAATCGGCCCGATGAACCACCCAATAGGGCGCACCGAAGCGGTTTTGCATCATATGCAATGGAGCACGGGCCAGCAGATCGGTTGTCTCGCCGCGCCGCACATCGAGTGACAGGGGAGCACAGGCGGCCCGTGCCAGCGCCTTGCCCAGTCCAAGCCTGATCAGGATATGCGAGGCATTGGGGGAGAGTTGCAGGCCAGCGCCCACCTCTTCCAGTTTTGTCCGTTTTTCAACAACAGTCACCGAAAACCCGCGCGCGGCGAGGCACAAGGCTGTTGTCAGTCCGCCAATACCCGCACCGGAAACCACAATCGGGGGAATGATCGGGGAAATGATCGGGGCTTGCGTCATCACGAAGCCTTATTGAACTGTGGAGGCCGGAGCATCGGCCTCACGGCCTGACATCAGGCCCCATTCGCAGTGTCGAATTCGCAATCGACCGGTGAGCAAATGGTGTGCAGGGTGCTGTCATAGGTGTAAAGCGTGGAGCAATAGGGGCAAATGGCTTCGGCATCCGACCCCATATCGATGAAAATATGCGGGTGATCGAAGGGCGGTGTTGCCCCGACGCACATGAACTCGCGGGCATGGACACGGATGGTGTGCAAACCGGAATCGTTTTTGAAGTGCGGGATTGGATGGTCTGACATGTCCACGGCTCCGAAAGACTGGAAAGTGATCTGTGATAGTGCGGGGGACCATAATCGCTTGTTGCGGATTTCGCCAGTCCGACTTAGCCAAAATTCATGATGACATCGTAGGACAGCCGGATATTGAGCGCGATGATCGTCAAAGCCGCGCCCATCCCCGTGATGATCTGCCACAGCGGCGCCCGCAAGGCTCCCATTTTGCGTTTAGACGAGACAAACATCAGCAATGGCACCACCGCAAACGGCAGTTGCAAGCCCAAGATGACTTGCGAGACGATCAGCAATTGCGCCGTGCCGTGATCTCCCGCCATCAGGCCGACAATGACCGCAGGGACAATCGCCAGCAGGCGGGTGGCCAGACGGCGCAACCACGGGGCGATGCGGATCGACAGAAAGCCTTCCATCACGATCTGGCCCGACAGGGTCGCGGTAATGGTGGAGTTCAGCCCGCAACCGATCAGGGCAAGGGCAAACAGCGCGGGAGCGGCAGTCGAACCGAGCAAGGGAGACAGCAAGCCATGCGCCTCGCTCAATTCCGTGACATCGTGATGGCCGCTGGTATGGAAGGCCGCCGCCGCAAGAATGAGGATCGAGGCATTGACCAGCAGGGCGAAACTGAGCGCGATGGTCGAATCAAGGGTTGCAAAATGCACATCCTCCTGCCGCTCCTGCGCTGTGACACCTGCAACCCGGGTCTGGATAATGCCACTGTGCAGATAGAGATTGTGCGGCATGACGGTGGCGCCGATGATGCCCATCGCCAGATAGAGCATTTCGGGATCGGTGACCAAAGAGGTTGTCGGAACAAAGCCGCCCAGCACGCCCGCCCAATCAGGCTTGGCAAGGATGATTTGGGCCACCAGACAGGCCGCAATCAGCGCCATCACAGCCATCACAAAGGCTTCGAGCTTGCGGAAGCCGAGTTTTTGCAAAGCCAGCAACAAAAACACATCCAGCGCGGTGATCGGAATTCCAAGCGTCAGGGGCAGGCCGAACAGCAGTTGCAGGCCGATCGCCGTGCCGATCACTTCCGCCAGATCGGTGGCGATAATGGCCAGTTCCGCCATAACCCATAAAAACACCGCGACCGGTTTCGGGAAGGCATCACGGCAGGCCTGGGCCAGATCGCGTCCGCTGGCAATTGCCAGTCGCGCCGCCATGGATTGCAACAGCACAGCCAGAATATTGGAAAACAGGATCACAAACAGCAGGCTGTAGCCAAATTTGGCCCCGCCATTGAGCGAGGTCGCCCAATTGCCGGGGTCCATATAACCGACCGCCACCAGATAGCCCGGGCCGAGAAAAGACAGGAAACGCCGGAAACTAGTGGCTTTGCGGTCCACCATCACTGTGCCATGCACATCCGACAGCGATCGTTCATCGCTGACACGGTTCCAACCCAAGCGTCTCATTTTGAAATTCGGCACTGATTCACCTCGTCCCATATCGTAAGTCCGGCAGAAACCGCCCGCAAGGTGATAAAGTTTGCATCATTCCTGCGGCGCTTTGACAGACTTGGAGAGAGGTTCACATTTGTTGCATCTTTG
This sequence comes from Hyphomicrobiales bacterium, assembly GCA_947455455.1. Lineage (GTDB taxonomy): Bacteria > Pseudomonadota > Alphaproteobacteria > Rhizobiales > Beijerinckiaceae > CAIYZJ01. The sequence goes on from CANGOE010000008.1 coordinate 52,017, forward strand.
TCACACTGGTCGATGAAGCGAATGGTGTAGATGAGCCGGACCACAAATCTGTTGGCTTTGACGACTTTTGCCGAAATCCTGCCACAAATCGGCACGAGTTGTGGGGCATTAACCAGAACGGCAAGATCCGCTTCATAGCGGGCTGATGTGACGGTATTGAAACGGGTGTGAGGCAGGGTTCTGCTTCGTCAGGAAACGGGTTTGTTCAATGGCTTCGGATTTGCAGATGATGCGATCAAGACCGGACGGTTTAAGCCTATTGCTATTGGCCTCGGGATTTTTCAAACACCATGGCTTCTAAGTTGATCAGAACGGCTTTTTATGGCCTGTGCTGTGTCTGCTCCGGCAGTATGGCGGTTTCTGTTTCTTTTGCGCTTGATGCCTCGCCTGCGCCCACCAATGTCCCGGTGATTTCCGGCCCCTTCAAAACAGTGTCAGAAGCCTTCCGGCTTGGCATGACCCAATATAACAACGGCGACAAAAGCAGTGCCTTGAAGGCGCTGGAATATGCCGCCGGTCACGGTCATGCGATGGCGGAATGGAAAGTCGGTCGCATGTATGCCGATGGTGACGGGGTCAGCATCAACAAGCTGAAAGCCTTCGAGCACTTTTCCAAAATCTGCAATGATTATGCGGACGAGACCCCTGATTCCCCCAATGCCCGTTTTGTTGCCAATGCCTTTGTGGCCATGGGTACGCTTTATCTGGAGGGGATACCGAATACCTATGTCAAAGCCAATGCCGAGCGGGCGCGTGAAGTGTTTGCCTATGCCGCAACCTGGTTCGGTGATCCCGATGCCCAATACAGTCTGGGCCGTTTGACGCTGGAAGGCGTTGGCGGCAACAAGGATCCACGGCAGGCGTTACGCTGGTTCAATCTTTCGGCTGAAAAAGGCCATGTGCAATCGCAAGCCATGCTGGGCCATTTGCTGTTCAGCGGGCAGGGAGGCATGTTGCAACGGGCGCGCGGCCTGATGTGGCTCTCGGTGGCCAAAAATGCCGCCAATCCCGAGCGTGATGGTTGGGTGATTACCCTTTACGACGAGGCCATGGCTGTTGCAGCCGATACCGACAGACTGGCCGCTACGAGCTATCTCGAACAGCACAGCAAACACAAACAGTAACCCTTTGTTACAGTGTCAGGTCGATCACCACCGGCACATGGTCGGATGGCTTTTCCCAATCGCGCACATGCTCGTCGATCCGCACGCCCGCCAGTGTCGAGGTGGCTTCGGGTGACAATAACAGATGGTCAATTCTGATCCCGTCATTGCGCTGTCTGGCTCCCGCCTGATAATCCCAGAATGTATAGACAGGCTCATCCGGCAGGCATTGCCGCACGCTGTCGGTCAGGCCAAGCGCTTTCAGGGTCTGAAACCTCTCGCGGCTTTCGGGTTGGAACAGCGCATCATTGACCCACTTTTCCGGGTGGCGGGCATCCAGCGGGGTCGGGATGACATTATAATCACCGGCCAGCACCAGAGTTTCCTCCAATTCGAGCAAACCCTTGGCATGGGTGATCAGACGGTCCATCCATGACAGCTTATACGGGAATTTCTCGGTGCCGAGCGGGTTGCCATTGGGCAGATAGATCGAGGCGACACGCACGACGCCTTTAGAATGGGAGACAACGGCTTCGATATAACGGGCTTGCAGGTCGTCCGCATCGCCGGGCAGACCGATGCGGATGTCTTCCATCGGCATTTTGGAGAGAATGGCCACACCATTGAAGGTTTTCTGGCCACTGACGGCGACATTATAGCCCAGAGCCTCGATGTCACCGGCCGGAAAGGCATCATCCATGCACTTCAATTCCTGCAGGCAGAAGATATCGGGTTGGGCCTCGCCCAACCAGCGGGTCAGGTGGTCCAATCGTTGCCGGATCGAATTGACGTTCCATGTCGCGATGCGCATTTGGTGCTTTCCCACTCATAATATCTACCGAATCAGACCGTAATCGACAAAGTGGAATGAATAAATTTATTTTACGTGCCAAAGGCCCTCCTTAACCGGATCGGGTCGCTTGGCATAACGGGTCAAACGAGAACGAGGATCATCATGACACAGGCCACATCACCATTGGCTTTGACATTTCCGGGGCAGGGCAGTCAGGCTGTCGGCATGGGTTTGGCGTTGGCCGAGCAGTTCAAAGTGGCCCGTGCGGTGTTTGACGAGGTGGATGAGGCGCTGTCGCAAAAGCTCTCGCAGTTGATTTTCGAGGGGCCGGAAGGGGACCTGACCCTGACCGCCAATGCCCAGCCTGCCTTGATGGCGGTGAGCATGGCGGTGATGCGGGTGCTGGAAACCGAAACCGGCTTTTCGCTCGCCAAACATGCCCGCTATGTTGCAGGCCATTCACTGGGCGAATATTCAGCCCTTGCGGCGGCGGGCAGTTTTACGCTGGCCGATACAGCCCGCCTGTTGCGGATTCGCGGCAATGCCATGCAAAAGGCCGTCGCCCCCGGTGAAGGCGCGATGGCGGCTCTGCTCGGACTCGATTTCGAAGCGGCCGCCGCTGTGGCCGCCGAAGCGGCCCAGGGGGACGTGTGTCAGGCCGCCAATGACAATGGCGGCGGGCAGGTGGTGATTTCAGGCACCAAAGCGGCCATTGACCGCGCTGTGGAGATCGCCAAGGCCAAGGGGGCGCGCCGTGCTTTGTTGTTGAGCGTATCCGCACCGTTCCATTGCGCCTTGATGGCCCCTGCGGCCGAGGCGATGCGCGAGGCGCTGGCCTCTGTCGATATCAAAGCCCCTGCAGTACCCCTGTTTGCCAATGTGCATGCGGCGGCTGTGTCCGATCCACAGGCGATCCGCGATGGTCTGGTGGCTCAAGTGACCGGCACGGTGCGTTGGCGCGAAAGCATTGCCTCCATGGCGGGCGAAGGGGTCACCGCCTTTGCCGAAATCGGTGCGGGAAAGGTGCTGAGCGGTCTGGTCAAGCGGATTGCTGACACTGCGGAAGGCTTTTCCATCGGTTCGCCTGATGATATTGCCGCCCAACGGGCCCGTTTGGGCGTTTGAGAGAGGATAAATCCATGTTTGATCTGACAGGTAAAACCGCACTGGTCACCGGTGCGACAGGCGGGATCGGCGGCTCTATTGCCCGTGCCTTGCACCAGCAGGGCGCAACTGTGGCCCTTTCCGGCACCCGCAAGGACGTGCTGGAGGCGCTGGCGCATGAGTTGGGTGAGCGTGCCTTTGTATGCCCTGCCGATCTCTCCGACCCCGCCAGCGTCGAAGCGCTGGTGCCTGCGGCTGAAGTCGCGATGGGCAGTCTCGATATTCTGGTCAACAATGCCGGTCTGACACGCGACGGCCTGTTCATGCGGATGAAAGACGAGGATTGGGATCTGGTCTTGCGCGTCAATCTGGATGCGGCATTCCGCCTGTCCCGTTCGGCCATCAAAGGCATGATGAAACGGCGTTGGGGTCGTATTGTCTCGATCACTTCGGTGGTGGGCACCACGGGCAATCCCGGACAAGCCAACTATGCCGCCTCCAAAGCGGCGCTGGTCGGCATGTCGAAAGCTCTGGCGGCGGAAGTTGCCAGCCGAAATATAACTGTGAATTGCGTGGCGCCCGGTTTTATCTCGACACCGATGACCGATGTGCTCAATGACAAGCAAAAAGAGACGATTTTAACCTCGGTTCCAGCCAATCGATTGGGCACTCCGGACGAGATCGGGGCCTCTGTTGTGTATCTTGCCAGCCAAGAAGCATCTTATGTTACAGGCCAGACTTTGCATGTAAACGGCGGAATGGCAATGATTTGAACGGGTTAAGCCCAAAACGATTGTTTTGTTAAGGGTGCATTCACCCTCTCGCATTGCATTTGGAAGTATGATACCAACCCCTCACTTCCGGTTCGGGGGGACTGAAGCTCCAAGCCTGTGCTTGTTGCCCAACTCCGGTGCGGCCATTTCATGGTGCATAATCATGTGACGGACGTGCCATGCTTTGATCGTGTCTTGCCGGATGTGTGTTTTCTGATAATCAGCGCGTGATGCGTTGACAATGATACCAACAGTGGCTGTCACAGATGGCCGCTCTCTTTTATGAGGGAATGACATGAGCGATATCGCAGCCCGCGTGAAAAAAATCGTAATCGAACATCTCGGCGTTGATGCCGACAAGGTCATCGACACCGC